>JAFGQP010000178.1 GCA_016935635.1 Sedimentisphaerales bacterium
GAAATTGAAAAATAAAAATGATGGACAGCCCCAGAGGCTGGGAAAATTACGGAATCGTCAGTTATGACAGAAATAACGACACAAAACGAGTTCATGCAGCCGAGGGGGTACTGGTCGGATGCGATTCGCCGTCTGCGCAAACGGAAGCTGGCGATGCTGTGCTTCTGGATAGTCGCTGTCTATGCGGGTCTGGCAGCCTTTATCTGGATCGGCGATATCCTGGTGACGCACTTTGAATGGAAGATACCGTTTGTCCAATGGAACGAGCATGTCGGTCCCAATTATCAGAAACCCCTGTCGCATTATGAATTTATTCCGGAAATGAAGACCGAAAGCCAGAAAGGCTGGTGCCTGCTGGGGACGGATTTCATGGGGCAATCCACATTTCGAAAAACACTGTACGGGGCCAAGACCGCGATGATGGTTGCCTTTTGTGCATCGATTATCAGTATTTTAATCGGTGTGCCGCTGGGGGCACTGGCGGGCTATTACCGGGGTTGGGTGGATGATGTGATCGTATGGTTTTATACGACGCTGGGGACGATTCCATATATCCTGCTGCTGATGGCATTTGCAGTGGTGCTGCGAGGAGCCCATATCGGGCCCTGGGAGCTGCGGGGCTCGGTGTCGGTGTACCTGGCGATTGGCCTGACCAGCTGGGTGGGTTTGTGCCGGCTGATTCGCGGCGAGATTATCAAACGCAAGGAAAGTGAATATGTGCTGGCGGCCAGGGCGATGGGATGTTCGGATTTCCGCATTCTGTTTTTCCACCTGCTGCCGAATGTGTTTCATATTATTCTGATTAATTTTTCACTGCGGTTTGTCAGCTTCATTCATGCCGAGGTGATTCTGAGCTTTTTGGGGCTGGGCGAAACGGATAAACCCAGTTGGGGAGCGATGATTGACGCGGCGCGTACGGAGCTGGCGCGCGATGTCTGGTGGGAAATGGTCGCGGCGACGGTTGCGATATTTATTATCTCGCTGGCGCTGAATATATTCAGCGATGCCCTGCGGGATTGTCTGGACCCGAAATTGAGGATGGATTAGTTCGATGAGTGAACACGAGATATTGCTGTCGGTGCAGAATCTTTCGACGCACTTTTTCACACAGCAGGGCATTGCCAAAGCCGTGCAGGAAGTCAGCTTTGATATTCCGGACGGGCACATGACGGCACTGGTGGGGGAAAGCGGCTGCGGAAAAAGCGTGACATCGCTGTCGATTCTGAGGCTGATTCCCGACCCGCCGGGAAAGATTGTTGGCGGTAAAATATTATTTAAGGGTCAAAATTTACTGGAACTGAGCGAGCACCGGATGCGTGCGATTCGCGGCAATGACATTGCGATGATTTTTCAGGAGCCGATGACCAGCCTCAATCCGGTGTTTACCATCGGAAACCAGATTGTCGAGGCAATCAGTCTGCATCAGGGCATCAAGGGCAATGCGGCATGGGATATGGCTATTGATATGCTGACCAAGGTGGGTATTGCCGATCCGGCCCGGCGGGTGCAGGAATATCCGCATCAGCTTTCCGGCGGGATGCGGCAGCGGGCGATGATAGCGATGGCGCTGTCGTGCTCGCCGAGCCTGCTGATTGCCGATGAACCGACCACGGCGCTGGATGTAACCATTCAGGCCCAGATTCTGGAATTGCTTAAAAAACTGCAAAATGAAAACCGGATGAGTATTCTGCTGATTACCCATGACCTGGGGGTAGTGGCCGAAACCGCCCAGACGGTGGTTGTGATGTATGCGTCCAGGGTTGTGGAAAAAGCCGACGTGCAGAGTCTGTTCGGCTCCCCGCGGCATCCTTATACACAGGGCCTCCTGCGGTCTTTGCCGCGGCTGGGCCAGCGGCGCAAGCGTCTGGATGTCATCGGGGGTTCGGTTCCCAATCCGGTGGCATTCCCCAGCGGCTGCAAGTTTCATCCGCGATGCCCGATTGGCGCTAAAGACCCCCATTGCCAGGCGTGTGAACCGCCTTTGCAGGAAGTCCAGCCGGGTCATGCGGTGGCCTGCTGGTATGCGGAAGGCTATCGACGATAACCGGCTGATTCTGCAAGAAAGGATAGTGTATGCCGGACAAAAAAATATTATTGGAAGTCAAAGACCTCAAAACACATTTCCCGATTCGCAAGGGGGTGCTGAACAGGACGGTCGGCTTTGTCAAAGCGGTGGATGGCGTGTCGTTTTCCGTGCAGCGAGGCTCGACGCTGGGACTGGTGGGCGAAAGCGGCTGCGGCAAGACGACGGTCGGTCGGACGCTGCTACGGCTGATTCCCGCCAGCTCCGGAGAGGTTACGTTCGACGGGCAGGATATTTTGAGCTGTCCGATGGGGCAGATGAAACCGCTGCGCAGCCGTATGCAGATGATGTTTCAGGACCCATACGGCTCGCTGAATCCCCGCATGACGGTGGAGGATATTGTCGGCGAAGGGTTGACGGTGCATGGGATTGCTCGTGGCAAACAGCGGCGGGACCGGGTCTCGGAAATTCTGGAGCAGGTGGGCTTGTCGCGGCGGTATGCGGACCGGTTTCCCCATGAATTTTCCGGCGGGCAGCGGCAGCGTATTGGGATTGCTCGTGCCCTGGCGGTGAATCCTGAATTTATTGTATGCGATGAACCAGTCAGCGCGCTGGATGTGTCGATTCAGTCGCAGATTGTTAACTTGCTGCAGGATTTGCAGGAAAAACTGGGACTGACGTATCTGTTTATCGCTCACGATCTGGCGGTGGTGGAACACATCAGTGAATGGATTGCCGTGATGTATCTGGGGCGGATTGTGGAATATGCCAGCCGGGATGAGCTTTACAGCAATCCGATTCATCCTTATACAAAGTCTTTGCTAAGCGCGATACCGCACCCGGATCCGCAGAAAAAGCATGCCCGGATTGTCCTGAAAGGGGAGGTGCCCAGTCCGGCCAACCCCCCCCGGGGGTGCCATTTTCATCCGCGCTGCCCATGGGCGGAACAGGCCTGTAAAATCAACGACCAGAAGCTGGAAATCAAAGCTGATCATCATCTGGCGGCCTGCTGGAAAGCCGATAAAATCGGCAGACAATAGGCCGGCCGGCATACTGTACATTGACTTTTGTAAGCGATTGTGGTATCCTGATTTCTAT
Organism: Sedimentisphaerales bacterium; assembly: GCA_016935635.1. Taxonomy (GTDB): domain Bacteria; phylum Planctomycetota; class Phycisphaerae; order Sedimentisphaerales; family Anaerohalosphaeraceae; genus Anaeroglomus. The sequence goes on from JAFGQP010000178.1 coordinate 3,122, forward strand.
CAGGAGAAACGAATTGATGGAACAGAAACGAATTATGGAGCTTGAAACGCGGGGCGAGGTTCTGGTGGTCCGATTTGCCGCCCCGGCAATTGGAGCTGCGACGAATCTGGAAGCAATAGGCCATGATCTTCGTGATATGATCCAGAAAAAACAACCCGCCTTTATGATCATTGATTTTACCCGTGTTTCCTTTTTCAGTTCCCAAATGCTGGGACTGCTGGTGGATGTGTGGCGGCGACTGAAAGACTGCGGCGGCACCGTGGTGATCAGCGGCATCAATCCGAATTTAACGCGTGTATTCCGGATAACCAGCCTGGATAAAGTGTTTGATTTTTACCCCGATACCGATACTGCCCTGCAGGCCCTGGCCCGGCCCGCAGAAGGCTGACGGAATGTCGGTCATAATAAACCACGATGGGCTTGAAAGGGTACTGCAGTGCATTTGGATACGCAATTCTCGATTTTTATGGTCAATAAACCCGGAGTCCTGGCCCGAGTGCTGAACACCCTGGCAGTGGCTAAAATCAATATTGTTGCCATGACGATGATGGATTCTGCTGAACATGGCGTGATGCGGCTGGTGGGGTCCTCGCATCAGCGTGTGCGTGAGGTATTAACACAGCTCAATATGCAGTTCAGCGAGACAGATGTGCTGTGCGTGAATTTGCCCAACAAGGCCGGTGCGCTGGCGGATATTACAGCTAAACTGGCGTCTTCTCACATTAATATTGCCTATGCTTATGTTACTGCCGGTGCCAGAGGGGGCCGGACAACCGGCATTCTCAAGGTTGCCGATGTGAAAAAGGCGATGAAAGTGCTGCAGGGCGATGCTGAGTTGCAGCATAAAGAGGATTCTGTCCGGCGGCCACCGTCAAGTCGACGATAGGCTTTTCAAACGCTATCATCTCGGTAAGTATCTGAAAGGGAAGACTCCTTTGAGGAGGGCTTCCCTTTTTTTTGAATCAGGGGGTTTTTAGGATGCTGCTGTGGGCGGCGGAGAAGATTCGGATCGGGCCGTCTTCAAGCTGTACGATCAGTCCCTGGGTCGGATCAATCCCGATACAGGTGCCGCGATAAGGTCTGCCGTCGCTTTCCAGCTCAATGCGTGTTCCGATTTGCCGGTTGTATTTGCGCCAGTGGCACAGCAGACTGTCGGGGTCCGTTTCTGCAGCAGTAACCCATGCTTCCAGTCGTTCCAGCAGGCAGCATACCAATGGATTGCGATTCACAAAGCGTCCTGTTTCGATATCAAGACTGGTCGCGGGCGGCAGGTCAACCGCCTCAGCAAAAACCTGCCTGCCCTGGTGGACATTGATTCCAATGCCAATGACCGACCATATCTGTTCCCTGATTTTACGGGATTCTACGAGGATGCCGGCGGTCTTTCTGTCAGCCAGCAGGATATCATTGGGCCATTTGATGATTGGGTGCAGGCTGCAGGCAGTCGTTATCATGTCCGCCACAGCGACCGGCGCCGCCAGGGTCAGCGGGGGGGCAGTAACGATATGCCGGATGACAATAGAACAGAGAATGCTTTGGCCTTTTGGGCTCAGCCAGGTTCTCCCCCTCCGCCCTCGCCCGGCGGTCTGCTGCTCGGCCAGAATGCACAGACCATCACAATCAGCCCGAGCAACCTGCTGCCAGGCGATATCGTTGGTGCTTTCGGTACAGTCCAGACTAAGGACTGAATTGCCAAGCCTGCGGGTCGTAAGATCCTGCCGGATTAAATCTGTATTTAATTGGTCGGGTATTACAGTCAAACCGTAAGCCGGCAATCAGGTTTATCGATCCAGTCCGATATCGGCTGCCACCGCAGAGTGCGTGATGGCACCGATGGCAATGCGATCCACACCGCAGGCGGCGATGGCCAAAACATTATTCAGGGTAACACCGCCGCTGGCTTCCAGCAGCGGCTTCTTGCCGCACATGTGATCCCGCATTTCCACGGCATGCTTGAGCTGCCACTGGCCCATATTGTCCAGCAGAATCACATCGATGCCGGGAATGGTCAGGACGCGGTCGAGCTGGTTATCGACGTGGTCCACTTCGACGACGACATATTTGACCTTGGGATTTTCAGTGGCCTGCTGGACCATTTTATGCAGCCTGGGTTCAAATTTGTCGCCCAATTCCATCCAGTGGTTGTCTTTGAACATGACTGCTTCGCCGAGATTCATGCGGTGGTTGTAGCCGCCGCCGCATCGGACCGCATATTTTTCCAGTTCCCGCCAGCCGGGAATGGTTTTGCGGGTATCGTAAATTTTCGCCTTGGTACCGCGGACAGCATTGACGAATTTCCAGGTCATCGTGCTGATGCCGCACAGCCGCTGCAGGAAATTCAGAACGACGCGCTCGGCCGACAGCATTGAGCGAACCGGGCCTTCGATGACACCGAGCCGATTGGCGACATTTGCGCGATGGCCATCCTCGATCAGGACGCGCAGTTTGAGCCGTTCATCGTAAAGTCTCAGGACATGCTTGACCAGTTCCATGCCGGAGACGACGATTTCTTCGCGTGTGACGATGTAGGCTTTGTCGATTTTGTCTTCGGGGATGCTGATTTCGCTGGTCGGGTCACCGGCACCGAAATCTTCTTCAACTGCCATCTGTATCAGCGGCAGAACTATTTCCATGTTGAGCGGTTTGATGGCTCTTCGTGTTGCGCGTTCTCCCATGTGTTACCTCTTTCTGGTCTTCATCGACCTGTTTTTCTTTGAGCTTTTATCCAGGGCTGCCGGGGCGGCAGAGCTGCTCTGAATGGCTGGCATGCCCTTGAGTTCCTGAATACGGTCACGCAGCATGGCGGCCCGTTCAAAATCCAGCTTTTCCGCGGCCTCAAACATCTGGCGTTCCAGTTCGGCCAGCATTTCAGTCTGGTCAAATTCCGTTTCGTCAAGCAAAATGGCTTCGCGGGCGCGTTTTCGGGCTGCTAGTTCATCCGACAGGCCTTTTTGTATCTCTTTGCGTATGGTCTGGGGGGTAATGCCGTGCTGCTGATTGTACGCTAATTGAATTGTACGCCGTCGGGCCGTTTCGTCAATGGCTTTTTTCATCGAAGGCGTTATCTTGTCGGCATAGAGAAATACGGTGGCGTTGACGTTGCGAGCGGTACGACCGATGGTCTGGACGAGTGAGGTTTCGCTTCGCAGGAAGCCTTCCTTGTCCGCATCCAGGATCGCCACCAGCGACACTTCCGGTAAATCGAGCCCTTCCCGCAGGAGATTAATCCCCACCAGGACGTCAAATTCGCCTTTCCGCAGGTCCCGCAGGATATCAATCCTCGCCAGCGTTTCGATTTCACTGTGCAGATACCGGCAGCGGATTCCTTTGCTGGTCAGATAGGAGGATAAATCCTCGGCCAGGCGCTTGGTCAGCGTGGTGACCAGAACCCGTTCTCTGGACAGAATGCGTTTTTGCACCTCGCCCATCAGGTGCTGAATCTGGTCGGACGCCGGATACACAAATATTTCCGGATCAACCAGGCCGGTCGGACGAATAATCTGTTCGACGATGCGGTCTTTGCATAAGTCCAGTTCGTATGGCCCTGGGGTTGCAGAGACAAAGACGACGTGCTTCCATCGCTCATAGAATTCTTCAAATCGCAACGGGCGGTTGTCCATGGCGCTGGGCAGTCGGAAGCCGTGGTCCACCAGGACCTGTTTGCGGTTGTGGTCGCCGGCAAACATGCCGCGAAGCTGGGGAATCGTTACGTGGGATTCGTCAATAAACAGCAGAAAATTGTCCGGCAGATAATCAATCAGGGTATAAGGCCGGGAGCCGGGTTTGAGGCCTGCCATGTGACGCGCGTAGTTTTCAATGCCGCTGCAGTAGCCGACTTCGCGAATCATCTCCAGGTCATACAGCGTTCGGGCTTCCAGACGCTGGGCCTCCAGCAGTTTGCCCTCATGCCGCAATTGCAGCAGACGTTCCTTGAGTTCCTGCTCAATGCTCTGGCAGGCCGATTCGATACGGTCTGCGGGCATGATATAGTGTTTGGCCGGATAAATGAAAATCTGATGTTCTTCGGCCAGGATTTCGGCGGAGACGGGGTTGATATAGCTGAGTTTTTCAATCTGGTCGCCGAAAAATTCGATTCGCACGGCATAGGACTCATACGACGGCCACAGTTCCACCACATCGCCGCGAACACGGAACTTGCTGCGGCTGAAATCGATGTCGTTGCGGTCGTACTGCAAATCCGCCAGTCGGCCCAGCAGCTCGTTTCGCACGACCTCGTCACCCAGGCGAATACTGATGACACTGGCCTTGTAATCTTCGGGCGAACCCAATCCGAAAATGCAGGATACGCTGGCGACAATAATGACATCATCCCGGCTCATCAGGCTGGTTGTGGTTGACAGCCGCAGTCGGTCCAGTTCATCATTGCGTGCGGCATCCTTTTCGATGTAGATGTCCCGTTGGGGGATATAGGCTTCCGGCTGGTAATAATCGTAGTAGCTGACGAAATACTCGACGGCGTTTTGCGGGAATAACTGGCGAAATTCTTCGTAGAGCTGGGCGGCCAGGGTCTTATTGTGGGAAATCACCAGCGCAGGGCGTTTGAGCTTCTCGATGACATGTGCCATCGTGAAAGTTTTGCCGCTGCCAGTGACACCCAGCAGGGTTTGGAACACGTTTCCCTGCTCAAGCCACCCGGCCAGCTTGTCAATCGCCTGGGGCTGATCCCCCTGCGGTTTAAACTCACTGATTATCTTAAAATCACTCATTAGTCTCGGCTATTTGTCCAAAAACCGCTATTATAACAGGGTCTAATCAAAATGATACTCAATTTCTTGCTTAAAAAGGTGCGATAGCGGATAGGGAAAAGATTGTATTTCGAGGCCATAAATGTCATATTTGCAAGACCCTGTAATTCCTTCGAGTTGACACAGAGTCAGAGGGGCACAGGTTCACCATAAAATAAAGCCGGAGAGTCTCAACATAAAGACTCTCCGGTTAGAAGAACCAAACAAATGGTTGACTGGATTGCTTTACGGCCTCAGCCAATCATGAGATGACGCGTTACTTTGCGGGGTCGATTTCGGTCTGCTGACCTGCTCGCACGTACACCGGCCCGAGCAATCCTGACGGAAGCAGGGGGTCGTCCTTGGTCCAGTGTTTCCAAGTAGTAAAGGTCAGACGCTGAGGTGTGGGGCGAGCCTTTCCTTCGACAAACCAGTCAGGCCAGGCCTTCAGCGGCTTGCCTTTCCACTGGCAATCGTCCGGATATTGCTCATCACCGATCAGCCGATTAACCCACAGATTGGTCACGCGAATTTCCAGCGTATTATCGCCAGCTTTGGCGACATCGGTGATATTCACACGATACGGATTACACCACAGCACGCCCAGGTTGTGTCCGTTGACAATGACTTCAGCCATGACGCAAACCTCGCCGAGGTCCAGCCGAATGCGGTCTGCCGAAGAGACAAAATCAGACGGCAGATTCAGTGTTGTCCGATAGATCGCGGTGCCGGAGTAATGTTTCACACCCGGGTCTGTATGCTGCGTCCACGAAATCAGAGTGGGAAATTCAATTCTGGCCGGAGCATTCCAGCCGGGAGTAAATTCCACCGTCCAGGGCCGGTCTAACATAATCGGCTTGGGCAGTGAATCCATGGTTACGGTCTTCTTGTTTCCGGTAGAGGTCCCCAGGACATACTGGCCGTTATCCCAGGCCACCATATCCACGGTCTTATTCTTTGCCGTCAATTCCGGCATCCAGGCCGCCGGCTGCCAGTGCTGCGGAGGCAATACAACTTCGCTGTTTTCACTGAAATAGAGTGCACCAGGTTCGCCGTTGAGGGTGTATCGCACCATCATCCGTTTGGGTACCATATAGGCGGGGTCTTTACCCGCAAAGTCATTGGTCGCCCGGATTTTCAGAACATTATCTTTCACGGCAGCTGCAGTCTTGGCGGTTACATCGATAACCTTGCGTTCCGGCAGCCATGTCTGGCCTTTCGGCAGGACGCCATAGCCGGCCATGAGAATTCGCAGGGGCCGACCGGCCGGACTTCCCGCCGGCGGCAGTACCAGCCGTTGATTTTCGCCGATTTCGGCCCGGGCAGCCTTGCCGTCGTATTCATATTCAACATACAGCTTCTTGACAACATCCGGCACAGGGTCTCCAGCCAGACTGTTGGAAGCCATCACATCCAGCTTGTTGTCCTGTATTCGCTTGGCCAGTTGTGCAGTCACATCAACCATATCCTCTCCATCACAGCTAGCTACGCCGTAGAGCGCCTCCAGAATCTCCAGTTTCTGTACGGGTCTGGGCAGTAACTGAGCAATCGTAACCGGTGTATCCTGCTGCAATCCGGCCACGGTGGCCTTATCGGGGCTGACGGACTTGCGAAAGACGACAAACACCGACCCAGCAGGCCCCAGCGGCAGGGTCACGCGCGTGCCCTGTGAATCAGCACGCCAGAGTCCGGCCGGAGTAATCTCTCCTGTGATTGGATTCCACAGTTCAGGCTGACGGCCGGTGACGCGGAAGAAAACTTCGGCCATCCGCGACGAATCATCCTGATGCGAGATGAAGTAAATATCGGCGTCTTTTGTTGTCCGATGGATGAAGGTGATGGGGGCTTTGGCGTCCGATGCGATGCAATCGGCGGCGACATCCATCTGCCGCAGGGTCTGCAGGGGCTTTCGTCCCCAGATGATGCGGCCTTTGCCAAAAGTCTTTTCGCCGGCGGTGCCCTGGTTGGAAGAACCCCACACCTCGTCGGCGATTTTCTTTACGGCATCATCACATGCAGGATAGCCCACAAGACTGGGCGACAGTTCCGGCTTGGGTGCAAGCACTATTGCCCCATCGCTAACCAGATCCCGAATTGTTTCTGCGAGTTTGGGTGTCATAAAGTGAGTCTGAGGCAGAACCAGCAGGCGATAACGCATTCCATCCGGCAGGGCGATCATGCCCTTGTCCACAGTCAGCTTGTCAATCAAATCGGTGCCGCACATATCAAAATCATATCCGGCCGCACGCAGTTCACCATCATCAACAGAGCCGTTGGGTGCCGCCTCGCCGACAAAAAACAGCACATCTGCCGCAAAATGCCCCTGCTGGAGCAGAAATTGCGACCGACCAATATATCGCATCCACGCCTTGCCCGGTTCCCACCAGGTATTGGTTCGCTCAAAATGCGTGCCCCATTGCCCCATGGTCATCCCCGGCAATACATGCAGCCACGGCTGATGGGCGTAGCGGTGGAAGATGTAGCGGTTAATGCCCATGCACCAGACCTTATCGCCAAGCATCTTCATCGAGCCGGGATGGTTCTGCCAGCGTCCCATGTCCGGTGTTGAGGTAAATGATTCAGCCCCAACATAAGTCATGCCGTGGGTGTGGGCCACCGATGCCGCCAGTTTCAGCGTATGATTCATACCGCCGCCAATCCAGAACTCGCCCATGACGATATCGGCCTTGGCACCTACGGCTGCACATTCAAACGGACCGTCATAGGGTTCGACCGAGCACAGCAGACCGCGTTCATGGCATTTGTCGGCAAAATAACCATAGTAGTTGTCGGCAAACAGGTCGGCAAACGTCCTGCGGTAATCCCACAAAAAGCGTTCGGTAACGGCACTGCTGGTCACGACCCGCCCGGTCAGCGTCGGCAGGAACTGCATTAAATCATATCCTCGCCGCTGCTGGAATTCGGCCCGCATCTTCGGCGTCCAGTTGTTGGGGCCGACTTCATAGCTGTCAACCAGCACATTATTGAGCACCTTGCCAGCAAGCGAGCCGAGCTTATCCAATACCGGCTGCACACCCTTGTTCCAGTGCACATCCAGCGCCTCGCGGCTGAGCTTATCGCATTCCAGGCCCAGGCCCGAAGTCGGGGCGGGGTGGTTGGTCTTGCCGGTAGTCGTATGCCCAATACGAAGTATCGTCCATGAACCGCTGGGTACTTTCCAGTTTAGTTGACCCGAAGCGCTTATTTTGTCCAATAAATTCAAAATGCTGTCTTTGGCAATCACCGCATCCGAGGGGACTTCTTCTATTTGCGGCTGAAGGCCGTACGGGCTGTCAAATCCGGCCTTCGAACCAGCATTTTTTATCCGGAATGACTTGTTTTTTGGGGTGGGAAACGCCAATACCGCAATATCACGATAGTAATTCAGTCTGGCCTGCGGCTGTGCCAGCTTGATTGTTCCGGTTTCCGGTGTGACTTCTGTTTCCGTCCAGACGACTCGCTGCATCGATAGCTCGGGAGTAATCCACGGTCCGCCGCTGCTGGACCACCCGGCACAGTTATGAAAACACAGCTCGATACCGACTCGCTGGGCTTCCTTGACGGCGTGATGAACTAAGTCCAGCCATTCCGGGCTGAGATACATAATCTTGCCGGTCGGGATATCCACGCTGCCTTCGTCGCCGACATTGAAAATCTGGGCGCCGCCCAGCCCCGCTCGAGCCATGGCCTCCAAATCCCCGGTGATCCCCTCACGGGTGATATTGCCGTTCATCCAGTGCCACCACGTATGCGGACGGGCCTTGACAGGCGGGACGTCAAATCCCTGTTCGAGGGCATCGGCCCCCATGCTCCAGCCGCATAACATTCCGATACACAACAACCCCAACAAAAGCCGCAGTTTCATGACAATTCTCCTTAAATGGTGTCTTTTCGTCTGATTTTTTCACATGGTATTGTAAGTCTGCTGATATGGGCTGAAGGATGCGCAATAACGCTCCCATGCGACGGATTGTCTGAACATCCGTGCAGTAAAAACAATCCTTTTGAGTGTTGCTGATCGTTTTGCATTATTCTTCTATATCATTCTCTTTTTTGGCAATTTGACAACCTGTTTTTTCAGAAATCTGGAGAATCGTATCGGAAAGGATTGGAAGGGTGGTTGTTAAGTGGATTATATACAGTCACTTATGGAATTCCGTAGCAGGGATAAGACTGCATGGTATATTGGCTCTGACAATCTCTATCGCAAAAGACAGCTCTGCAAATTGTTTGGCACGATGCGGATCAGCAGTGTCAGCAGCCGGTTACTGGCCCTGAATGCGTCGCAATACTTCTTCAAAGCGATCCAGATAATTCCCGGGTCCAGAACCCACGCTTGGATCAGTTTTATTCCACGGCCAATTATTGGTGTCGTCAAACAGGTACTGGTCATTGCAGAATGAGACGTGACCATCAGTATAATAAACGGATAAGCCCTGCGGTATGGAATTGGCTCCGCGGCCTTTGCGGTGCGGGACTACTTCCCATTCCTGAATATTATCGAAAATCATTGGTTTGTAGCTCGGTATCTTTTCCAGTTTTTTCTGGCCGTAAACCCAGTAATTAAAAGAGGTTCTGACCAGTGCGCTGCCGGAACCGCGGGTGTCGGCAGGCAAAACAGTTCCCCATAGATAACCGCCGCGATGTGCGGGATCAGAGTAGTCTGAAGGATTGCCTTTGCCGACATAAAACTCGTAATAATAAGGGATTGCGTAGTGTCCTGTCGTGCGGGGCTGCGCGGGGCAATAAAAAACCCTTGGGTCGTCTATGTATCCCTGCTCGTAATAGACCGCCAGGTGGAAGGGCTTGTAATCGCCGTCGGGCTTGGTTTGATTTGGATGATAACACATGTAACTATTAAATGGCGCCGGAAGATAAGCAGGTGGATTGGCTATAGTGGCCGAGGATATCTCATAATTGGGTACGACTTGCTGGTCATTGTTTTGAGCATAAAGCTGAACCGCAAGACCTGCCTGCCGCATGTTGTTGGAACAGGTCACACGCCTGGCGTAATCTTTGGCTCTCGACAGGGCAGGGACCACAATGCTCAAAAGCAACGCAATAATGGCAATAACCACCAGCAGTTCGATGAGGGTAAAGCCTCGATTACGTTTCATTGCATGAGCCTCCAGGAAAACCTCGGGTATTACGATTTCACTTTTACACAATATAGTATAGTCTGGACAACAGACAAAACAATGCAATGCAGCGCAATTATTTAAGATATTACGCGCAAATAAATGACTAAGCCTGTCATGTAATAGTAGAAAAATTCTATTAAGAACCATCTTTCAGGATGAAAAGGGTAATTTATGAGTAACAGGATTGAATTTGTCTGTCTTCTTTGGGTATAATATAGATCTTAGAAATTGCAGAATAAATAAAAACCGGATTCGTTTTGCATAGATGCTGCTTTAATCCCCTTTATTATGTTGGAGTTATGATGGAAACCGGAGTCATGATGCAAAAGTGAGTGTGCGGATCGAATTCGATAAAGATGGTCTCAGTCGGAAGTATACCCAACGGGTATGATTATTCCGCCGGCGTGAGAATCCAGTGGTTAAGTTGTTGTGCTTAGCCGTGCCGAATCGCAAATGTTAAGTAAGATTCAGTACAAACAGCCGCGTGTTCTGGAAATCAGGAGGTGGTGATGAGAATCAAAATCGTGTCATTTGTTTTTGTGATGGGGATATTGTGTATCTGTCCTGCGGCCTTTTCCACGGCTCTGGATGATTATGTTGCCATGCCGGATTCGAATTTTGCATATAGCCAGTATGGGTCCTCGGTCTATGATGGAAATCCTCTATTTGGATACACCGGCACACGGGCATACGTTCTCCAGATGACTTCCCAGGCATGGCGGGGGAGCGGCGAGGTCAGCCCGACGGTCTGGACGCACTGGGTAACGATTATTGTGCCGGAAGTGGAATGGCTGCTGGGATCAGTCAAGGATACGGCCATGATATTGATTAATGGCGGCAGCATTGGGGAGGCGGCGCCGAATATTAATCCGTCGGACCCGACCAACCAGGCTTATCGTCTTCTAGCCGCCGGGACACGCACGGTGATTGTGGAATTGCGAAGCGTGCCCAACCAGCCCCTGCGGTTTTCGGATGAGACCTTCGGCCGCAGTGAAGATGAAATTATCGCTTATTCCTGGGATAAATTCCTTCGGGGCGGCGATGCCTATTGGCCGGTGCAGCTGCCGATGGTTAAATCCGCCGTACGGTGTATGGATGCTGTGCAGGGATTTGTCAAGAGCAAGGCAAACAAGACCATCAACCACTTTGTTCTGACCGGCGGCTCAAAACGCGGCTGGACGGCATGGCTGACGGCGGCAGTCGATTCTCGGGTAACGGCGATAGCGCCTATCGTCAGTGACCTGCTGAACATGCGGCGAAGCTTTGCTCATCAATGGTCCTGTTATGGTTTCTGGGC
>JAFGQP010000179.1 GCA_016935635.1 Sedimentisphaerales bacterium
GAATGGAGCCAATGAGATTCGAACTCACGACCTCTTGCATGCCATGCAAGCGCTCTCCCAACTGAGCTATGGCCCCGACAGATTTTGGTTTGTACCATATTTTTTTGTTAATAACAAGTCCCTGCCGACGAAAATTTACAAAATTTTCACAAGAGCAGCAAAGCGGCCTGAATTTCCTTATAGTTTTTATTTATAAGTACTTAGGTTCTTGTCGAGCCATTTCCGCACCCATTTCCGAGCCTGTTCTTCGTTGGATATCTGCTCGGAAAGCTGGGCAATATACATCTCGCGACTGAGCCGGCCGACCATCGGGCCGGACAAGGCGCCGAGGGCCATCAGGGCATGCCCATCCAGCAGCGGCTTGGGGGTAATATCCTTGCCCTTGAGATCCTTGAGCCGTCGTTTGATTCGGGCCAGGCCGGCGCGTGGGCCTTTTTGAGCCTTTTGAATGGCTTTTTCCAGGTCGAATAAGTCCCAGAAATACGGCTCAGCGGCCAGCATTTTCAATTGAGCCAGAAGTATATCGCCATCGGCCAACTGCCCCCGATGCTTCAACAGGAAAGCAACCTGTTTGACCAATGACCGGCTGGGCTTTAATCGCTCCACCTTATCCAGTGCCTGCTGTACATCAAGGCCCGCAAACAACCCGGCCAGTGCCAGAGACCAGTCCGCATTTTTGGGCAGAAAGCCCATTACCGACAATCCCTCATCGACCTGCCCGGAATCCAACCCCGGGAAAATATGAGTCAGCAGACCGCTGTTGTGCAGGCACTGCCCCCCATGTTTTCGGTTGGGATGGGTCAGGATGCCTTCCAGCTCATTGGCAACGCGCTCGGCGCTGATGCGGGTAATCCTCCCGGACAGTTCACATATTGCATCCCAGGTGGTCGGTTCCATCGCAAAATCGAATCGGACTGCAAAGCGAATGGCCCGCAGCATCCGCAGATAATCTTCACCAAACCGCTCGCGGGCCGGGCCGATGGTCCGCAGGATTCGCCGCTTGATGTCTTGCCGGCCGCCGACAAAATCATGTATCTGCCGGCTGACGGGATCAAAAAACATCCCATTGATAGTAAAATCCCGGCGATAGGCATCTTCCCTGGCCGTGGCGAACTCGACCTGGTCGGGATGGCGGCCATCGGCATAGCCGTGGTCTGTGCGAAAGGTGGCCACCTCGACCTGCTTGCCATCCATAAGAACCATAATGACGCCAAACTGGGCGCCGATTGCCAGGGTTCGCCGAAACAGCTTCGTAATCTGCTCCGGCAAAGCATTGGTGACTACATCATAATCCTTCGGGCGTCGGCCCAGAAGCATATCGCGCACACAGCCTCCGGCGTAAAAGGCCTGAAAGCCCTTTTCCCTCAGCCGTCTGACGATATATAATGCACCAAGACGATTGGACACCTTGACCATCCCATTATCATGTCATCACGTTAAATTGAGTCCAGCCCCGAAATGCCCCACTGCCTGTTGGGCTGCGGGCCCATGACAAAATGCAGGGTTCCGCCGTTTTTAAGCTCGTTGTAAGGCAGAAAAGGGCTGTTCCAGTCCCTGCCGTTAAGGCGAACCGACTGGATATAGATATTCTGGTCGGACAGATTCTCGGCGGTCATGGTAAAGGTTTTCCCGCTGGAAAGACGCATGGCAATGTGCTTCATCTGCGGGGCGCCGATGACGTAGTAGTCACTGGCCGGAGCGACCGGGTAGAAGCCCATACAGGTGAACATATACCACGCCGACATCTGGCCGCAGTCATCGTTGCCGGTCAGCGAATGAGGCTTGTTGCCGTACTGGGTTTTGACAACCGTATGCAAAAGCTGCTGAGCCTTCCATGGCTGACCTGCATAACAATAGAGATAGATAATATGATGACTCGGTTCGTTTCCGTGCCAGTATTCCCCAATGCGGCCAAAGATATCATCGACTTCTTTATCACCGTTTTCGGGCGAACTGAGCACGAAAAGCTGGTCCAGCCGGCTGAGGAAGGCTTCTTTTCCGCCCATCAGCTGTATCAGTCCCGGTACATCGTGCGGCACATACCAGCTATACTGCCAGCTTGTCCCTTCGGTGAAGTCACCACCCTGAACAAAGCCCTGCGGATCAAACGGCGTCCGCCAGCTGCCCTGCGAATCACGGCCGCGCATAAAGCCGGTTTCGCGGTCATAAATATTCTTATAGAAGCCGGCCCGATTCATAAAATAATTATAATCATCCATCTTGCCGAGGGCTTTGGCCATCTGGGCGATGGTATAGTCATCATAAGCGTATTCGAGCGTTTTGGAGACGGCTTCGTTTTCCTTGTCAAACGGCACCCAGCCCAGCCGTGCAAAATCGGCCACCGCATCATAATCCGGATTCATGGCTGTCGTCTTGATGGCATTATAGGCACGCTGGGGATCAAAGCCCTTGTTGCCCTTCAGATACGCATCGGCAATGACGGGGACAGCATGGTAGCCAATCATACACCATGTTTCATTGCTCTGCAGTTCCCAGACCGGCAACAGGTGATCGACACTCTGGTCGTAATGGGCCAGCATGGAGTTGATCATATCTGAATTCCGCTGGGCCTGAATCAGCGCAAACAGCGGATGTGTGGCGCGATACGTGTCCCACAGGGAGAATATAGTATATTTGTCAAAGCCGTCGGTGGTATGGATATTATGGTCAAAACCGCGGTATTGGCCGTTCACGTCCTGCTGCATGTTGGGTGTCAGGAAGGCATGGTACAGGGCCGTATAGAAGGTCTCTTTTTCCTGCTGGGTGCCTTCAATGCGAATCCGGGCCAGTTCCTTATCCCACTTTTTGCAGGTGTCGCTGACGACTTTTTCAAAACCCCAGCCGGGGATTTCCGTATCGAGATTCTGGAGTGCATTGGCTGCACTAACGGAGGACACCGCCACCTTGACCTGAATGACCTCGCTGGCCTGAGTTTTATATTTAGCCAGGAAACGCAGGTCTGTTCCGGCCGCTTCCCGACGGCTGCGGAATCGGTAATTGGCGTGGCTGTCATAAATGACTGGCTTGCCGTTGCTGTAAATCAGAGCTTCATCAAAAGGCCGGGAATAGCGAGCGGCATAATACAGGTGTCGTTCCTTGGCCCAGCCGTTGACAATATGGAAACCAGTGACAGTGGCATTATCCTCAATGCGCACGTGGGACTGGGCGATCTTCCAGCGCCCGCCGCTGAGCACGTGGGCCAGGTCCGTCATAATCGAGGCTTCATCGCTGGCCGGGAAAGTAAAGCGAAGGATACCCGCACGTTCGCTGGCGGTCAGTTCCGTGGTCACGCCGGATTTCTGGAGCTTGACCCGATAGTACCCGGCCGAGGCATATTCATCATCATGCGAAAATGGAGATTGGTAGCCCTGTTCGGGGTGTTCCTTGTCGCCGGAGACCAGTTCAGGCTTGCCCACCTGCGGGATAAACAGGAAATCACCCAGGTCGGGGATGCCTGTGCCGGACAGATGCGTCAGGCTGAAACCGAGAATCGTCGGGTCGGAATATTCATAGCCCGACGCTGTCGCCCACAGGACCTTGTCGGTATCCGGGCTGAGCTGGACCATGCCAAACGGAGCCGACGGCCCCGGGTACACATTCCCTTCGCCGTGAGTCCCAATCAGCGGACGAATATAGCTGGACAAGGGAGCTTCGTCACCCTTGCGCGCCATTGCATCACGATGGCAGGATACCGCCAGTGTAAGGACTATTAATAATGAAGAGCGAAAAACCACTCGAAACAACACATCGGTTCTTAACATCATAGGAGCATACTTTCTGTTTGAAAATACGTTTCATCGGATAACCCAGCAGATAAATACACGCATTTACTGCCCTGATACACGGTCTGTTGATATGTGCGTCAGTATAATCAGCTTCATCACAAATGAAAGCATAAATTGGCGGCAAGAATCAGCAATACAATTGGATATAACTGCATCAAACATGCAGATGAAAAAAGCAATGCCGGCGGAATAATTCGTTATGAAATCAATTTATCCTCAGACCCTGCGCTATTAAAAGACTCATTTTATCCACTATTAATGGATTCTTTTACATGGATTCTGTCAAAACGTGTTTTAATTTGACTGCTTTTTAGAAAAATAAGGTTGTCAAATTGGAGAAGAAATGAATTATAGTTATAAGGAATTAAAAAATACGGCAGGCTGGAATATGGATAATAAAGACAAACTAATATCTGTTTCTGATTCAAAGAGTTTTCTCAGTCTTCTCAGACGCTGTCAGACACAGATTCACACCTATATTCTCTGCCAGGTTCCCAATCGGAATGATGCAGAAGATATTTTACAGGATACGATTGTGGTCATGCTGGATAAATTTTCCGAATACAGAGAAGGAACCAGTTTTCTGGCCTGGGGCATTGCGATTGCACGCAATAAAATCAAGTCTTTTAAATACAAGAACAGAAATTCCAAGATGATTTTTGATGATTCCATAGGTCGTCTGCTGGAGCAGGAGGCTTCAAAGAATCCTGAATTTTTTCAGGATGAAAGCCGGGTCCTGAAGGGATGTGTTGAGAAGCTGGAACCCAAACACAAACGCTATTTGCTTTTACGGTACGAACAAGATATGACATATCGAGAGATTGGTCGGCAATTCAATGTTTCGATGCAGGCGGTTTATAAAATGATGACGCGGATTCAATTATCCCTGCTGCATTGCGTGCGACTGAGTCTGCAACGGGAGTCCAGCTTATGACTCATTCGAATAATTCGAATAAATTGCTGCATGAGGTTGCGACTCTGCTGGCCCTTTGCATGGAGGGGGACATCCAGCCGGAGCAGTTTGACCACTTACAGACTTTACTGCGGGGCAATCCGGCGGCCCGAGAACACTATTATCGCCTGCTGGCAATGCATGCGACGCTTCAGGAGACAGAAAGCATCCTGGCCCTCCAGAATGATTTGTCCAAAACACCCTACGATCAGGAATTATGGGATGCTCTGTCCGTCGAGGAACAGACGGCAACAGCCATTGAAATTCCACTGGTAAAGCAGCCGGAGGAAATCATCCAGCATGTGGAGCGGAAAAAAATTCCTTTTGCGTTCAGCAAATCCTCCCGGTTCACTTTTGCGGCCTCCATTGCCGCCAGCCTTCTGATCATTTTACTTCTGCGATTTGCGCCTCAGCCCATTGTGGAAGTGGCAACCGTTACCAACAGCATTAACAGCATTTTTTCAGATAATAAACCGTATCAGCCTGGAACACGATTGGCCCGTCAGGACGATCCTCTGTGGCTCCAGAAAGGTGTTATTGAGATTGAATTTGATTATGGCGCCAGTGTTGTCATCGAGGCGCCGGCGGAATTTAAGCTGAATTCGGAAGAAAACATTTCCCTGCTTTCCGGACGTCTGTATGCCCATGTTCCTGACCGATCCAAAGGATTCATGGTCGAAACGCCGAATTCCCGAGTGATTGACCTGGGAACAGAGTTCGGGATAAAGGTGGATTTTGACGGCACCAGCGCCCTTCACATGATTAAGGGCAAAGCGTCGCTGTTTTCGGGCAGCAGGGGCCAGACCGGTCAGGGACAGATTCTGACCGCCGGCCAGGCCCGCCATGTGGATTCCAAAGGCGATATTCAAACCATCCAAATGCGAGAAAATGAATTCGCCCGCACGCTGCTGCCGGACCAGGGGATTGTCTGGCGGGGTCAGGATTTCGATCTGGCTGATATTGTCAGAGGCGGCAGCGGACTGGGCACCGGCAAAAGCGGGATCGGTATTGACCCGACTACCGGAAATTCCATCAGCATCATTCGTCCGCAGGATTTGCATGGACAAGGTGAATACACCCCTGTTTCATTCAGCCCATTTATTGACGGCGTATTTATTCCGGATGGCGGGCACGGTCCGATCACCGTTTCCTCGGAGGGTCATCAATGTACGGACTGTCCGGATACCGATGGATTTTTCCGATATGAAATCATCAGTTGTCCTCAGATGGTTGTGGATCCCAATAGGTACAAATCGGATGATCCGCGACCCCGCGAAGAACAACTTATGCTGATGGCCATGCAGGAAGGATATCCCTCCCGACTGATGGGATTACATGCCGCCAAACAAAAACCCGGCCCCGAAGACACCTCTTTGCTGCTGCATGCCAACATGGGATTGACTTTTGATTTGCAGCCGCTGCAAGCGATGCTGCCCGGCGGAAAAATTGTAAGATTTTCGGCACTCTTCGGCATCGCAGAGGTTTGTCCCGAGCCTTCCGATTTGGATTTGATGGTTCTGGTTGACGGCCGCACACAGCTGAAAAAACAGGATATCGCTCACCCCAATCTGGTGGACATTCAGATCGAGTTATCCGAAAGCGATCGTTTTCTGACTCTGATGGTGACCGAGAGCGGCAGCAATTCCCTGGGCGGCCTGAATGCGGCTCTGGACTGGGGATTGTTTCTTAATCCAAAAGTGGAAATCGAATAAGCGTAAAACAGACAGTGCGTCTGTGCGACATAAAAACACTATTGAGGAGGTTTATGGCGATGAGAAGTATTCAGCTCATGCACGAGGAGCAGATGTCCGTCCTGGCGAGAATCTGCATCCGTCAAACCTGCATACATCACTGCCCTGATCTGCACGCCGGATAAGGGCCAGAATAAGGATGGCTAGTCAAACGTTAAACGGAATTGAGGGTTTTATTAAATTTCATTACAAAGGAGAATCACAATGACAAAAGCAAAGAGGTATATCTGGGTATTCATGATGCTGCTGGGATGCCAGTGTATGGTGTCTGCGGCGGTCTGGAGCGTATCGCCCTGGACCGATGACACGTCAACAGGGATTGACTCGTCATACACCTATACACATGCAGTGAATATTTCAAGTGACCTGGCACCTGTCATCAATGGTGTTCAGTTTGTTGCGCAAACGGGCAGTGGAGCAAACTGGTCGTATACCGGAAATCCGGCCCATTATTGGGGTGGAGCAGATGATTACAACGTCACAGGTGCCGGGGTGGATTTAGCCAAGAACTTTCATTACAACGGCACACAACTGCAGTTGACCGGCCTGACACCCGATGCCCTGTATGAAATCACCCTCTTCAGCACGGCCTGGGAAAGTGATCCGACGGTCACCCGCAACGCCATTTTCACCCATGGGCCCAGCACGTTCCTGTTCCCGCAGAATCTCTACGGTTTCAACAACGGCATCAAGGGCGTGGGGATTTATCGTGCCGACGCAGCAGGCCAATTTACCCTGAAACTGGGCGGCGATGACGGTTCGCTGAAGCTGCATTTGTATGCCTTTGCCAACCGTGAATACGCCGGCGAGCTGCCGATTATGATTTATCCTGCCAGCCCGGCTAATTTTGACGGCGGCACCATGGTAGGAATCGATACGGTTCTGACCTGGGAAGAAGGGGTTCCGGGAAGCCTGGCCGTACCGATGTTTGATGTCTATATTGATCCCAATGAAACCAAAGTAACCAACCTGGATCCGTCTACACGCGTCAGCACCGGCCAGACCGAATACAGTTTTGATCCGGCATTGGACTGGGAAACGATGTATTACTGGCGGGTGGTGACCTATATCAATGGTGAACCCAACCTGGCAACTGATATACGCAGCTTCAAGACCATCTGGGAAGAAGAACACTGGTCGGATTCAGCCTGGACCAATGATGCCGATTCGGGTATCAGTGTGGGCAAAGTCTATAGCCACAAAGTTAATTTCAGGGAAAGTGAAGGCGTCGCGACAACCGTCAACGGCGTTCCATTCGAAAATGACAACAACCGCACAGGACAAAACTGGGAGCTGACCGGCACCCCCAACGCACACGGCGACACCAATTATGCCGTTACGGGTGACAGCGGTTTGCTGATTAAGAATTTCTTTTACGGTGCACCCCAGACGCTGAGCCTGAACGGGCTGACACCCGGACAGGACTATGTTCTGACTCTGTACACCCGTGGATGGGGCGACCCGGGCGGCCGTGTGATTAATATCACGACCAGTGCTGATGGCCGTACCAAGGCATTGGATGAGAATATCGGCGGCAACAACAATGGTCATTTGTTCAAATATGCCTATACTGCACCAACTTCGGGCGAACTGACGGTCACGTTTGCGGCACAGACCGCTGATACATGGCATCACTATGCCTTCAGCAATGAGATTGCCGTGCCGGTTTATGTGGATCCCTCACCGATGCCCGGCAGCAATGTCGATGCCGATGTAGTGCTGAACTGGACGCTTAACGGCGAAACCGTGAATCCGACATATACGCTGAAAGTGGCCACCAACCCGGCCATGAGCAGCCCGATTGTGAGTTTAGACAACCTGATGGCACCCAGTTATGATCCGGTTCTGAATTCGGACATGACCTATTACTGGCAGGTGCAGGTTGTTGAAGCAGGCAACGTGATTTACACCAGTCCGGTCTGGCATTTCCAGACGACCCCCCCGCCGGATGCAATCAAGGTCATTGAATGGAAACTGGATGAGACAACCGGAACGATCGCCAATCAAACCGGACCCTCCGATGATGCCGATGGTATCCTGAAGAACTTTGATGACCCGAACACAGCCGGTGTGTCACATGTTGCCGGCCTGGTCAATAATGGCCTGCTGCTGAACGGTACCGATGAATATGTGGATGTCAGCAATGCAAGCATCTATATGCCTACTGCCGCAGGTCAGAATTTCTCAGTCTCATGTTATTTCCGTACATTTGGATCCTATGGTCCGCTGTTTTCCATGCGGCATTCGGTAGAAGATAACCCATTGATCGACCTGACCATCGGAGCCGATGGGGCACAGGATAATGCCGGAACGATTTGTATGATTGTCCGCGACGACCTCTATGCGTATGCTACTGCCAATTCCGGAATCAAGGTCAATGACGGAAGATGGCACAATCTGGCCGTAACACGTGCCGGCGGAAACTGGACGATGTACATCGATGGCATCAAACGGGCCAGTATTAACGGAGCGGCAACCGGGCAGGTAACATTAGACTGGCTGGCCCTGGGGACGTCGCTTCGCTGGCTGAACACCAACTGGAATCCCACCATGAGCCATTACCGTTATTTCAAGGGCATCCTGGATGAATACACCATCTGGGATGGAGAACTTTCCCCCAAACAGATCAAACAGTTGGCCGCGATCGTGCCGCCGCAGGGCGATATCGACGCTGACCTGGACACCGACATGGATGACCTGAATGCCCTGACCGACGCATGGCTGGATGATTACTATGTTGCGGTACAGCCGTCACCGGTGGTACTGGAAAACATGGATGCTTATACCAATGATCCGAACACCTATCAGGATTATCTGGCCTACACCGAAGAAAAAGGCACTTTCGGCTTACTGACACTGTCTTTCGAAACTGACAGTATGTACAGTCAGGTGCTGCGTGTGGATTATGATTTCGATGGCCATCTCCACGCCCATATCCCGGTGCGTCTGATCGAAAAACGGATTAACTCCAGTCTGTATGACACCTTCATCACCCGCATCAAGAAACCGGCAGGCTGCGACATCAGCAAACTGATTATCGATTTCTATGATGGACGCGGTTATGCAGACCCGATTACCGACAACCTGCTGCACACCAAAGGCCGCATCACCATTGACATCACCGGCGTTGCGATGGATGAATGGGTAGCCGTGGAAGCCCCGATTCCTTCGGGAGTGACCTTCGACACCTGTACGGACCTGTATCAGATTATGTACTCCATCGAAGATGGCGGTGCCGATACCGGAACCCTTTATATTGGCAGCATTGAACTGGCTGACAGCACAACCGATTGTGTGCCTTCATTCGAAATACTGGCACAAGACCTGACCGGTGACTGCTTCGTCAATCTGCTGGACTTTGAGAAACTGGCAGAAAACTGGATGACCGGCCTGTAATGTAAGTTTTATTTTGTATCTTATTCGGGCAGGGATGCTGTTGGTCCCTGCCCGTCTTTTCATGCAGCAACGCATCGCAGCCTGATGGGGGCAAAGAATTTCAGTACAGTCAACATTATGCATGGATTTGCAGGGGTGTTTATGAAGTTCAATCGGCATTTTGCATCATGGTTTGGAACTCTTGTCCTTGGTATTTGCGGCCTGAGCACATCGCTGCGGGCCGACAGTGTCGTTGTCTTTAACGAAATCATGTATCACCCCGGACAAACTCAGACTTCGGGAGAATGGATTGAGCTGCATAACCAGATGGCCGTGGATGTGGATATCTCCGGCTGGTCCATCAAAGACGGCGTAACCTATACCTTCCCCGAGGGTACCTTTCTGCCCGGCGGCGGGTACCTTCTTGTCGCCGAATCCCCTGCCGCTCTGGAGACGGAAACCGGCATAACCGGTATTTTAGGTCCGTTTCAAGGAAATCTATCCAATGCCGGCGAACAACTCAAACTGGAAAATAACAGCGGCCGGTTGATGGACGCTATGGAATATAATGATAAGGGCGATTGGCCTGTTGCCCCGGATGGGTCTGGGGCAACACTAGCCAAAAAACATAAAAACCAGGCCAGTGCCGCAGGCGAACACTGGACCTGGAGCGGTCAGACTGGAGGCACACCCGGGGCGGAAAATTTCCCTGTTCTGGATATGC
>JAFGQP010000180.1 GCA_016935635.1 Sedimentisphaerales bacterium
CATACACGATAACGCACGAATGCGCAAGTTGCCCATCTTGACAATTTGGGTTTTTCACAATTTATTTTTCATGCGTTAGCCCTGGTCTTCTGGGTTGACTTTCTTGACAGGCTTTGATATAATTTTTTCAGATTTAACGAAATTCTAACATGGGGGATATTGTGGTGTTTTTAGACCCGAGAATTCCAATACTCTGTACAATCATGGCCCTTACCGCTTCAGCCTGGTCGGCCGAACCGTTTCCATCAGCTGCCCAGCAGGCCGTCTCCATCGGCGGAAAATTGCCCGGTAGCCATGAAACCAGCGGCATCGCCTGGCACACCGGACTCCAGAAGTTCTTTCTGGTCAGCGACGCCGGCACCGTCACCTCCATGACCGCCACGGGTACAAAACTGATCCACTGGCCCGTGGATGGCGACCTTGAGGCAGTAACCATTGCACGCCCTCAAAGCAGCTTGATCTATCTGGGCATCGAAGACCCCGACAGCATTTATGAATTCAATATCCTCACAGGATTGGTCACGCGGATCTTCGATCTGACCCCATGGATGAAAGGGCCTGACAACTCGGGCCTCGAAGCCCTGACTTTTGTCCCCGACCCGGCCAACCCCGAAGGCGGCCTGTTCTACGCAGGTCTCCAGGAAGACGCCCGGATATTCGTCTTCCGCCTGCCGATTCTGTCCAGCGCCACCAGCACCGCTGTAACCTGGGTCCGCACCATTCAGCCCATCAACGGCGTGGCCAACATCTCCGACCTGACCTGTGTCACTAGCCAGAATGCCATCTACGCCATCTACGATAAAGACGACATCCTGCGGGCCATGGAAACCGACGGCACCCTCATCGGCGAATGGGCCCTGCCCGGCCAGGACCAGGAAGGCGTCGCCATCAAAGGCAGTGAACTGTACATCACCGAAGACTACGGCGGCGACGGCGGAGACGTCCTCCGCTATGCACCGTTTGCCGCGATCCCCCAGCCCGACCTGAATGCGGATGGAAAAGTCAACCTGACCGATCTGGCCATCCTGGCCGCCGCATGGGCCAGCGAAAGCCAAATCACCGCAGCCGATATCAGCGGCGACGGCCTGGTTGACACCATGGACCTGGTCATCCTGGCCGATTTCTGGCTCGGGGGAACGTACTGACACCAGCATAATTCAATTCTTCCTTCTCAATTGGACGAAAATCCAGAGATGTGTGATTCGCCCCCTCGCTTCATGCGCATGCCGCGACCTGTTGCCTGCCCGGGAAATCGCAAACAATGAATCATCAACACGCTCGATATGCTTATTCCTTCGTCCAGATCCGTGTGTTCAGATTCAGCTCATCCACAATCGCCAGGCCAAACCGAAGCTGGTTGTAATACTCCTTGATGGATTCAAAACCCGCCGCAGACGAAAAGGTCTTCGGCTCAAACAGGTTGGTCTCCAGCGGAATCGCCACATAGACCTTCGAGCCGATAAACGACAGATACAGCCCGTCGCGCAGCCGCCGCCGAAACTCCACTATCCGCTCCATCAAAGCCGGCGACAGGATATACCGCGATTCAATCTGATTGGTGCCATAGACCACAAACTCCTTCTCGAACTCGACATCCTCCAGCCGAATCAGCTCATCCCGCGAAGGATTCCACGATTGCAGCGTCTGGCCGAACAAGCCAAAGGCCTTCTGGGCCGTATCCGGCAGCACCACCGTCCGCCCGCGAAAATGCTTGTTAAAGTCAGCTGCCACAAACAGCCCCTTGAAAATAGTATGCCACTCCGTACGCCGGTCCTTGCCCGTCCCGGAGGTCGTCTTGTACTCGGCATGAATCTCCGAAAACAGAATCTCGGTCTTGTCCACCTTGCCCCGCACAAGGTCTTCACAGCGATAACGATCAATGGAATGCGTAAAAAGTTTCGAACCCGTAAAAATCTCTTTGCTGATCCCCCCATCCGGCCAATACTCCAACCCCGGCTGAGCAAAGGTTATCAGCTTATGGATAATCTGCGATTTATAGCCCGCTTTGTAATTCTTATTGGCAGCAGAAAATGCCCCCGCACCGATTGCAACACAAATCCCAAGAACAATAAGCAGCAATACCCCATTGTGCGCACCCATCTGCGTGATTAACAATCCAACCACCAATCCAACCACCCCGATAATCCCGGTAACGGTCATGGCCTTGGAAATCATCTTTTGGCGATCCTGCTCCATCGCCGCAAGAGTTTGCTTCAGCTCCGACTCATAAAACTCCTGTATCTGTTCCAGTGTTTTCATAACCCCAGCCCCTGTCTGCCTTAAAAGCCAACCGATGGATTCTGACGTGCCTGCGCCTCAAACTCCAGCAGCCCCTTGCGCTGGAAGCCGAACATCGAGGCGATAATATTGGTCGGAAACATATCGACCGCGTTGTTGTAATCGGTCACCGCCGCATTAAACGCCCGGCGGGCCGCTGAAATCTGCTCTTCCAGTTCATTGAGCGTCCGCTGCAGATGCAGAAAATTCTCCCCGGCCTTGACCTGCGGATAATTCTCGACCGTCGCCCGCATGACCCCCACCAGCTTCGACACGGCATTGTCATACTGAACCATCTCATCGGCACTCATCTGCCCGGCCATTGCCCGGCTGCGGGCCGCCGTCACGTTCTCAAACAGCAACTTTTCATGCTGGGCGTACCCCTTGACCGTCTCCACCAGATTCGGCACCAGGTCCCATCGCTTTTTCAGCATCGCATCCATCGTGCCGAAGATGTTGGCCACCTGGTTGCGTTTGCCGACAAGACTGTTGTACATCAGCACCGGGACCAGCACAATCAGCCCCAGAATCACCAATCCAAACAAAACCGGCATATCGGTCTCCTTTCTTTTCCTGTAAACAAGACTCTCCCAGAGCCAGACTTGTTCCAGAAACTACCTTTTCAGAGCTGTTTCGTCAACAAAAAACACGCTAGACTTTCCTCTCTAAAACCCCCGGGAATTATCAAAAGGCTGTCTATTGTATCCAGGATCATAATCGGGTATAATAACCGCTTATGACAGAACGAATGACAATTATGGATTTTATGGCAGCCAAACAGCAGCACAAGCCGTTTTCGGCAGTAAGCTGCTATGATTACACCACCGCCCGTCTGGTCGCTGCCGCAGGAGTGGAGATGATTCTGGTCGGCGACTCGGTCGCCCAGATGATGCTGGGACACGATTCGACCCTGCCGGTAACGATGGACTTCATGGTCACGCTGACCGAGGCCGTCCGGCGGGCGGCACCGCAAACCTACCTCGTGGCGGACATGCCGTTTTTGTCATACCAGACCTGCATCGCCGACGCCGTCCGCAACGCAGGGCGGTTTGTCCAGCAGGCCGGCGCCCAGATCGTCAAGCTGGAAGTCAAACGCTCGCAGTTGGACATCGTCCGGGCCGTCAGCGACGCGGATATTCCCGTCATGGCTCACCTGGGTATCCGGCCGCAAAGCGCTGTCATGAAGGGCACTCTGCGGGCCGAAGGCACCACTGCCGAACAGGCGTATGAACTGATTACGCTGGCCGATGAGATGGTACGGGCCGGAGCATCGATGCTTCTGCTGGAAGGCACCGCCCGCGAAGTTGCAGCAATAGTTACCAGGCGGGTACCCGTTCCCGTGGTCAGTTGCGGCTCAGGGCCGGATTGCGACGGGCAAATCCTGATTATTCATGACATCCTGGGCCTCAGCCAGCAGCCGCCGAAATTCGCCAAAGCATTTGCCGGCCTGGCACCCGCAATGAGCAAGGCCCTTGAAAAATACGCCCGACAGGTCGCGGCAGGCCGATTCCCCGACGACGCTCACAGCTACCATCTCAAGCCCGGGCAGATGGACCTGCTCAAGACCATGCTGGCCGACATCAGCGGCACATAAGCCGCAGAATCGACTATGACTGAAAATGAAAACACCTTGCATACGGATCGCGCTCTCATCCGGCCTGTAATACTGGTCAGCGACTGGACGCTTCGCTACTACGGAAACTGCATACGACGTATCCTGGTCGGCCTGACCGGCTCGGCTTATGGTGCAGTCCTGGTGGGCCCCGAAGGCCAGGATACCTCCAACGTACTTTATCCGTCGGTAGAGTTTATCCGCTATCCCGAATTCCAACTCAAATTACTCAATTACAAAAATCGACAAATCCTCCTGGACAAACTGGCCCGTTCTAAACCCACCCTGCTGCACTGGTTCTGGCCGGGTGACGGACGGCTGGCCCAGGTTCTCTGCCGAGAACTCAATCTCCCATCCGTAACAACGCTGTTCGAATCGGCATCACGGACAGCCCTCGGGCAGATTCCCCCCGGCAGTGTGCTGGCGGCATCTTCAGATCCCATCTATGGCAGCCTGATGACCGGCCCGGTCCAGCCCACCCGGGTCATCCGGATTCCTCTGGGCACCTTCGTGGAAGACGATACCGCCTGTTTCGCCATCCCGGGCCAGATGCCAAGCATCGTCATCTGTGAATCGCTCAATCAGGTTCAGGATTTTGAGCCGCTGCTCAATGCCGTGCGGCACCTGCTGGCCGATGGATTCGACCTGTCGGTAGGAATCATGGGTGAAGGCCCCGCCGAACGGCCTATTCGCAAACGGGTCCGGGAACTGGGCCTGACTTCAACCGTCACGATTGTCCCCCCGCTGCGTCCGGTTCGCCCGGTGTTTCAGGGAATGGATATCTTCATTCATATCAAAGACCGCAAACGCTGCAACCTGGCCCTGATGGAAGCCATGAGCGTCGGCCTGGCCGTCGGCGGATGCATGGACACCATGACCGGCCTGCTCCAGCACGAAAAAACAGGACTGGTCTTTGACCCCTCCGACCCGATGAGCATTTACGCCGGACTCAAGCAGCTGCTGTCATTCCCGGAACAGGCCCGCATCCTCGCCGAACAGGCCCGCCTCTATCTCCGTGCCCGCCACAGCGTCAGCGGCATGGTCGAAGGCTACCTGAAAGCCTATCGCATGGCCCTGCAGCTCGGACAATAACCCCCCTCCGCTGCGCATAAAAAAAGCGGAACCTTGCAGTTCCGCCTTGCACGAATTTGAGACGTCGGACTTATTTCTTTTTCAGGGTTTCGATCAGTGTTGTGACTTTGGCATTGAATTCCGCCACACCGGTACCCTCAAGTATATCGCTGGGACGCGACTTGCCGTCGGTCTTTCTTTCGATGTCATACAGTCCGTACATGGCCCACTTGCCGTAACCGCCTTTGATCAGGCAGCGTGTGCAGATCAGCATCTGTCGGACGATTTTAGCATGAGCCTGGGAGATTCTATAAGTGCGTCCGACACCCTTGATGCTCTTGTTCTTGAGACCCTGGTCATAATATTTCAGAATGGAATCCATCTGCTCCAGGGGCGTCTGGACGGGGTCAATCGCCTTGCCTTTCAGCTCCACTTCCACGGCGGGATTATCCGCATCATCACTGACAATCGTCAGCACAGTCTCAGCATCCCCTTCAGCGGTGGGCGTATATGCAATTTCCAGGTCAACGCTGGTACCTGCCGCGATCACCATGGGCAGCACAGGCGCCGCGGTGAAGGCAAAGTCGGCACTGCCGGCGGCGGCAAAATCCATCGCCTGCACAACCAGGTCTGCTTCACCGGTATTGGCAATCGTCAGCATGCCGGCCGCAGCCTCACCCAGTTTGAGTTGACCGAAATCAAGGGCGGCAGGTTCAACTGCGATGACGGGCTTGATGCCTGTCCCAGTCAGCATAATCTGGGCGGTATCCACATAATCTCCGGAAATCATCATGACAGCCAGGGCCGCGCCGGTGGCAGCAGGCGTAAATACGACTTCAACAGGGATGCTGGCGCCGGGTTCGATCGTCGCAGGCAGGTCAGGCACAGAAGCACAGGCAAATTCAGCACTGCTGCCCTCGGCGAAGCCAATGGACTGTACAATCAGATTCGCGGTACCCGTATTGGTCACAGAGACCGTCTGGGATACCGATTCGTTCATCTTGACAGCGCCGAAGTCAATCGCTTCGGGCGCAGCGGCCATCGCAGGAGCGCTCACTATCCACCCCAGCTTAAGGGTCAGCTCTAAGTTGCCTTCTGCAAAACAATCCACCGCAAACGCAAAGGGTGTACCGTCGGCATAAAACCCCGACAGCATCTCGCCTTGCATAAATAATTCAGGTGCATTCTCATCTACAGGCACCCCATTCACAGCAAAACCATACCCGTACACTGTCACCATGGCTGCAGGCAGCAGTTTGTTATAATTAGTGGTGATGTACAGTGCGTTATCAATTTTGCCGCCGTAGATATTCAGCACCGCCCCGGATGCGGAGTATACATCGCCAAAATAAATAGCATCTTTGATGTGAGCGTTCTTATGCAGATTCACCGTGGCATTTTCGATCCATAGATAACCATTGACCACTCGGTCGATATCAACGACTTCCCCGTTGTAGTAGTATTCCCCTTCCTCGGTAATAAGAAAGTCTGCCTGGACCGCTGTGCTTGCCAACAGCATCGCTGCGGCTGCGATAATCAGTTTCACTTGCCTGGTTTTCATAAATCCCCCGAAATTAAAGTTTCTTCTATCGTACACTTCTTCTCTATATAAATAATATAAACTTAAAACCCCCCAAAGGCAAATGACGCCGGCAGCACTGAGAATCACGGCATTATCAGACCGTCTTGTAAAGAATTTGTTAAGACGCCGCAAACTGCCTTTTTGTAAGTAAAACTACGTATAAAAATTTTTGAAAATCCCCACAGATTCCGAAAGATTCATTATATTTTGATAAAGGGATAAGCGATTTGGACCGAACCGTCTGATAATATGAAACGTAAAGCCTTCACATTGATTGAACTGATGATTGTGGTATCGATTCTGGGCATCCTGGCCGCCGTTGCGCTGCCCATGTTCCAGAACCAGTCGCAACTGGCCAAAGAGTCGGCGGCCAAGGACATGCTCCGCAGCCTCCGCAGCCAGGCCGAACTGTTTAAGCTCGACCACAACGGCCTGACGCCCGGCTATTACTACAATCCCCTGGGCGCCCTGACCAACGCCTCCGCAGCCAAGGTCGTCGAACAGTTTGTCTGCACCACCGACATCAATGGCGTCTCCTCGACCACCACCACCAGGACCGCAGTCTATACCTGCGGGCCTTATTTCATGAAAATGCCCCTCAACCCCTTCAATGACAAACGGGATGTGAAATTAGTCGCCGACTTTGCCGCCGAAGCCGACCAATTGACCGGATGGCTGTTCAAACGCGAGACCTGCGAATTCAGACTCAACTGGACCGGCACCGACAGCCAGAACGTCAACTTCCTCGACTACTAATCCCCACCGCCCCAATCAGCCTCATCGGCCCCTCATTCGAACAACCCGCGACCACATGTTTCCAACAGCAGCCCCCAGCGCAAGCG
>JAFGQP010000020.1 GCA_016935635.1 Sedimentisphaerales bacterium
CGAATATTGGCCGTGACATCATCACCCGTCCGTCCGTCGCCGCGTGTCGCGGCAGTGATGAGTCGGCCGGATTCATAATGCAGACTGATGGCTAGTCCATCGATTTTCAGTTCAACAACGTACTCAAAATCATCGGATTCCAGCCCCTTGCGGACACGCTTATCAAATTCCCGCAGTTCCTGGTCGCTGTAGGTATTGTCGATACTGAGCATGGGTATGCTATGATGCACTTGAGTAAAGCCCTCGATAGGGCGTTCCGAGACTCGCTGGGTAGGGGAGTCCGCGGTGATGAATTCCGGATGTTGAGCCTCGAGTTGCTTAAGTTCGGCAAACAGCACATCGTATTGCTGGTCAGAAATTTCCGGCTGGTTCAAAACATAATACAGGTAGTCGTGCCGGCGAAGCGTCGCACGTAGCTGCTCAATCTGTTCTTTGGCCTTTATTTTCATAGTGGAGTATTATTATCTTGTAATACAAATATATTTATGGCTGTTTATTTTGAAGATTAATTATACCTGGTTTGACGTTCTGTTACAGCCTTTTCTTGATAGGAATTGAGACTTTACATAAATGGGCTCTTGCCTCCGCAAAGAAAAACGATATACTACAAAATTCTATCAAGATAGATAAGATAAAGGACTATGT
Source organism: Sedimentisphaerales bacterium (assembly GCA_016935635.1). Taxonomy (GTDB): domain Bacteria; phylum Planctomycetota; class Phycisphaerae; order Sedimentisphaerales; family Anaerohalosphaeraceae; genus Anaeroglomus. Next base: position 646 of record JAFGQP010000020.1, read on the forward strand.
ATGGATTATTTCGGATATAAACAAGGTAAATTGTACGCGGAAAATGTAGCTGTTGCGAAAATCGCCGAAGCGGTCGGCACGCCGGTCTATATTTATAGTAAGGCAACGTTCCTGGGCCACTTCAATCGACTCAAAGAAGCCTTTTCCGGGCTGGATACGCTGATTTGCTATTCCATCAAGGCCTGTTCCAATATTCATATTCTCAAGGTATTGGCTGAAGCCGGCAGCGGCTTTGATATTGTCAGCGGCGGCGAATTATTCCGGGCCAGACAAACCGGCATCGATACTGCGAAAATCGTCTATGCGGGTGTTGGCAAAACCGATAAGGAAATCATCGAGGCGCTGAATGCCCCGATTGGGTATTTCAATATCGAATCCGAAGCGGAACTGGAAAATCTGATTACGATTTCCCGCAACCTTGGCAAAAACCCCAAGGCGGCGCTGCGAGTCAATCCCGATGTGGATCCCCGCACGCATACCTATACCACCACCGGCAAGAAAGAATCCAAGTTTGGTGTGGATATTGAACGAGCCCGTCATGTTTTCAACAAATACGGCAAGAACGGCACAGTTCAGCTTTGTGCAGTTCATGTGCATCTGGGTTCGGCGGGTAAATCCGTGCAGCCGTATGCAGAGGCTTTGCAGAAGACGGTCAAATTGATTGACGAGCTGCGGGCGGATGGATTTACCATCGAGGCGATTGATATGGGCGGCGGTTATGGCGCCGATTATGAAACATCAACCGCTCCTTCGGCCAGTGATTACGCCGGTGTGATTGTCCCTCTGATTAAAGACAAGGGGCTGAAGTTAATTCTGGAGCCGGGTGCGAGCATTGCGGCTAACTCCGCCATTCTGCTGACACAAGTCTTGTATCTGAAGCAGGGCGGCAAGAAGAAATTTGTGATTGTGGACGCGGGCATGAACGACCTGATTCGTCCGCCGCTGTACGATGCGTTTCATTTTATCTGGCCTGCTCAGGTGGATCCGTCACTGGTACCGCCCAAGAAATTCCGTCACCTGAATCCGGAAGGCTGTGAGCAGGTTGATATTGTCGGACCGATCTGTGAGGGAGCAGACTTTTTCGCCAAGGAACGTCCTCTGCCGGCGGTCAAACGCGGTGATTTGATTTCGATCTTTACGGCCGGAGCGTACGGTTATACGATGAGCAGCAATTACAATGGCCGACCGCTGCTGCCGGAAGTGCTGGTGGACGGCGATCAATTTTCAGTAATTCGCCGTCGTCAGACTTACGAGGATCTGATTGCCCACGAAAAATAATTAACGCACGACACCCGGTACGCCTCAGGCGCCCGGCAGAGTCATGTCGAAATAACGCCGGGCGTTATTATAGCAGATATCTTCGACCATCTGGCCGAGCCATTTTTTATCGTTCGGCCAGAATCCCTTTTCCACTTCCTCACCCAGCAGATTACAGAGGATTCGGCGGAAATATTCGTGCCGGGAGTACGAAAGAAAGCTGCGTGAATCCGTCAGCATACCAACGAAGCGGCTCAGAAGGCCCAGGTTGGACAGGGCGTTCATCTGTTTGATCATACCATCCATCTGGTCCAGGAACCACCAGCCCGAGCCGAATTGCATTTTTCCGGGGCAGGAGCCATCCTGGAAGTTGCCCAGCATGGTGGCCATGACTTCATTATCTTTGGGATTGATATTGTACAAAATAGTCCTGCACAGGCTGTTGCGGTTATCAAGCCGGTCAAAGAGTTTGACCATGGGGACGGCCAGATTGAAATCGCCGATGGAATCAAAGCCGGTATCCGGCCCGAGCTTGGCAAACATTCGGCTGTTGTTATTGCGAAGGACGCCCAGATGGAATTGCTGGACCCAGCTTTTTTCGGCATTCATCATGCATAACTCATACAGCATCGCGGATTTAAACAGTTCAACCTGCTGGGCTGTAATGGGTTTTCCGCAGCGGACGGTATTGAAAATAGCCTTAATGTCCGCTTCAGTATAGTCGTAAGCATACATTTTGTCGAGGCCGTGGTCAGAAACACGGCAGCCGTTGGCGTGAAAATAGTCCTGCCGCTTGCGAATCGCCGACAGAAAGCTGTCAAAGTCCCTGATGGTGGTGTTTGTCAGAGCTGCCAGTTTGTCCGTCCATGTATTGAACAGGGCGGGATTATCCACGGCCATGGCCTTATCCGGCCGCCATGCGGTGTGGACTGCGATTTCAAAACCGCTTTTACGGATGGCCAGATGATAATCGAGTGAATCAGTGGGGTCTTCAGTGGTGCAGACCAGCTTGACATTCCAGCTTCGCATGATATTGCGGGCACTGAAAGCGGTTGTCTGGAGCTTCTCGCCGCAGGTGTCATAGATGACTTTGGCGGTGTCCGAATTCAGGACTTTGTCGGTAATCCCGAAGGGCTTTTTCAGCTCCAGATGGGTCCAGTGGTACAGCGGATTACGGAGACAATAAGGCACTGTCTCTGCCCATTTTTGAAATTTCTCAAAATCTGTGGCGCCTCCGGTGATATATTTTTCGTCGATACCGTTGGTACGCATGGCCCGCCATTTGTAGTGGTCTCCGGCCAGCCAGATTGCCGTCAGATTTTCAAATTGCTTGTCTTCGGCTATTTGTGCCGCGGGCAAATGGCAATGGTAATCGTAAATCGGCATTTTCACGGCGTGTTCGTGATAGAGGTATTCTGCCGTTTTGTTGTGCAGCAGAAAATTGTCATGCATATAAGTCATTATCATGCTCCGCAATGGGCCATCCGGACTCAAGAAGAAGTAAAAGGCCCCGCAGAACAGGGCCTCGTTTGGTTTCGATTAAACAGAATAGGTTGACGCCGCTGTATTCCCGCCGCGACCGGTCCAGTTGGTATGGAAAAACTGACCTCTGGGCTTGTCAGTGCGTTCATACGTATGGGCGCCAAAGTAATCGCGCTGGGCCTGCAGCAGATTGGCCGGCAGGATTGCGCTGCGATACCCGTCAAAATAGGACAGCGCTGCACTGATGGCCGGAATGGCAATCCCCATCCGTATTGCTTCAGTGACCACCCGACGCCAGCTGGACTGGGCCTTTTCGAAGGCCTCTTTGAAGAAGGGATCCAGCAGGAGGTTGTTCAGATTCGGATTGTGGTCAAAAGCGTCTTTGATTTTGCCCAAAAAGACGGAGCGGATGATACAGCCCCCGCGCCACATCAGGGCGATGCCTCCATAATTCAGATTCCACTTGTACTCGGCGGCTGCAGCACGCATCAGTTGATATCCCTGGGCATAGCTGACGATCTTGGATGCATACAGGGCCTGACGCAGGTCATTGACAAAAGTAGCCTTGTCGCCGAGAAATTTTTCTTTGGGGCCGTTGAGCACTTTCGCCGCGGCTACGCGTTCTTCTTTAATGGCCGACAGGCAGCGGGCAAATACGGCTTCGGCTATCAGAGTCAGCGGCTGACCACTGTCCAGAGCCGCAAGCACGGTCCACTTGCCGGTGCCTTTCTGTCCGGCGGTGTCCAGAATTGTATCGACGGTGTAATGGCCTGTCTCATCCTTGTAGCCGAGAATATCGCGAGTAATTTCAATCAGGTACGAACCCAGCTCGCCCTTGTTCCAATCGGCAAAGACTTCATGCATCTGGACGTTAGTCATCCCCAGGCCCTGCCGCATCATCTGGTAGGTTTCGCAGATCATCTGCATATCGCCGTATTCGATGCCATTGTGCACCATCTTGACAAAATGACCGGCGCCGTTTTCGCCGACCCAGTCACAGCAGGGCTCGCCCTTGTCGGTTTTAGCGCAGATTTTCTGGAAGATGGGCTTGACATAGGTCCATGCCGCAGTCGAACCGCCCGGCATAATCGAAGGCCCCATCAGGGCGCCTTCTTCTCCGCCGGAGACTCCGGTACCAATATACAGTTTGCCTTTGCTTTCCACATATTGCGTGCGGCGGGTGGTATCGGGAAAGTGGCTGTTGCCGCCGTCAATGATAATATCGCCGTTTTCCAGATGCGGTAAAATCAGGTCGATGAATTCATCCACTGCAGTCCCGGCCTTAACCATCAGCATCACTTTGCGGGGACGCTTGAGATTGGCGACCAGCTCTTCGATAGATTTGCATCCGATGATGTTTTTACCTTTAGCCCGACCGTTGACGAAATCATCCACTTTGGACACGGTACGGTTAAAACAGGCTACCGTGAAGCCCTTGCTTTCCATGTTCAGGATGAGGTTTTCGCCCATCACCGCCAGGCCGACGACTGCGATATCTGCTTTTGACATTGTATGACTCCTGATAGAAGGATTATTATTGATTATTTGAACCGGTTTTTCCAGGACCACAATCCCATGCCGGGATTGGAAATATAGAAAATGGTCTCACCGTTGATGGTATTATATCCATTTTTCAGCCGTTCGGGATTATATTTTTTCAGCATTGTGCTTAAATCCGCATAGCGGAAATTGACGGATTCGATTTCCTTTTGGGAAATCTGTCCCGGGCAATAGGTAATACTGAATCGACCCTCGGAGGAGCCATGAATCAAGTGCGCCGCGGCGCTGAGATTGTTCTGTAATTCCGCATTTTCCCGGGTCAGTTTCAATACCCGCTCAGTGCCGACATAGCCGTATTTGCGAATCAGTCGGTCAATTTCCGGGTCCTCGCCGAATTCCCGAAGACCGGGAGCCAGGACAATCAGTTCGCCTTCATCCGCCATGGCCATTCGCGTGCGGTAGATGCTCTTGTTGCCCAGCCAAGTGCTCTTGAATTCATGAGGATCCAGAAAGACCACGACCTTGTTGAGCGGCTCATCCAGCATCTGGAAATTGGCTTTCAATGACAGGGCGGAGGCAAGGTTAAAACATTCGATATCATCCCCGATAAACAGTCCGCGAACGACAGGGTCCGTATCTGTGGCCTCAACCACTGTCAGAATATAAACAATCGGTATCTGTCCGGCAAAGTGGTCGGAGGCATAATTGAGCACCTTGCGGACTGGCGTATCAGCCCGGCCCATCATGCGTTCCATTCCATAGACAGCGCCCAGAAAATGGCTCTTGTTGATTCCTTCCGAACCGCCAGTGCCGACAAAAATATTTTTATTATAATTGGCCATTCCGATGACTTCATGCGGGACGACCTGCCCCGGTGATAAGATCAAATCAAAGTCACCGTCAACCAGCAGACGATTGACCTGTGCTGGCCAGGAAAAATCCAGCTTGCCTTCGCTGACCTGGTTGATGAATTCGCCGGGAACCAGTCCCAGCGTTACAACATCGTTGCGCCAGTCATGTCTGCGGAAAAGCGTTGTCGGGATATCACCGAACATCCACTTGATTTCGGCCTCTGTCATCGCAGAATGGGTCCCCAGTGCTGGCAGGATATCGGTCATTTTGTCGCCGTAATACTGCCAGGCCAGTCGGGTCAGTTCGCCGGCCCGCGAAAAAAAACGTGTTCCATCCGGCGGCACCGCTAATACTTTACGTTTTGGTCCCAGTTTTTTCAGGGCCTCATAGAGACCCTGCTTGAGGTCTTCACTGTTTAATTGATCTGTTTTGCTTCCGCGAGCATAATACAGCATAATATATATCTTCTTTAACAGGTCCGCTTGAAAATGGGGTTAAACACCGCTAAAGGCACTGAATCCGCCGTCAATTGGTACGACAATGCCGGTCACAAATTTGGACGCATCGCTGATCAGCCAGCGAACGGCACCATATAATTCGTCGGCATGACCAAAACGTCCCATGGGTGTATGATCCTGAATGGTCTTGCCGCGCGGGGTCAGTTGGCCGGTTTTCTCATCAATCAGCAGGAAGCGGTTTTGTTCCGTCAGAAAAAAACCAGGGGCAATCGCATTAACCCGGATATCGGTCGAATAATTCTGGCATAAATGAACGGCCAGCCACTGGGTAAAATTGCTGACTGCGGCCTTGGCTGCCGAATACCCGCAGATTTTAGTCAGCGGTCGGAAGGCGTTCATGCTGGAGATATTCAGGATAATTCCCTTCTTCTGCTGGGCGAAATACTGCCCAAAAACCTGGGAAGGCAGCAGGGTACCCATAAAATTCAGGTCTATGACGGCCTTCATCGCCTCGGCCGGCATGTCAAAAAACTTCAGCGTATCGGAGGTCGTGGCATCTTTTTTATTGCCGCCGGCACCGTTAATCAGCACATCAATCCGGCCCATACTGTCCAGGGCACACTGGAAGGCATCCGCAACCTCTTTTTTGTCCAGTACATTGATTTTGATCGGCAGGGCAAAACCGCCTTTGGCCGTGATTTTCTGGGCCAGGCTGTTGGCCCGAATATCATCATAATCGGCAATACATATCTTGGCTCCTGCATCGGCCAGGTCTTCAGCAATCCCGCCGCACAGGACGCCGGCCCCGCCGGTCACAACAACGCATTTATCTTTTACGCTGAATACATCGCTCATTTGGTACCCTTATTGTATTAGGATTTCTTTTAAACAGCTAATAAAATCAGACACACAGACTCCTTATAGCCTTATTAATTCTCCACGTCGTGAGATTATTCTAACGGAACACGATATAAATGCAAGCAAGAAAGACTATTTTATTCATATATAAGGGTATATGCTGCAAACTATAGTATGAACATAAATTCCTTTTATTTCGGAATTATGGTTGGTTTTGTCAGTCTATACAGGAAAGATAAGATAATCCAGAGCGAAAAAAGTCTTTCTTGACAAAATGACACTATAATTTACAATTTTTATGCTTGTGAACAGGGGATATCAGGGTCTATAATCCCTGCCATAAGTCTTTTCAGGGAAAGAAGAAATATACCCAACGGGTATGATGATTCCGAGATCAAAAGCAGCAAGTGTTTGAAGCTGCTGTGCTTGGCCGTGCCGAACCGGACTATTTCAAGCAGGATCAGTAGATATCAAAATCGCAGCGAGTTAGGCTCTGCTCGTGACAAGGAGTGGATTTCGAACAGATGCAGCCTGGTTTTAAGGACTATATTAGCGAGGCATTCAACGCCCGTCCTTTCGGATTGTGGATACCGCCGAACTGGATTGGATTGGGTTTGTTTGGTATGCTGGGATTTTTGGATTCGGGTTTCTGGATATTAGGGCTGGGTCTGGAGTTGGGATATCTTTTTTTTCTTGCAACGAATTCCCGTTTTCAAAATGTGGTCAAAGGCCGCATTGCATACAAAGAACGTCTCGAACAGTATCAAAACCTGAATGAGATGATTCAGAAGCTTGACACTCCAGAACAGCAGAAATACCGAGAACTGGAAAATCGCTGCCGCAGTCTGCTCATGCAGATTTCCACGACCGAATCGGCGATTGCGGCCGGGGCCCAGGCCGAGGGATTGCGGCGTCTGCTGTGGATTTTCCTGAAGCTGCTCCTGACCCGGCAGGCCATCATCAAAACCCTGAAGGAAGCAGCCGGGCGGGAAGAAAAATCCCTGGACCAGCGGATCAGCCAGATCGAAGACCGAATCAAAAATCAGAGTATCAACGAAAATTTAAGAAAAAGCCTGACTGGGCAGGTTGAAATCCTGCGTCAGCGTCAGGAAAAACACAAGGAAGCCAAAGACAAGCTCCTGTTTCTTGATGCCGAATTAATGCGCATTCAGGAACAGGTCGAACTGCTGCGGGAACAGTCGGTGCTCTCGACGGGGCCGGAAGTTGTTTCACAGCGTATCGATCAGATTTCGGCGACCCTCGGCGATACAACGCAGTGGATTCAGGAACAGCAGCAGATATATGGTTGTGTTGAAGATTTACTCACGGAACCTCCGCCCTTGCCTGTTCCGACAAAAGAAAGGCTGTCACAATGACCTCTGTGCTTCTTCCATGGGCCAAAGAAATGTGCGATTTATTTCGCTCCGGCTCAACCGCTCAATTTATTCTGCATGGCAACGTCTTCGATGTAGTCCCGGCGGATGCAGAAAAAGGGCAGGCCGTCTCGCTGCAGGAATACCTGCAGGAGGTGATGTTTGCCGGCTACGATGTCATCCTGCGTTACGACCGCGGCAAAGGTGTTCGGGCGGTACGCGGAGAAAAAGACTGGGCCGAATGGTTCGAGCAGGCGACAGGATTCAGCCAGGGGTCCCTGACCGCTATACGCGAGCCCGGCAAGGCGATGGAAATTATCGACCGCTATCTGCTGCGCACGCTGAATCTGCAGGCCATTCAAGCCTCAGCCGGCCAGAAGAAAATCGCGGTCATTATTGACTTTGCAGAATTTGTAGTACCCCGCGGCGATCCTCTGCAACTGGGCGGAGAATTCAGTTCTAATGTGGTCAAGGCGCTGGGATGGGCCAATGATCCGGCTATTTTACGGTCAAATATCGTCAGTGTTTTTATCACCGAGGGATTACACGACCTCAATGAATTAGTTGTGGAAAATCCGCATTGTGCCAAGTTGAAAATCCCGCTGCCCAGCGAGCCGGATATGCTGGACTATGTGCATATTCTCCAAAAGGGGGCTTTTCCTGATTTAAGTCAAAAATGCGAGATGCCTGTGGAGCAGCTGGCCAATCGCCTGACCGGTCTGAGCCGTGTCGGGGCCAGAACAGCTCTATCGATGGCGCTGAATACCGAAGGCAAAATCACGACTGCCTGGCTGAGCAGGATGAAAAAGACTCTGATTGAGAGGGAATGTCAGGGCCTGCTGGAGTTTCTGGAATCGCCTTATACTCTGGACCATGTTGCAGGCCTCGATGCAGCCAAGGCATGGCTGCGGGAAGATACCCAACTGCTGCGTAAAAACGCATATCATGCCTTGCCAATGGGGTATCTGATCGCCGGCCGAATTGGTACGGGTAAGACCTTTCTGGTTCAATGCTGGGCGGGGGAATTGGGGATACCTTGTCTGGTATTCAAGAATTTCCGTGACCGCTGGGTGGGAGCGACCGAATCCAATCTCGAGAAGATATTTTCAATCCTGCATGCGCTGGGACAGGTCGTGGTCTTTGTCGATGAGGCTGACCAGGCGGCGGGCAAGCGTGAAAGCGGTGATGGTGACAGCGGGCTTTCCGGCCGGATTTATGCCATGCTGGCTAAGGAAATGTCCGATACGCGCAATCGCGGACGGATTATATGGGTATTTGCCACAAGCCGGCCGGACCTGCTGGAAGTTGATTTGAAGCGGCAAGGCCGTCTGGATGTGCATATCCCATTATTCGCCCCTCAGACGATGGATGAAATGAAGGTTTTGTTCCATGCGGTGGCCAGAAAACTGAGATTTCCTCTAACCGAAGCAGATTTGCCGGAATTACCCAAAGGATTGGTATTGGGCGGCAACGAAGTAGAAGGTGTCCTGGTGCGCGCATTGCGACAATATGAATTGGCAGGGGAGAATCGTCTGCCGCTCAAAAAAGCTTTGGAAGAAACCCTGGCTCAGGTTCGCCCCAGTGCACATACCAAGAAACTGGAGTACATGGATCTGGTTGCAGTCAGGGAGTGCACAGACGAGCGGTTTTTGCCTGAATATTTTAAAAATCTGGCTCTGGAACAACTTGAATTACGGATTGAAGAGCTAAGGAGATATGTCTAAAATGGGATTGCTGGCAAAATTAAAGGAATTAGGGTGCCAGTTAAAACTGGTCCAGTCGGTTGAGCGTACGGCAGCAAGGATGCCGACCAAGGTTGCGACTAAAGCCGTTACCATCAAAGAACTTATGACGGAATTACATGCCGAAAATGTCAAGCTTCTGGCAGAGTCTCCGGTCGAATTAACGATAGAATTCGGTAAGATATTTGAGTCGGCCGGTATTAAAATTCCAAATCATGGCTGGACGATTGAAAAATTCATCAAGGTTTTCCAGTCTAAATATCAAACGGCAGATGTAAACGAAGCTAAAAAATCCGTTCAGTTGTGGCTGAGTGAAACTAACGTCTCTGCCGAAGAGCTCGTCCGGGATGCACTTGCCAAAGATCAGGCGCTGGATGCATACGAAGAGTTTGTCTTAAAAAAAATGAACAGCCGGAGCCAGACGCGGCAGGAGCGTATTGCCGAGATTGCAAAAGAAATGGATAAAATGAAACAGGAACTACTTCGGCTTGAACACCAGATGCAGCAGGAACAGGATGATGCCGGGAAATGGCAAAGTCGGAAAAAAAGTTATGAACAGGATATCACTCGGGCCGTTGATTTGTTGACAAACAACACACAGTGAGCCCGATGCGGATGAGGACTTCAATCAATTAAGGAGAATACGATGGCGATTATGGCACGTTTAAAACGACTGGTTTCGGGTTTTATCAGTCTTTTTGTCAGCGGCATTGAGCGGCGCAATCCCGAAGCTCTGATCGAGGCGGCCCGTCAGGAATTTCGGGATCGGATGGCGCAGTATAATCTGGCTCTGGCCCAGATGGCAGGCATTGCTGAGCGGCTGAAGGCTCAGATAACCGCTAAAACCAATCGCGCCAAAGAATTGGAACGGCGCGTGCTGGCCAATCATCAGGCAGGCAATCTGGAATTGGCAGGCAGCCTGGCGCGCGAACTGCAGGAGCTGAAGTCTGATCTTCTGACCGATACACAGGAACTGAAAGAAACGGAAGATGCATATCAGGCCAACCTGCGTCAGGCTAAATTGGCCCAGAAGGAATTTGAAGAAAAAATTCACAAGCTTGATAAGCAGTTGTCACAGGTCAAAATCAAGGAAGCCCAGGCTGAGGCCGCCAGTGCTCTCGGCAATGTTGCTTTCAAGGTTGGCGACATGGGCGATACGATGAAGACCGTCGAAGAAGTCCTGGCCAAACGGTATGAAGTGTCTGCCGGCAAGGCCCGTGTTGCCAAGGATATTGTGGACATGGATCAGCTTCGTGAAAAAGAAACAGAACGAAAAGCCCTGGAGCAGAATGCTCTGGCCGAATTTCTGGCCAGCCAGGGCATTCAGGCGCCCGCTGCACCCCAGTCGGCTCCGATCATGAACAAGGAGATCGGGCCTTCGCAGCAGGGCGGTCAGAGTTAATCTTAAAACCAGTCGAATAGAAAGGACTATCTATTATGGAATCGCAGGAACATAAAATTACACCGCTGGGTCGAATTGTTTCCGTATTACTGATTCTCGGCCTGATTGGCATCGGTGGTTATCTGGTAATCAATCGGATGATGCCCGGACTGCTTGGCAAGGCACCGGTGCCCGGCCCGACACCCGGTGCAGCGGAAGCACCTGCTGTTGAGGAACAGGATTTGTCCGGCGTTACTACTGTCAAGGAATACAAGTATGTCCCGGCAGAGCGCCTGCCCGCCGTCAAGGGTGTTAGTCAGTACAAGTGGGACGCAGACCAGAAAGTTCTGCGTTTTTCGTATAATGTCTGGGCCGGCTGGCTGCCGGTGATTGCGGCCAATCATGGCGTCAAGCCCAATGATGAAAGCGTGTTTTTCAAGAAGTATGGTTTCCGGGTCGAGATGGTCCTGATGGATGATCCGGTAACCGCCCGCGATGCTTTTGCCGCAGGGGAAGTGCATACCCTGTGGGGGACGGCCGATATGATGGTGCTGTTCGCCCCGGAACTGGTTCGTGACTCGCGTATCTCTCCGCGTATCGTCCAGCAGATTGACTGGTCCAATGGCGGTGATGGTATTGTGGTTCGCAATACGATTAAATCGGTGGCGGATTTACGAGGCAAGACGATCGCCCTGGCCCAGAATTCTCCGAGCGAATATTATCTGACATCACTCTTGCTCAGTGCCGGGATGAAGCCCGCCGATATTCGCCCGAAATATACCGCTACGGCATTTGAAGCCGCCGCCGCGTTTGTTGCGGATAAATCCGTGGATGCCTGCGTATCCTGGGCGCCGGATATTTACAATATCCCGGATCGTGTTGCCGGGACGCGCATCCTGTGCAGCACCGCCGAATCCAATAAACTGATTGCCGATGTCTATGCGGTTCGCGCCGACTTCCAGCGTGACCATCCGGAAGTGGTTGAAGGACTTGTGGCGGGCATATTTGAGGGCATGGATATGGTTAAAGACAGCCCCGAACAGGCCGCCGGCTGGATGGCGGAGGCCTTCGGCATGAAAGTCGAAGAAGTCATGGGAATGCGGAATGATGCTCATCCGACAAACTTTGCCGAAAATGTGCAGTTTTTCCTGAATGCCTCCAATCCCACCAATTTTGAGCGAACCTGGCAGAATGCCAGCTATGTCTATCGGGAATTAGGTCGTATCAACAGCCCTGTGCCCTTTGACCAGATCATGGATTTTTCAGTCATTCAGAAACTGGAAAAGGCCGGCACGTTTGCTCATCAGAAAGATGAAAGCATTGCTACATTTACTCCGGCCAGTTACAAAGTGATTCAAGCCGAGGCGCCAATCCTGACGCAGACAATTCGAATCAACTTTTACCCGAATTCGTCAAATCCTTATGAACCGGCTCGTGACCAGATCGGTACCATTATTCAGGGCAAGCTGTATGATCCGGGTGTGGATGCGACGCTGGAACAGGTGGCACGTCTGGCGGGGCAGTTTGACCGGGCTGTCGTGCTGATTGAAGGCCATACCGATTCGAGCATGAAAGGCCGGGTGCCTGTTCAGGCCGTAAAAGATTTAAGTCTTTCCCGTGCCGAGGCAATCAAACAGGCCTTGATCGATAAATACAAATTTGAACCCAACAAATTTATTGTCCAGGGTGCCGGATGGGATAAACCCGCGGATATGAACGATCCGTTAAATCAGGTCCTGAACAGGAGGGTTGAAATCAATGTCTATCCGCCGGAACAACAATAAGCATCCCATGAATGTATTAGGACGACTTATCTTTGCCATCATTCTGGTCTGTGTATTTTTTGCAGTCTTCAAAAATAACAGACAGCGGTCCGCGGTGCAGGTGACGCATGAACAGCCGCCGGTCGTGCACAGGGAACCGGTGCGTAATCCGATTATGCGCGCCCTGACGGAATCCTCTGCAGCAGCACAGCGAGAGGGGATCGCTATTGGCGTGGCGTTCGATGTTTCAGGAAGCATGAAAGACAATGTCGTTGGCGTTGGCGGCAAGATGATGCCGAAAATTCAGGTTGCACGGCAGTGTGCCCTGGATATTCTCAAACAGGCCGATGCATTTGTGCAAAAGCATCCTGAGCAGCCGGTCGAAGTGGGTGTCTTTGAATTCAGTTCCCGGCATCGGCAGCCATCGTGTCGTCAGGTTATTCCATTCGGCCCCATCAATTTATCCGCGGCAACGGCAGCGGTTTCGCGGATGGTTCCGGATGGGGGCACCCCTATCGGGGATGCTGTCATCCATGTCAAGCAGGCGATGGATCGGGCAGGTCTCAAGACAAAGCACCTGCTGGTGATTACTGATGGCGAAAATAATCAGGGCTATGCCCCGGGTGATGTGGTTGATGTCCTGTCGCGTCTTCCCGACGACCGGCGTTCCAGCGTGTACTTTTTTGCCTTTGATGTGGCGGCAAATAAATTCAATGCTGTCCGTGATGCCGGGGGATTAATCTTGTCGGCTGCCAATGGTACAGAGCTGCAGCAAACGCTGGATTATGTCCTGATGGGTAAGATTCTGGTTGAACAGCCTGAGACGCCGGGAGCGAATTAATCGATGATGAAAGATCTGTTCAAGCTTCGAAGCTCATTGCCCCGCTGGCTGATTTTGCCGCTGGGCTTAATTCCAATGATTCTGCTGCTGATTATCTGGTGGATAATGACCGCCGGACCTGTTGAGCAGCGGATGATCAGCCCGACCCTGCTGCCCAGCCCGGTGGAAGTGGCACATAGCACTGCCGAGCTATTCCGGCGAGACCTGCCGACCCATACCCTGGCCAGTCTCAAACGCATCGGACTGGGGTATCTGCTGGCTCTGGCGATTGCAGTTCCGCTGGGGATTGCGATGGGAGCGTTGTCGTTTATGCGTGCTTTTTTTACACCATTGACGACGGCATCCGGATATATCCCGATAGCGACACTGGTGCCGCTGACATTGTCCTGGTTTGGCACCGGTGAGCTGCAGAAAGTGATTTTTTTGGCCATGGCATTTGGCATTTATCTGCTGCCGCTGATTGTCTCAGCAATTGATAATGTGGCCGATGTGTATATCAAAACGGCCTATACGCTCGGGGCCAGCACACGGCAGATTATTTTCTATGTGATGATTCCGATTGCCATGCCCGATATCTGGAATGCGATGCGGCTGGCTTTTGGAGTCGGCTGGACGTATCTGGTGCTGACCGAGGTGGTGGTTATGGAAAGCGGGCTGGGCTACCTGGTTCAGATATCCTTCCGACGCGGGCCGCGAGAGCATATTTACCTGGTGATTGTGCTGATTACACTCATTGCCTGGGCGGCGGATCTGCTTTGGGCTCGTCTGGGACGGCTGATGTTTCGCTACAGGGGGACCGCCTGATGCCTGAATTGCAGAATAGCTCTGTCGTCCAACAGCAACATGCTGGAAAGCCGCCGATTATCGAATTCCGTAATGTGACGGTCCGTTTTGGGACGTTTACAGCTATCAATGACATCTCTTTTGTGATTGATGATATCCCCAATATTGGTGAATTTATCAGTGTTATCGGCCCCAGCGGCTGCGGAAAAAGTACAATTCTGAATTTGATTTCCGGCCTGCTGAAACCAACCTCAGGAGAAATTTTGATCCATGGCGAGCCGATTACCGGCCCCGGCTGCGACCGCGGAATGATTTTTCAGCAGTACAGTTCATTTCCGCACCTGACGGTCCGGGACAACATTCTTTTTGGCCTGCGAATGAATCAGAAAAAGCTCCATCTGACCGCGGATCAGAGGATCGAACGGGTCGAAAAACTGATTCAGGAAGTCGGGCTTGCCGGCCATGAAAAAAAATATCCGCACCAGTTATCCGGCGGCCAGCGGCAGCGTGTTGCGATTGCCCGTACGCTGGCTTTAGAGCCGAGGATTCTGCTGATGGATGAACCCTTTTCAGCCCTTGATGAGCCGACCCGGCTGGAAATGCAGGCGCTGCTGGTAAAATTATGGTATCGTGTTCAGCCCACTGTGTTCTGTGTGACTCACAGCATCATGGAAGCGGTCTATCTGGGGCAGCGAGTCTGGATATTGACCCATGCACCGGGACAGATTGCTTACGACATTCGGGATTGCATTCCGCCGTCACAGGATGTCTCGCCGCTGGTGGCACAGGAGCGAGATGATTTTCTGAATGCCTCACGCATCGTGACCGAGGCGTTTCGCAAGGTGTCGGATGCCAAAGAGACTGGGACGAAAAAATAAGGATGCCGGATAGGGCAAAGTTGTTGAAAAAGGAAAACATTTAACAAGGTAAGGAGTGAATTATGAAAACTATTTCCAACGTATTGTCAAAGAAAATCATTGACTTTCTTAAAACGGAAAAAGGTCTTGATGAAAAGCAAATAGCCAAACTGGCCGGAACCACACCCAAGTACATTACGGAGATTTTGAATGGCGACAAGGCTTTCAAGCAGAGCCAGTTGGATAACATCCAGAAAGAACATGAACTGTTCCTGGCAATGGCACCGGGGCTGGTCAGTGAGCTGATCGCCAGCAAAACCAAAAAGAGCCGCGAATTTGTCACCGAAAAGACCAAGCAGGGCAAGGTCCTTCTCAAAAAAAATGCCAATGCCGTCATGCAGTTTATCTGTTCGCTGGCTGCGGAACATTCGGAAAAGTCCTAGCATCTCTCTGTCGTTTTGCAGAGATTATCGTCGATAAGGGCCTGTCTCAGGATGGGCCTTTTTTAATGAATTGTATTGTATATATATGGATAAAATAGAAATTATAATACTTGTAATAAATTTCTTGAAAAATCCAATGACTTGAGCTATTTTAGTTTAAGAATATTATACAAATCAGGTCTTTAATGATGAAAAATACTCCGATTGATTCCAGGCTGGCCGGCCAGCGAAATGAACGGCTGATTTTGTCCCTGCTCAGGGAGCATGGGGAATTGTCACAGACCCAGCTTTGTCGTATGATTGCCCTGGGCAGTTCAACCGCCAGCAGCATTGTATCCCGCTTGCGTGACAAGGGGCTTATAATTGAAACACAGGGCCAGAGTGACAAACGCGGACCCAAACCGATTTTACTGAAAATCAATCCTTCTGCAAGATATGTCGCGGGTATCGAAATCAATCCCAGCTATATCCATATTGGATTGTTTGATTTTACAGCCGGACTTTTGATTAAAACTAAGCTTCAGCTCGCAGCCAGCCATACTGTTGAACATGTTTTAGATACAATTGAACGGCAATTTCCGGCTATTGTGAAAAAATTAAATGGGGATCAGGAAAAAATACTTGGAATTGGGGTTACATTGAGTGGTTCTGTTTCTCCGCAGGGCACGGTCCAATTGTCCAGCACCCTGGGCTGGAAACAGGTTCCTTTAAAAGAAATGCTGGAATTGCGATTGAAGAACAAGGTACTGATCTACGGAACTCGCGTCCGGCTGATGGCTGAAATTGCTCAGGAACCTGAATTGCAATCGTGTAATATTTTATATATAAATGTCGCCAATGGTGTCGGAGCCAATGTTTACATGGATGGCAAGCTGATGACCGGGTCAACGGGGCGTTGCGGGGAAATTGGTCACATTATTTATGACCCCAATGGTCCTGTTTGCGGCTGTGGTCATAAGGGATGTCTGGAATCTTTAATTTCAGGGCCAATCCTTGCCGAGAAGATACGAAATGATATGCATCATGGTGAAAAGTCAATCTTGTCGGACTGGTTAACCAAACAACCTTCAGATATGCCGGAGGATGTTGTGGACCTGTGGGGTAAAGCCATTGAGCAGCAAGATGAATATGCCCTGCAGCTGCGCGATTATGTCGCAGAATGGTTGAATCGAGCAGCTGCAGAAGCGATCAATACGTTTGATCCGGATACAATTATTCTTGCGGGGTATGTGTGTCGTCAATGTACAAGTTATTTTGCCGAAAGCATCCGGCAGGCGATGAACGAGCTGGTTTATGATTCACCCTGGCGGGATATTCGCATCATGGCGGCACGCTGCGGTGAAGAATCGCTGATCAAGGGGGTTGCAATGAGCATTTTGCAGGATATTCATCCGATTTAGCGGCAGAATCTGCCCAAAAAGCTTGCAAAATGAACCAGAAATTATACACTTCAGATAAAGCACCCGTAGCTCAGTAGGATAGAGCAACGGTTTCCTAAACCGTAGGTCGTGCGTTCGAATCGCGCCGGGTGCAGTAAATACAAGGCCTTGTAAGTGATAGACTTATGAGGCTTTTTTGTTTTCTTCTGAGCCTTCATTTTCGGCCTTTTTTTGATTTTCCGTCACTTTTTCCGTCACGACAGGTTTTGTCCAAAATGATTCTTTAACCGCTTTATCAAAATCGCCGTCAGATACTTTCAAGTAAAACTGTTGCGTTGTGCTGATCTCTTTTTGATATAATGGAAGTTACCTGTTTCAACCGCCAACATATTGCGATAAATAAACCGAAACCAGAAGTTCAGAAAATTATCCTGAATCCGATAGCGAATACGACGACCATCGGGTTTTGCGTCAATCGGCAGGAACTTGCTGAGTATGGCATAATTATTTTCCAGCCGGTCAATATAGCCCCCTATAACCGGAATTTTAAAGGCCTGCTGAATTTGCCCCAGAAAATCCTGACACAGAAGCGGTTCCGATTTTTTGGATAGAAACAGACACAAATGAGACGTGCGGCGGACAAATTCGGTTGCCAGCACTGTTTTGCCCACTCGTCGCCGTCCAGACAATACGGTCATCCAACCGCCTTGACTGGTTTGATTATAAATTGCTGTTAATTCTTTCAGTTTTTCTTTGCGGTTGCAGAATTTCACAACAGGACCTTAAAAGGCTTATTATAGTAGAGTATATTGCAGTAATATGAGTGACAAAAACGTAGGAAATGTCAAATGCAAAATAGAAATACATATTGATGTAACCGAAAAGATCCTTATGAAGGGGTCTGGTGTGAAGTACTTGACTTGCTGGAGCTGGGCCCCAATGTGACAGCGAAACGCTTGCTAAGGGTAGAGATGAATGAAAAAAGGGGCTTGACAGAAGATTGGGCATTGCTAAAATGACCACAAAGAGCTGTTATAGATTTTATTATGTTAGCTATAACTATGCGATTGTGGGGAAAACATATACTTAGAAGAAGTAAAAGTCGGTTGCTTGTGTTTATATACCCAACGGGTATGATTATTCCGCGGCGGCCATAGGCCGCTTTTATGCCGTGTGTATTCAACGGGTAACGTTACCCTACGCAGCCGCGGTGATAAAGATATTGCTGGAAGCTGGCGGCTGATATCTCTTTAGCCGCGACGAACCGGAAAATTTCAAGCAGGATCAGTATGAAAAGCTGTGATACCGTATCCCTCCGCTTCTTTTTTAAGCCTGCATAATCTGTCAACAGGAAACGGCCATGAATCGACGCGACTTTTTAAAATTATCGGGAATGACTCTTGGTGGAAGTTTTGTTTTTCAAACCTACGCACCTGCTGAACCTAATCAAACGGATCCTCCAAATATTATCATCTTTTATCTGGACGACAGCGGTTACGGTGACTTTGCCCATAATGGCAATCCGATAATTAGAACCCCAAACATAACGAAACTGATGCAGGACGGTGTGAGCTTTTCACAGTTTTATGTGACTTCGGCAGCTTGCAGTGCATCGCGTTATTCACTTCTAACCGGGCGATATCCTGGGCGTTCAGGATTCCCGAAATGGGTTCTTGCGCCTGAGACTGAAAGATATATCCATGAGAAAGAAATTACGATTGCAAAAGGATTGAAATCAAAAGGATATGCTACGAGCATATTCGGGAAATGGCATCTGGGCAATCCTAATGACCAAAATCAATGTACCCCGAAAAGTCTGCCGCTGGCCCATGGATTCGACACCTGGATTGGAACCAATGTTTCGCATGATTTTGATGATTCAAAACTTTTGGCAACAGATCCATCAGGCCAGGATCCTATTCCAGGGTATACCGTCATTGCAGATCAACTGCCTTCAAATGCAAAAGTCTGTGAGTCTTTAACTGGCCGATATACCAAAGCGGCGATTAAATTCATAAAAAAGAATAAAGATAGGCCTTTTTTTGCATATATCCCTTACAACATGCCTCACTTGGGACTTTATGCCAGTGATGCGTTCAAGGGGCGGTCACGTCATGGGCTGCTGGGAGATGTCATGGAGGAAATTGATGACTCTGTAGGTCAGATCAGAAAAGCCCTGGAAGATATGGGTATTGGACATAAAACCATGATCATCTTTTCTTCAGACAATGGACCCTGGATCAGATTCAGAGAAACCAAACAGCATCCTAAGTATGGAGAGGCCCGCCTTCTTGTGGGTTATGCTGAGCCTTTCCGTGATGGAAAAGGCTCCACATGGGAGGGGGGGCATCGAGTTCCTGGAATTTTCTGCTGGCCGGGAACAATTCCTGCAAACAGGATTGAACAAACTCCAGCGAGTACACTGGATATACTGCCCACCATTTTTGCTCTGGCTGGGGTTGATCTACCGACAGACCGTACTATGGATGGACGGAATATTTGTTCTGTTCTGATGCAGGATAATGCCGAAAATCATATCCAGCCATTTTGCTTATTATACAATTATATTGATAATAAGCCTTCTGCGATCCGTAAAGGCCCCTGGAAGCTCCATATCAGGATTGGCTCACAAACAGGAAATAACTATGGATTTAAAGCTTCACGAAAAAAACCACTCCTATTTCAGGTTGAACAGGATATAAGTGAAAGAATTGATCGTGCAGAGGAACATCCGGAGATTGTGAAGGAATTGCTTGCGGATCTGGCGGTATTTGAAAAACAACTTAGCGAAGAGGCTGGCTTCTGGGACACAGGCATTGGATAGATATTTATCAGGCAGGGCCTCGCTTATTTGTCTTTCGGGATAAGAGAAATAATAAATTGAATCAGGGATCGATATGGATCGCAGACAATTTTTCCAGACTATCGGGGCAGGTATCGGAACAATAACAATGACTGGTTGCGGAAGCCTTTTCGCTTCCATAAACAGGGGGAAAAAACCCAATATCATCTTTATCATGGCAGATGATCTTGGGTGTCGAGAACTGGGCTGCTATGGTCAGAAAAAAATACGCACTCCCCATATTGATCAACTTGCAGCGGAGGGCATGAAGTTTACAGATTATTACACAGGTTCAGCAGTGTGTGCTCCAGCTCGATGCAGCTTAATGACCGGAAAGCATGGCGGACATGCCCATGTGCGTGATAATGTGGAGATTGGCGAGTGGGATACATTTAACGGACAAATCCCTTTACCGGCAGGAACTGAAACTATAGCTACGATTCTGGCAAGAAAGGGCTATGCGACCGGGGCATTCGGGAAATGGAGATTGGGGCGTGTGGATTCATCCGGGGATCCGTTAAACCAGGGCTTCGACCGATTTTTTGGTTATAATTGTCAGCGTCATGCTCATAATCTTTATCCTGAATTTCTGGTGGATGACAAGCAAAAAAGAGTATTGGAAGGAAATACGCGCGGTTTGACTGGCAAGCAGTATGCACCTCAGGTAATCGCTGATGAGATGTTGAAATTCATTCAAGAAAAAAAAGATCGGCCATTCTTTGTCTATTATCCGACAGTACTGCCGCACCTGGCTCTGCAGGCCCCGCAGGAAGATATTGACGTATACCAGGGGCAATAGGACGAAACACCTTATACTGGCAAGTCCTATCTGCCGCATCCGACCCCAAGGTCCTGCTATGCGGCCATGATTAGCTTTATTGACAAACAGGTTGGACGGTTAATGACGCTTTTAAAAGACAATGGGCTGGACAAGAATACGATTATCTTCTTTACATCCGACAATGGTACCACCTACTTAAAAGATCAGGTTGACTATGAATTCTTTGAAAGTGTCGGCACTCTTCGCGGGCTCAAAGGAGACTTATATGAGGGGGGTATCAGGGTTCCAATGATCGTTCGCTGGCCGGGGGAAATCAAGCCGGCAAGCCTCTCGGACCATCTTGCAGCACATTATGACATTCTGGCCACGTTTGCCGACCTGGCTGATATAAAAGCTCCGAATGATACAGACGGCATCAACTTCCTGCCAACTCTTTTATCAGATGCCGATGAACAGAGAAAGCATGAGTATCTGTTCTGGGATTTTGCAGGACCAGAACTGGAGACATTTCAATTTGGCGAATATGCCCAATAAGGAATTCAGATAATGCCCTGTTGCTTTCGGGTGTACAGGGGGGCTCTTTCAATCGAAGTGTTGAATTATTTCTGGACGATGTGTATAAACAGTATAAGATTGAATTATCTGTGGCTGTCCATGGCCATGCTAAACCACCTCTTGTAACCTCTTGAAATATAGGTTTACAAACCCGCTTTTTCAAAACTGGCGGATTAAAGATAATAAACGTCGAGTACTTCCGTTGACTGAAGCCGTTGTGAGCCTCCTTGCGGATTCATACAAAGAGCAATTTCTGAAATTTAATAAATAGATATACAAGATGGTAGGCATTAGTTGTAAATATGGATAAATTGCTTGAATTATCTTTTTGCATGTGATATACTCTTCTTTTAGAATTCTTCACCATCGGTGATTGCCTCCGCGTGAATTGCAGCTTATTTTTAAGTATCGAGGATAAAAGGGTGTAACGTGTATTTTAGCTGGGAGGGCCGCCGGTCTGAGGAATACGTGGAGAGAGGTAAGATGAGAAAAATTGTTTTTTTACTATTCGTGTTACTATGCACGCCAGTATTTGCTTCTGAAGTCAGCATTTCATTAAATCCCGCAAACTGGATTAAATATCGCAGTGATTCAGCCACTGCTGTTTTAACTCAGAATGCGGATGGTTCTTTGCGAGCCACCTGTAATACCTATCGCGGCTGGATGTGGTATCGAACCCAGGACACCTACAACCTTCAGGGGGCTACGATTCGCTACAAGTGGAGGATGCACTGCGCGAATAATTATGCCTGGACTCAGGATGGATTGTATCCGTGGGCGAAAATGTCACCTCAGAATTTGACCACCCATCATTCCTGGGCAAGCAGCATCGTGATATCCACAAATACCTGGATTTATACGGAAGTTCATTTTAACCAGGACCGAACCTGGACCTCCGATTACAGCTACAACAATTATCAGGGACAACCTGGAAGTACTCGGATTACTGGAAACAGCGGAGTTATTTCAGATGCGAATTGGGATTTGCTGGCCAATTCCTGTTTAAATAAATATATGGGGGACGGTTATGCAAGCAGCTTCTATTTTGAGATTGGAGAAGCCTATTACACTGCACCGGAGCCCAAGATTGAAATTACTCAGCCGGCACAAGACACGATTTTTAAAAACGGTGATTTGGTGACGCTGGCTGTCGAACTCATCAGTGGAGCCCAACCCCCTTATTCGTTCACCTGGACATCAGATATTGACGGGACATTGGGAACCGGCGAAAACCTGCAAATCAACACTCTCTCGCTTGGGCAGCATTTGATTATTTGTCAGATGGACTACGGCGATAACCAGAGTGTTCAATCCACGGTACGTGTCAAAATTCTGGCTGTCCCTGAAATTGAGCCATTGGGTGACCAGGCCATTGCCGATGGACAGGCTTATGTTGGCCCAACTCCAGTCCTGAATTCAGGGGCTGGAGATGTCGAATGGTCGTTAATTGATGGTCCGTCCGGGATGACGATCAATCCGGCAACGGGCGCAGTAACCTGGGCGGAGCCGATGGTCAATCCTGCAGGCTATACTATTGTCATTGAAGCGTCAAATCCCGTGGGTACAGCTCTGGCCGCTTATACGCTGACCGTCCTGGAAGCGCCGGTGATTGAACAGGCGGATGACCAAATCATTCTGTACGGCTCATCTTACCTGTTTGATCCGGTTTTAGTGGCCGGTACGCTGCCGCTGCACTGGGAATTAATTGCCGGGCC
>JAFGQP010000181.1 GCA_016935635.1 Sedimentisphaerales bacterium
AAGCAACACCGTCTGGTCGTGCCTGGCACTGGCAGCCGTCTGCTGTCTGTCAACCTCGTGCAACGCCGCTCAAACCGCATGGAAGCCCGTCGAAGGCAAAATCATGTCCCCCTTGGCCAAAAAAGTAAATCCGGACAAAGTCCTGCCCGAGTATCCGCGTCCGCAGATGGTTCGCAAGGACTGGACAAACCTTAACGGTTTGTGGGACTATGCCATTGTCGGCAAAGGCGCCCAGAAACCTCAGCAATATGATGGAAAGATTCTGGTTCCCTTCGCCATTGAATCCGCCCTGTCCGGCGTCGGCAAGACCGTCGGAGCCGACAGCAAACTCTGGTACCACAGAACCTTTACCGCCCCGGCCGCATGGAAAGACAAAAACGTCCTGCTCCATTTCGGCGCCGTCGATTGGCAATGTGACGTCTTTGTCAACGGCACTCTCGTCGGAAGCCACAAAGGCGGATACGATCCGTTTTCCTTCGATATTACGTCCGCACTGAAATCCACAGGCACTCAGGAACTCGTCGTAGGCGTCTGGGATCCCACCGACAAAGGCCCGCAGCCCCGCGGCAAACAAATCAACAATCCGCACGGCATCTGGTACACCCCGGTCACCGGCATCTGGCAGACCGTCTGGGCCGAACCCGTGGCCAAGACCTATATCAGCAGCATCAAGCTGACACCCGATGTGGATGCCCAGAAATTAACCGTCCAGGTCAATGCCGCCGGCAGCACACAGGGCATATCATATGTCATCGAATCCAAAGCCAAAGGCTTCGCCGCCTCTGCCGCTTCCACCAACAGCACCCTGACGCTGGATGTCAAAAATCCCAAACTCTGGTCCCCGGAGACCCCGTTCCTGTATGACCTGACCGTCCGTATCGAGAAAAACGGCAAGGTCATCGATTCCGTGGATTCCTATTTTGGTATGCGTAAAATCAGCCTCGGCAAAGATGAAAAAGGCATCACGCGTATTATGCTTAATGACAAGTTCCTCTTCCAGTACGGCCCGCTCGATCAGGGATGGTGGCCCGATGGTCTCTATACTGCTCCCACCGACGATGCCCTGAAGTTTGACGTGGAAATCCTCAAGGAACTGGGCATGAACATGCTCCGCAAGCACGTCAAGACCGAACCGGCACGTCTGTACTACTGGTGCGACAAACTCGGTATTATCGTCTGGCAGGATATGCCCAGCGGCGACCGCTATATCGGCCCCAATGATCCGGATATCGTGCGGACGCCCGAATCCGTCGCCATTTATGAGACCGAGTGGAAGAACATCATCACCGCCCTGTATAACTACCCCTCCATCGTAATGTGGGTTCCGTTTAATGAAGGCTGGGGCCAGTTTGATACCGCCCGCATCGTCAAATGGACCGAAGAACTCGATCCCACCCGCTTAGTCAATAATGCCAGCGGCTGGTCGGATCGCGGCGTCGGCCATGTCAATGACATGCATCATTATCCCGCACCCAACATGCCCAAAGTCGAAGAAGCCCGCGCCGTGGTGCTCGGTGAATTCGGCGGACTCGGTCTGCCGGTGGCCGGCCATACCTGGCAGGATGAAAAGAACTGGGGTTATCGCAGCTACAAGAATGAAGCGGAACTGACGACCGCCTATCTGAATCTGATGGCCATGCTGCGGCCCCTGATTGCCCAAGGCCTCAGCGCCGCCGTCTATACGCAGACCACCGACGTGGAAGTCGAAGTCAACGGTCTGCTGACCTATGACCGGGCAGTCTTCAAGATGGACAAGTCCAGCCTGATTAAGGCCCACAAAAAACTCTATCTGCCCATGCCCAAAGTCCAGACCCTGATTCCGTCTTCTCAGACGCAGGCCCAGTCGTGGAAATACACCACCACCACCCCTGCTGAAAACTGGTTTCAGACGCAATTTAATGATGCGGCATGGACCGCAGGCAAAGGCGGCTTCGGCACCCAGAGCACACCGGGCGCCGTCGTTGGTACCGAATGGAAGTCCGGCGAAATCTGGCTCCGCAGAACCTTTGAGCTCAGCGAGACCCCTAAAGGCGACATCGCCCTGACCATCCATCACGATGAAGATGCCAAAGTGTATATCAACGGCACTCTGGTCGCCGAGCTGTCGGGCTTCACCAGCGAATATGGAATCGTGACGCTGCCCGAAACCGCAACAAAGGCCCTCAAAAAAGGCACCAACACCCTGGCTATCTACTGCAAGCAGACCAACGGCGGCCAGTTCATTGATGCTGGCATCCTGGAACTGGTGGAACAGAAATAACATTCAGCCCGTCTAGGCAAAACAAAACCCCCGATTCGATTTCGAACCGGGGGTTTTTTATTGGATCCTGTTTGCGGCCTGATGCTGCAATCGCTTATTTGGTCTCAACCGGAATCGCACCCGGTGTTGTGCTCAGCCGCGTCTTCAGCTGGCCGGTCTGCAAGTTGTAATCCACCACAGGCACCTTGACGCCATCCACAAAACAAGGCTGAGCATCCGTGCCTTCGATGTGCACCCAACCATCCGCACCGGTATACCGCAGCTTCTGACCGGCCAGAACATGCTGGCCAACCTGCTCCAGATAAATCCCGCCTTCGGCCAGCAATTCGCTCAGAATCGTCCGCCCCGCAGCATCTTCGGCAAGCTGCAGCGTCGTCTGCATTGTCTGGGTCTTGGTCACCTTATCCGGACTTCCGTCTTTCATGGTAATATAGCCTAGGGACAGCGACTTGTCCCCGCCGAGGGCGATAATTTGCTGTTGTGGTATCTTCCAGGTCAGCGTCTTGAATCCCTCGACCAAAGCATAACACGGCTGACGCAAATCCAGAGAACCCGCCTGAGTATTTGGATCATTCGCCACGTCCTGATTATTCAGTTCGATTTTGCCCGGCCCGGCCGCAGCAATCATCCGTGTCGCGTGGTCATAATCAAACCGCACGCAGCTCAATTTCACATGACTGACCAGGGCCTGCTCCAGAAACCGCCGGGCCTCCAGACGCACATTGCCGTCGGTTACAG
The DNA here is from genome assembly GCA_016935635.1 of Sedimentisphaerales bacterium. Taxonomy (GTDB): domain Bacteria; phylum Planctomycetota; class Phycisphaerae; order Sedimentisphaerales; family Anaerohalosphaeraceae; genus Anaeroglomus. The sequence continues at coordinate 2,999 of JAFGQP010000181.1, forward strand.
CCACATGACTGATCGTGGTCCGGCCGTCGGCATCAGTCCCCAGATCCACCGTCAGTTTATCCCCATAAAAGCGGCGAATGGTTTTTTCCTGCGGCTTCTCCTCGGTGGCATCGCCAATCACGCTGCCGTTAAACACCACCTGCTGAATACTTTTGCCCGAGCCGGTAATAAATTCCGCATTCTTCTGAGCCGTAATCGTCACCGGCAGACTCGATCCCGGATCATTGGCATCGGCGGGCGTAAAGAACGTGAACACCACCGGTCCCTGAGCCACAGCCGATCCCTTGGACAATTCATAATCAATCCGCTGGGCCTCGAATCGCGCCGGTTTCTGGTCGGCCCTGTCGGACTTGCTGACCATCACCGCCTCGGTTGTACTGGTCAGTACCACGGGCTCAAGCTGGCCCGATTCATTTTTGGCAAACTGAATGGTCGCATCGCCGGAAGTAAATGTCCCCTGCTCGGAATCAAACGCCACATGCCCCTTGAAGTCCGCCATCGACAGGGTATTTTCCGCCGCAAAACTCAGCACCGCCTTATCCGCCTGGGCCTGCGATTTGCCTTGTTCCGCTTCGGAGGCAAACTGCACATCGCCATTCAGCTCCACGCGGGCAAGCTGATTGCCCGGATTGAATTCCAGTCGGGCCGACTCGGCCTGCGTGCGAAGCGTCGAACTGTTCTTCATCACCGCCTTCATCCCGCCGGCCAGGTTCACCGCAGCAAGGGCTATCTCACCCTGAGCCGTTGACGTTGCCTGGGCAAAGAACACATCCATCTTCTGCCCGAATGTTACCTGCGCCGGCCCCGACAGCGACGCCGTCCCAGGTTTGTCCGCAGATTCGGTCTTGCCGCCTGAAGGCTCAAACACCATCCTGCCCGGCCCGTCCACAAGGGCATAACTGCTCTTGCGGTCCCACAGCACATTGCCTGTCGTCTCCAGATACCCGCCGTCGGCACTCATATTCAGCCGCACCGTTTTTTCAAATTCACCCACGAACAGCTTCAGCACTTCCTGCGAGGGATTATACTGCAGGCTCTGGCACTGCACCATCGTATAAGGCGCCTGGCCGGCCGCGGTATCCAACCGCTGAATCAGCAGCGGCCTGCCGGTCACCTGAACATCCAGCGAAATCGCCGTCTTCCCATCATAGATACTGTCCATCGGTTTGACCACAATCCCGCCGTCGCAGGTCACAATCACATCGGTCGTATCATCATCAGGCTGCACATCCGGCAGACTGGCGCGCTGGTCCCAGGGCAGTTCGCCTTCCAGCAGCGTTTCAGGCGAGTGATCTGTCGCAGCCGCTGGTTCAGCCGTCGCGGCAGGCTGCTGTGTCACAGGTTCATTTGATGCCCCGCTGCCGGGCTGCGGCCCGAACAGCATATTCAGTATCGTAATTTCCTGTGCTCCTTTGATAATGGCCTGCCGGGCATAGTGAATCTCCACATTATCCCGTAATGCACATTGATACAGCAGCGGAGCCGTCAGCATATCCGTACTATTCGGCTCTGTGCTTGCTGTCCCAGATGCCGCCATCGTATCAGAATCAACAGGTTTGGCAGGTGCAGGCTTATCGGCAGTCTCGGCCTTCGCCGCCACGGCGTCGGATGTACCCGCTTTTGTACCGGATTCACTGCCGAACAATTTCGACGCGACCGCATTTTTCAGCCGCAGATACTCCAGGTCTTTGATTTGAAAATACTCAATTCGCCCGTTGGCCGGGTTATGCATCATCAGCATCCCCTTGCCCACCAGCCGGGCCTGGGCCGAAATCAGCTCCACCGGCCCATTGGTGAAGAACTCCGACCGCTCACTGCTGTAATTCAAATCATCCAGCAGAATCACCGTCTCGGTAAATTTCTGTCCTTCGGCCGGCAGCAGCCGGATGACCACCTTGCCGGTCAGCTGGGCATCCTGGGGGATCGGCGTACTGCCGCTGTCTTCCACCTGAATATCCCCCTTATCGGCATCCATCCGGCACCGAAAACGGTCTTCAAACACATACATATACGGCTTGAGCACCTGCCAGTTGTTGGATTGCGCCCCGGGATTAACAAGACGCTCAAAACCAAAAATACGTCGAACCTGTCGCGTCTGAGGGTCCAGGATGGTATAACGCGCCTGATTGACCCCGATGATTTTTGTCTGGTCAATCTGCCGGGCCTGCAAATCCTCCGGCAGATCGGGGATATCGCGTATCGACGATGTCTGGCCAGTCGGGAATCCCTTGCTGTCCGTCAACCGCAGGTATCCCCAGAATAATAACGCCATAAGGGCCGCAGCCACGATGCCGATAATCAGCTTTCGCACCATAATATACTTGATCCTGCTTCAAATTTTCCGTTTCATCGCGGCTAAAAAGCTTTCAGCCGCCAGCTTCCAGCAACAGTATGATTACCGCAGCTGCACAGGGTAAACGTTACCCCGTGAACACGCGCGGCACAAAACGGCCTGCGGCCGTCGCGGAATCATCATACCTGCCGGGCATGTCCTTGGTTATTCCAGATACCGCTCAATTGACTGCTCCCAGCGACCCGTCTGACGCAGAATATATTCAATCACTTCCGCCACCGCCCCGTCCCCGCCGGCAGCCCGCGTCACGTAATGGGCATACGGCTTGATGTCCTCGACGCCCTGTGCCGGAACCGCCGCAAACCCGACCCGCCGCAGCAGCGGCAAATCCAGCCAGTCATCGCCAATATAGGCGGTCTGCTCAGGCGTATATTCCGTATCTTTCAGCAATTGCTCAAAGGCCGGCAGCTTCTGCTTGCAGCCCTGCAGCACATATTTTATCCCAAGCTGCTCGGCACGTATTGTCGTCGCCGCAGTCTGGCGCCCGCTGAGAATGGCACTGTCCAGTCCGGCTCGATGCCACAGCATGACTCGCTGGCCGTCCATCACATTGAATCGTTTGCTTTCCGTACCATCCGAATGAATGATGATGCCGCCGTCGGTCAAGACGCCGTCCACATCCATAATCAGCAGTTGAATCCGGCCCAAATCCGCCTGTTTTGCACACATAACATACCCGCCAGGGCGTTAGCCCATAATCTTAATCGCCACAATATCCTGAACATCAATCAGACCAATCGGCCGATCGTCACTGTCCACTACCGGCAGTTCATCAATCCGGTACCGGTGAAAAATCGCCATCGCCTCCGCGGCCAGCGTATCTTCCCGCACCCGCTTGCAGCCGGCCGTCATGATTTCCTCGGCACGCTTGCCGAAGACCTCTTTGGTAAACCGCGTCATCGCACGCCGCAGATCACCATCGGTAATAATTCCGGCCAGTTTTCCCTCGCCATCCACCACCATGACCGCACCGTGGCGTTTCTGCTGGCTGGTCAAATCGAGCATCTGCTGGACCGTCTGACCCGCCTTGACCTGCGGCAAGGTCTCGCCGGACTTGAACCACATCGTCTGGCCCACCGTAATCAGTTTGGCTCCCAGCGCGCCGGCCGGATGAAATCGGGCATACTCTTCCGTGCTGAACTGCCGCGCCTTCATCACCGTCAGAGCCAGGGAATCCCCCAGCGCCAGCATGCAGGTCGTCGAAACGCTCGGCGCCAGCCCCAGCGGACAGGCCTCTGCCATTTTACCCATGCATAATGCCACGTCACTGTGCCTGGCCAGCCGGCTCTGACTGTCCCCGACAATCGATATCAGGCGTATTTCCCGCTGCTTGAGCGGCTCAATCAGCCGCAGAATCTCATCACTGCTGCCGCTGTGACTCAATGCCAGAACAACATCATTCCGCTGCACGCGTCCCAGGTCGCCGTGCACCGCCTCAGTCGGGTGCAGAAAATGACTCGGGGTTCCCGTCGAAGCCAGTGTTCCGCTGATTTTTTTGCCGACAATCCCCGCCTTGCCCACGCCGGTTACAATCACTGAGCCGTCGCAATTCAATATCATCCCGCAGGCTTTCTCAAAGGCGGCCTGCCCAACAACCTGTTCCAGCGAAGCAACACCCGCTGCCTCCGCCTGCAAGACCATCCGTGCATAATCCAAATCAAACATACGATCCTTTTCTACTGATCCTACCCGTTGGGTATACATATCTGAACAGCAGTCGCCATTACAGCTTCACAACGCTGCCGCGTTCATCATAACAGACCATCTGCAGACTCTGCGAGCCCGCCGTAAAATCGGACTTAATCACAATCTGCACACCCGATTCCTGCTCCAGTTCAGCCAGGTTGCTGCGCCGCTGATTGAGCAGATATTCAGCCACCGGGGCGGCCACCGTCGCCTCCACACGCCTGATTTCCTCGCGGCTCAGCGCCATCCGCACCGACCGCAGAATTTCAGTCGCCTGCGCTGCCGGACTCTTGACCGTTCCCGTCCCATGGCAATGCGGACAGCGATAGGTCGTGCTGGACTGCAGCGACGGCCGCAGTCGCTGACGCGTCAGCTCAATCAGTCCAAAGGCGCTCATCTTCAGCGCCCGCGTCCGCGCCCGGTCGCTTTTGAGCTCATCCCGGAACACCCTCTCCACCGCCTGCTTGTTTTTATTCTCCCGCATGTCGATAAAGTCGCAGACAATCAGCCCCCCCATATCCCGCAGCTTCAACTGCCGCACGATCTCTTTGGCCGCTTCCAGGTTGATCTTCAGCGCTGTCTGCTCGGCATTGTCGGGCTTGCGATACTTGCCGCTGTTGACATCGATGGTGACCATTGCTTCGGTCTGCTCTATCACCAGCGACCCGCCGCATTTAAGCTCCACCCGGCTGGATTGAATATTTTCAATCTCTTTTTCAATGTTGTACTTATGAAACAGCGGCGTCTTCTGATCATAAAACGACACACGGTTTTTCAGCTTCGGCTGAACAATCGAGACAAAATCCCGAATCTGTTTGGCAATCGTCTCGTTGTCACAGACAATCTTGGATATCCGCGTATCAAAGATATCACGCACCGTCCGCAGTACCAGGTCGGACTCGCGGTACATCTCCGCCGGGGCCTTTTCCTTATCCATCCGCTTGGTAATCGCACCCCACAGCCGGCTCAGATACGACAAATCATTCTGCAGGTCCCGCTTGGTCGCCGTCAGCGCCGCGGTGCGGACAATAATCCCCGCATTGTCCGGCAGCTTCAAGCCGTTGGCCGCCTCGCGCAGCCGCTTGCGCTCGGATTCGTCTTCAATCTTCTGTGAAACGCCGACATTATTCATCCACGGCATCAGCACCATATATTTACCCGGCAGCGACAGGTACGTCGTCAGTGTCGGCCCCTTGGTATTGATGCCTTCCTTAATCACCTGCACAATCAAATCCTGTCCCCGCTTCAGGCACCGCTGAATCAGCGGCCGCTGCGTCACACTCTTGCGGCGGCCAATATTTTCCTCGGTTTCTTTATGCCCCGTATAATACCGCGGATGCAGATCGCTGATATGAAGAAAACCGTTCTTGACCACCCCGAAATCAATAAACGCCGCCTGAATCGCCGGCTCGATATTGACCACCTTGGCCTTGTAGATATTGCCCACAAGACTGGTTGTTCCGGCCCGTTCAATGTGCAGTTCCTCCAGCACATTGTCACAGACCACCGCCACACGGGACTCTTCGCCCTCGCTGACATTAATAATCATTTCAATATTCATTGTTGTCCCTGTTTTTATAGTTCCTGTTTCTGGTCCTGTCCGTCCATCGAATCCTCCGACGGCACCGCCTCATCCCCTTCCGCATCCTCCCTGGCCGTCGCCGTCTGCCATCCCGTCGTCAGCCATTCAATCCCTGTCCGCAGCACCGGCCTGCACAAATCCTCCCGACGTAATCCCGTCCATCCCAGCAGTTCCTCCACCCGCGCCGTCCCCTGCCCGCTGAACCGGCACCGAACGTCAACAGCCCTCTCATCCCAGCCGACCGCCTGCAGATACACCCCGATATCCACCGTCCTGCCGACACACTCATCAGGCCGCTGACGCACCATCTCCACCCGCGCCCCCGCCTCGATGTGCCGCCGGCACGCCTGGAGGCCCTGCCTGAAAGCCTCGGTCCAGCAGAAAGGCTTTGGTTCAAACCGGTACAGAATGCTGTCCGGATACCGGCGTGCCTTGCCTTCCAGAATCTCGACATGGAACACCGTGCAGTCTTCCGGAAGCTGGGCGTTAATGCGGCACTGAAGGTCCTGGGCAGACCCGGCAAAGGTATCCGTCTGCACCGTCAGCAGTTCCTGGTCGCCTTCCACCCCGACCGAACGCGGCAGCGGCAGAGAAATCTTGGGATGCGGATTAAATCCCTGGGAATAGGCCGGCTCAATCCCCGCGCGCAGCAGCGCCCGACTCCACATCGTCAGCGTTTCCTGCTGCGACAGATAGCTGGGCCCTCCTGTGATTGAAAAATAAAACAACAGTGTTTTAGTCGGCTGCATGTGTCCTTTTCCGGGTCACCCGCTGTCCGGCCTCCCGGCAGCGATGCCCCAGCGTTCCGAATTTTGTTATGCACTTCCGTCCTGTCCGGCCGGAAGGCTCCTGTTTCCCATGTTCGTCGTCGATGAACCGGACGCTTACAATTGTCCGGGCAATATCTGGCTGGCCGCATCCCGTAGCAGATTCTTGATCTGCCGCTGCGAATCCAGCGTCGCCACGCGACGCGCCAGCATATTGCAGTCCTCAATGCTCACCGAACGAATTATTTTCTTGATCTCCGGAATCATCGGCGGCGCCAGAGACAGCGTCCGAACACCCATCCCCAGCAGCAGCATAATGTATTCCGGATCCGACGCCACCTCGCCGCAGATACTCAGACCAATGCCCGCCTTGCCCGCATCATGAATCACGCTGCGCAAAATACGGACAATCGCCGGTTCTGCCGCTGAAAACAACGTCGAAACATGTTCATTGCCGCGGTCCACCGCCAGCGTATATTGAATCAGGTCGTTGGTTCCGATACTGAAAAAATCACTCTCCGTCGCCAGATAATTTGAGGTCAGTGCCGAACTGGGCGTCTCGATCATAATTCCCACCGGAATCTTCGCGTTATACGGCGCCGCATACTCATCCAGGTCTTCCATTACATCCCGCAAAATCATCTTGGCCTGACGCAGTTCCTGAAGATTGGTAATCAGCGGAAACATGACACGCACATCACCCAGCACCGATGCCCGCAGAATCGCCCGAAGCTGCGTCTTGAACAGCCCCAGGTTCTGCAGACAATATCGGATCGACCGCAGCCCCAGCACCGGATTGGCCTCCGGCGTCTGACGGATCGTCTGCGGCAGCTTGTCGGCCCCCAGGTCCATCGTGCGAATCACCACCGGCTCATGTGGAAATACCTTGACCGCCTGGGCATACGCCTGGTAGTGATCCTCTTCCGTCGGCTCCGTCCCGCCGTACAAATACAAAAACTCCGTCCGGTACAGCCCGATGCCCTCGCCGCCCTTGTCGCGAACCATCGCCGACTCTTCCGGAAATTCGATATTGCCCAGCAGCTGAACCTTGACCTCGTCCCGGGTCACCGCGGGCTTGTCCCGCAGCTCGTCAAGCTGATGCACAAACAGGCTGACCTGCTGGGCGTAATTGCGGTACTGCTTGAGCGTCTCTTCATCCGGGTCGATCACCACCACACCCCGGTTGCCGTCGATAATCACAATACTTTCTGAATTGATCCCCGAGGTCATATCCCCCAGCGCCACCACCGCCGGAATACCCATCGTCTTGGAAATAATCGCCGTATGACTGGTCCGCCCCCCCGCTTCCGTGGCAAATCCCTTGACAAAAGTACGGTTGAAGCTGGCCGTCTGCGTCGGCGTCAGATCATGCGCCATAATCACCACTTCTTCCCGCAGATGCTCAACCTCTTCCTTGACCTTGCCCAGAAGATGCACCAGCAGACGCCGCTCGATATCGTAAATATCCGCCGCACGCTCACTGATGTAAGGATCATCGATTCCCTCAAAATGCGATGCGATCTCGCGAAGAATTGTCGAAACTGCGTACTCGGCCGTCACCCGCTCCTTATCAATAAAATCCATGATGCGTTTACGGAATGTCTTGTCCCGTAAAAATCGCATATGAACGGCAAAAATGTCTTTTATCTTGCCCTCTTCGAAATGCTTGCGCTCGCTCAAATCAGTCAGGTCTTTAATGGCAATCGCGAATGCCCGGCGAACCCGCAGGATTTCCTTGGCCCGCTGCGAATCCAGAATGCTCCGGCGGGGAATCCGGTAGTCTTTTGAGTCGATGACCATGCATCGCGCGATTGCGATGCCGGGTGATACGCCGATTCCCTTCCTGATTTCCATATCCTGCCTTTATCCCTTTTGTACGCTGGCTGCTTTCTCGCCCGGAGGCTCTCCAAACAATTTCTCTTCGACCAGTTCGCGGATGGCTTCCAGCGCGTCCTTGGCGTCACGCCCCCTGGCGCGAACACGCAGCTTGGAACCGCAGGTGGCTGCCAGCATGGTCATCTGCATGATGCTCTTGGCGTCAGCGGTCGTCACCTCATTGCTGACCGAGATGTCGGACTTGAAGCTGCCCGCCAAATCCACAAACTGCATCGCAGGCCGCATATGCAAACCTTCGGCATTCCTGATTTCCACCTCTATCTCATGGACCGCTTCACTCACCGCCAATTATGCCTTTGTCTGGGACCAAACACGCCGCCGTCCGGCCCGGGTTAATGATACTGATCATACTTCACGTTTTCCGTTTCATCGCGGCCAAGAAGCTTTCAACGGTCAGCTTCCGGCAACCGCTTTATCACCGCGGCGATGTCCGGTTTCGGTATCCAGCGAATCCACACGGCACAAAAACAACCTGTGGCCGCCGCGGAATAATCACATCCGCCGGGTATATTTACTCCATGCCGTCGCCGTCGGCATCCGCAATGATTTCCACAATCTCTTTGGACGTCTGCGCCTGACGCAGAAAACGCCGGAAATCATCCTTCTGCAGGTTGCGGAACACCGTCTCCATCGCCTGCAGGTGACGATCCGGATTGTTCGTCGGGCTGACCAGCAGAATCACACTGTACACCGGCTGCTTGTCCAGCGACGCAAAATCAATCCCATCGCCCGAACACCCGACAGCCGCAACCGGCTCACTGATATCCGCACTCTTGACGTGAGGCACCGCCACACCCTTGCCTATCCCGGTGCTGGCCTCATTTTCACGCTTGATCATCAGCTTGCTCACCGCATCCACGGAATCCTTCGGAATCTTGCCAGATTTTCCAAGCATACCCACCAGTTCTCGAATCGCCTCATCGCGCTGCTTGGCTTTAAGACGAGCTACAATTGCATCTGAACATACAATATCCGAAAGTTTCATATTGTCCTCTCAAACAAAATGACCAGCTCTCTATTCAGGGACCAACCATCTCCCTGTAACTGGAAATATAGATACTGCCTCACGCTTCTTCGTGGTTGTTGATAACGCAGAATACCCGCTTACTCAGCTTTGGGCAATTCAGCTTGAGGCACAAATTTATTATCACGCTGTTTTTCTTTGATCTTTTTCAGTTGCCGCTCCAGCTTATGGACCGCCATATCAATACACGTATAAGCATCGGGACCGGTTTCTTTTGCGATAATATCCCCAAAATGCTCCGCACGGGCGATAATTTCCACCGCGGGCATGCTGCCCTGACTGGCATCCAGCAGGACCTCTATGTGGGATATCTGATTAAAAAATCGAGGCAGCTTTTCCGCTTTCTCTTTGGCGTGGGCGCGAATTGCATCCGTTATTTCAATGTGTTTGCCGCTGATTGTAAATAGCATAACTACCTCCTGATCAAAAGAGTTTTACCGGTTGCAACCACTATTGTTTCCATACACGATACATCCTGAATTTTCATCCGCCTTTTTGGGCGGCAACATCCCTGTTTTTCTGTCCTTAGCAACTCAATTTTTTATGACTTCCGTCAGGTACTCTAATTCCTCCAGCCCGCCGAAGTTCGACAAGGCCGGCACAAAAACAAAAAATCCCGTTACGCCTCGGTCACGGCGTCCCAGGTATTATCCTATATCGGTTATCCTGTTCAATCCCAAAGATATTGAATTTCATTGGATAGTGAAACTGGGAAAAAACAACCCGTCCAGCCAACTCAGCAGACTGACTAATGCCGGCCAATTTGGCCTTGTTGCCCCCCGGCAGATGCCTCATGAAGTATCTCAATGCTTGCATTTGGCGGTCTTTACGACACGTTCAAAATATTGTTATAAAAATCGCAATACACTTCAAACGAACCTGCATGTTCCAAATTGCTTTTGGCCCACAGGAAAGACCATATAATTGTCACTAAGTCTTATCAATAACGGGTATTTATACCATATACACTTTAGTTTATTTCCTGATGGTCGTCAATAGAAAATCGCCCCCCAATCTCACTGGGCAGGTGTTTTCCAGACAAATGAACTCCCAGCCCCGGCAAGGACGCTATGATCCATACCGCCCTTTGGCACAGCGCCAGGGCTGTCGCCGCTTCCAGCGTTGCCCCGCCAAACTGGGTAAACAAGACAATCAATCCTCCCTCCATAATCCCAATCCCGGCGATACTAATCGGTACCGAACCCACCACCCACATCACCGGTAAAAAGACGAAATACCCCTCCATTGGGGTTGGAATCCCCATTTCCATCCCCAAAAACCACATCGAAAGAATAACCAGTCCTTGCAAAAAAAACGTCAACGTCAGCGCCCCCGGCCCCAGCAACGGCTTTTTCACAAACAGCATCCCCGCTTCCAAAAGATGGACAAAAGCACTCTTGCCATGCTGTAATGCCTTTAAATATAATACTTTAAGACGGAATCGAACAGCCGGAACAGTCGCTAAGCCCACAGCCAGCACCACTCCAATGGAAAATACTACAAAAATAAGACCTCTATGCTCCGAAATCAGCCCCAGATAATCTTTTTTCTTGTCGCTGGCGACAAACAACCCCTCCTGCCCCGCAAGCATCACCCCCGTCAACGCCATCAAAATCGTCCCTAAAAGGGCTAATAATCGGTCCACAAAGACGCTGATGACCGCCGCCATCCGCCGGTCTGTATGCTTGGCCACATACCACGCTCGCACAAGGTCGCCCCCGATGGACCCAGGGAGAAAATTATTGAAATAAAGACCTAGAAAGGTCAGTTTTATCGCCGACCACAACGGAATCTGGATATTCGAACTCCTCATAAACAGCCACCACCGAAATGCAAGAATCATCTGGCTGACCAAAAACGCCGCGACAACAACCCCCAAAACCCACACGGAAATGTTGGTAAAGACCTTTGCGACTTCTTTGAAATCCAGCTTGAGGGCAATCAGACAGCAGGCAATCAGGGCAACCCCACCCCGTAAAATAATACTGATATGGCTGTTTTTTCTATTGTTATCGTCCTGCGTCACGCAGCTATCCCAAAAAATTCTTGTTTTTCCCGAGCATACCGTGTACAAAGTCCCCCTGCAAGAATTTCCAGCGGGAAATTACACTACCTTGTATATCGTCAATGGATGCAGGAAAAGATAACCAAGGTTTCAGAAATAGAAGATTCATTTTCACGGAGTACGAATATGGCAGCCAATAAACAGATTGAAGAAGGTCTGGATTTTACCCCAAAATTCGACGCCAACGGCCTGATTACCGCTATCGCCCAGGACGCCAAAACCAACCAAGTCCTGATGGTGGCCTATATGAACAAGGAAGCCCTCGACCTGACCCTCAGCACCGGCAACGCCGTTTATTTCAGCCGGTCGCGCCAGAAACTCTGGCGCAAGGGCGAACAGAGCGGCCACGTCCAGAAAGTCCAGCAGGTTCTGGTGGATTGCGACCAGGATTGTCTGATTCTCAAGGTCCTCGTCGATGAAGGCCAATGCCACGTCGGCTACCAGTCCTGCTTCTACCGGGCCATCAAAAAAGGCTCCCTGACCGCGATGGAAACCATCGCCCAGAAAGTCTATGACCCCGAACAGGCCTACGGGAAAAAATAATCCCAGGCCATCCCTTACCCCATCAATCAAAGCCCCGTCCGGCACACCCGCCCGATGGGGCTTTTTTTCGTCCCCTCCTTAAGGATATCTTGATTCTGTTTTCTTCACTGATTGAAGATACCCCGAAAATCCCTTGACAAGAATTACTTTGATACTAAAACTTGTTTAAGCTGCTTATGAACGGGAAATTGAGGAACAGCCGCAATAGCGGAAGCAGTCGAACCTGTAATCGAATTTCAAAATACGGAGCGCGAACGAAAATGAACACACTAATCAAGCCGGCGATTTTGATCTCGTTATGTCTTTTAACAACCTCCCCCGTGTTTGCTCAGGCCTCCCAGCAGGACCGAGAACGCA
>JAFGQP010000182.1 GCA_016935635.1 Sedimentisphaerales bacterium
CACCAATGCGCATATCCTCCGACAAGGCTGTATTGATATTCTGATCGGCCATGGATCCGATAGCTTCACGACGGCCATCGACATATAATTCAATTTCACCCACAGTCGGACTGCCGTCATCATTTAAAACAATCACAATATGATGCCACTCTCCATCGTTAATCAGTGTTGTTCCGACGACATAGCCGTTATAGACTTCGGTGCGCAGCACCCCCGTCTCATTCAAACGTATAACCCACTTGGTCCCGTTGGATGTATTATTGCCCCAGGCGATAATTTCACCGGTCACTTTATCCGTATTGACCCACGCACTGCAGGTTCGACTGGCACCGCCGGCAATCCCCTTGAAACCAACCGCTTCGACATAATCATCGACCCCGTCAAATGACAGCGCCCCCTGATAACGTCCCCAGCCCGCCATCCATTGCGGGTCGCCGTGCAGCTGCCCGGTATAACCGCTGATATCTTCTGCCGCGGTCTCCCCTTCGCTTTCATCCAGACGCCAGCGGGCCACAAGCCCCTCATGCACCGGTTGCGAGGGACTCAGCCAGCTGTCAGCAAAAATCAGTAAATCCGACATATCTACAATACAATCACCGGAAAGATCCCCTGCTGGGCAATCAGAAAAAGCAGATGGGCAAAAAACCATGCCAAGACATGCCATCCATAGCCCAAATATGCAAAATCGCCACCCTCTTGTCATGCAATGACCTCCGTATATAAAACCATAACACCCCACGGTGTAAATACATATTATATCAATCAGTTACGAACAGGACAATAAGATACAGCCTGTTTCGTCCTGTTTTTAACCAGGATTTAACGAATAGCGGCGAATAAAGACAAATTTAGGATAAATCTTTTCTATACAGAGGTTTAATGTCTATATCAGCGTATTGCTCGTCCAAAATATTCAGAAACCCGTTTGTCTCCTCGAGATGGATTGAAAGTTTTTGGTCCCATGTAGGTCCACTCTATCGGGTCAATACACATCTGTCGGGCCGTTCGTTCGGTATTCCATGAATGATATACGATAAAATAAGTCTGGTTGTTTGGTCCCAAAACCACCGAATTATGCCCAGGCCCGATAAGTTTTCCCGGAATCGTACTTAGAACCGACGCCTTTTCCTTGCTCCAGAGGTCCTGATATGGCCCCATCACAGTATCCGACACCGCACAGCCCACACCATAGCCGGGCGTCTGCCAGTTGCCGCCGGAATAGAAGCAATAGTACTTGCCACCGCGATAAATCACAAACGGCCCTTCGACGGTATGCCATGCATCCCATTGGCGATCATACAGCGTCCGATTCCGCTCATAAATCTGCCAATCGGCAAAGGCACGCAGTACAGTCTTTACAGGCCCTACAGTCGATACCATATCCTCGTCGAGCTGGACAACCGCCAGAGCCGTCCCAGGCCGCTGATCAAAGAAATCCTTGGCAAAAAACAGGTACCATTTCTTGCTCACCGGGTCAAAAAACGGGTGTCCATCGATGGAGAACGGCTCATCCGGAAACAGCAGCTTGCCGGTATCTTTAAATGGGCCTTCAGGCTTATCCGCCACCGCCACACGCATCTTGCCGTCGCCGGCATAATACAGATAAAACTTGCCTCGATATGCCGCAACCTCTGGCGCCCAATAGTCTTTCATCACCGGCTCGGCCACCGGCTCCAGCGCCCCCCCGACATGCGTCCATGTCGTAAAGTCCTCGGAACGCAATACCGGAAACTGTCTGCCGTCCAGCCCCGACCCCGTTCCGTAGGCATAGTAAACACCCTTGTAATGCATCACCTGCGGATCGGCCAGGTACCCATCCCAGACCGGATTATGATAGTATAATTCCGACGAACCGCGCTGACATCCGCACGCAATGCAGAGCACCGCCGCGAGTACAAGACCTGTAATCTTCATGTGACTTCCCTTCCATTGGAGGTTGCAGAATCGTTCCAAAACGTCATTTCAAGGCAAACTATAACGTCTTCACGAATTTGCTTCAAGCTTAAAAAACAAACTGAGAATCAAGATATGAAATAGGGGGTGTCTGCCGCCAATGAAAAAAGGCCCGTGTGAACGAGCCTTCGTTTTTAGGCCAACCTCCAGTGATGCCGTTTGAGTCCAATTGAAAGTAACCCCTAATTTAAGGTGGGCAGCCGTTGCGTTTTCCCGAAAATCCTGTCAAGCAGGCTTGTTCGGCTCTTGCGACCTGGCTTCCCGGGGAGCTTTCATCGGTTCTTCCAATGTGAGGACTCAGTCACGCACATCCCAGGGGCGAACCCGCAAATTAACTATATCAAATTATCGGAAAAAAATCAAGAAATACATGAGCCAAAGTTGCAATCTTATCCGAAAAAATACCGATAAAAAAAGACGTCTTGCGGACGTCTTTTTTAAGCCTTCTGTCTGCCAGTAGTTAAGGCATACCAGATGGTCTTTATGTGGTGCGGATTTGCACGCCTAATTTTTGATTCAGCGCATCAAGGATGGTCTTCTCGAACGCATCGACCTGTTCATGACGCAGCGTTCCATCATCATCACGGAAGACCAGCGACACCGTCACGCTCTTTTGTCCGGCCGGGATGGGTTTGCCGCGATACAGAGTCACAAAATCGACTTTCTCCAATTGCGCCGGCCAGCAGGTCTGAATGGTCGCCAGAATATCGGACCATTTCACCGGCTCGGCAGCAATCAGCGACAAGTCACGGCAAATCGCAGGGAACTTGGGGATGGGCTTGACCGCCACAATCCCGCCAATCGATTCCAGCAGCGTATCAAAATCCAGCTCCGCCGCACAAATCTGCCCAGCCCGGTCCAGATCAAACCGCTTGGCCAGGTCCGCTTTCAGCACCCCCCCTAACCCAACAGGCCTGCCATCCATCAGGACCTCCGCCCCCGCCTGGGCCCACTTGTATTCGGCCGGCTTACACTCGACCTTCGCAGTCGCATTAACCGCCTCGATAACCCCTTCGATAACACCGCGCAACTGCCGGAAGTCGCCATCAGTCACAAGACCAATCTGCGTCCGCTGAATCGGGAGCTTGTCCGGATGGGCCAGGTTGGGCTTATACGTATCGGCCAGCTCAAACAGGCTGCACGCCGTATTGCCCGCATTATAGTTGGACCGCATCACCCCGGCCAGCGACGCCATCAGCGTTGAACGCAGAATCCGGGATGACTTCTGATTGACATCCTGCACCGCCAGATGCTGGTCAATCGCAATATCACTGAATACCGCCGCAAGGTCCGGCTCTGCAAACGACACCGTCACGGATTCATAAAACCCGCAGCCGGTCAGCACCGTCCGCAGCCGCGAGGCCAGCGCCTGACGCTTGTCTTTGGGTGCCGCTTCAATATGAATCTTCCGCTCGGTGGGGATCTTGTCATACCCCCAGCATCGTGCGGCCTCTTCAATCAAATCCACTTCACGATAAATATCATGCCGCCAGGTCGGAATCGTACAGACCACCATGTCCTCGGTCTTCAATTCCGGATTGAACCCCAGCCCCTTGAATATCGCTATCACTTTATCGGTTGGAATGATAATCCCCAGCAACGCATTCATCCGCGAAAACCGCATCCCCACCGTCGGCGTCTCGACCTTGCCGGGATAAGCATCCACGATGCCACGAGCAACCTTGCCACCCGCCCACTGCACAATCAATTGAGCACATCGACGGGACGCCCATTCGATGTTGTCCGTATCGACCAGACGCTCGAATCGGTACGAGGCTTCCGAAGGCAGCGCCAGCCGACGCGAGGTCCGACGAATGCAGACCGGATCAAAACGCGCCTCTTCCAGCAGGACATTGACTGTCGCATTGCTCACTTCGGTCTCAAGTCCGCCCATCACGCCGGCAATCGCAACCGGATGCTTCTCATCCGCGATCACCAGCATCGAATCCACTAAATCACACTTGCTGCCGTCAATACTGACGATACGCTCACCGGCCACGGCCTTGCGAACGATAATCTGCCTGCCCCCGATCTTATCATAATCAAATGCGTGCGGCGGCTGACCATGTTCCATCATCGCATAATTGGTCGCATCCACCACATTGTTTACGCTGCGAAGACCAACCGCCTCAAGGCGCTTCTGCACCCACTCTGGCGACGGCCCAATCTTGACCCCTTCGATCACCCGCGCCGTGTATCGCCCGCACAGGGCAGGCTCGGCAATCTTCACCTCTACAAGCTGGCTGGCCTGGCGGTCGGATTCGGCATACTCCACCTGCGGCATCGTCAACGGACGTCCCCACGCCGCGGAAAGTTCGCGCGCGATGCCGATATAACTCAGGCAGTCGCCGCGATTACTGGTGATTTCCACATCGATTACGGTATCATCTTCAA
>JAFGQP010000183.1 GCA_016935635.1 Sedimentisphaerales bacterium
CATGCCTCGTTTAACCAGACGATTACCGCGACAGGGCGGCTGAGTTCGTCGGATCCGAATCTGCAGAATATCCCTGTTCGTACCGAACTGGGTCGGCAAATCCGTTCGGCCTTTGTCCCGGCGGACCGCACGCATGGATGCATCCTCAGTGCCGACTACTCGCAGATTGAATTGCGGCTGCTGGCCCATTTTTCACGGGATGCTGCGTTGTTGAAGGCGTTTGCCGAGGACATGGACATTCACACTTTCGTAGCCTCACAGATTTACGGAGTTGAGGGGCAGGAGGTGACATCAGAGATGCGCGGCCGGGCCAAGGCGGTTAATTTCGGGATTATCTATGGGCAGGGACCGTATGGCCTGTCACAGACGATCGGCATCAGCCAGGCCGAGGCCAAACGATTTATTGAGGACTACTATGGCCGCTATCCTTCCATTCGTAAATTTATGGATGGTGAAATTGACAAGGCTTCCAAGCGGGGGTTTGCTGAAACCATTCTGGGCCGTCGTCGTCCCATTACGGGGTTGACCAGCAAAAACTTTAATGTCCGTTCGCTGGCCGAACGTCTGACGGTGAATACCGTGATTCAGGGCTCGGCGGCGGATTTAATCAAGGTGGCGATGGTGTCCATCCAGCGGCGCATCGAAAGCCAGAAGATGCCGATTCGAATGATTCTGCAGATTCACGACGAACTGGTCTTTGAACTGCCGAAGAAAGAAGCGGATTACCATTCCGAGTGGATTGCTGCTGAGATGACCGGAGCTCTCAAGCTGGATGTTCCGCTGAAAGTGGATGTGTCGATCGGAACATCCTGGCTGGAATAGGTGTGTTTGTGCTGAATATGACATAGAGAATGTCTTAAGGCAGGTGGACGAGCTGATGTCGATGGATGAGAACAGGAATCAAATGCTGCGGCTTGCCTGTGCCTGGATTAATAAGCAGGTCGAGAAGCTGGAACATCATCTGGGGAGCCTGGATCAAATGGATGACCCCGAACCGATTCACCAGGCACGCGTCTCGTGCAGGCGGCTGCGGCAGGGATTTATGCTTCTGGAGACATATCTCGAATCGGATATCCTGAACGACTGGAGCAAGGCAACCAAACGGCTGCTGAAGAAACTGGGGCCCGCCCGCGATCTTGATGTTCATATTATTTTTTTGGAGGATGTTTTAAGCGGATTAAGTCCTGAGCAGAAACGAGTTCGCCCCGGTATCGAGCGCCTCTGTTTCCGGCTGGGCCAGCAGCGTCGTGCAATTCAGAAAAAACTGCTGAAAACCGCAAAGCAATTCCAGAAAAAACAGATTTTGATGAACATCCGCCTGCATTGCGAGAAATTGCTGTATCTGCTGGAAACTTCCGGTACCACCGAATCCGGCCAGGCGTTTGCCGGACATTTTCTGGATTGCTGCCGGCACCAGGCACAGGACATGACCAAACGAGAAGCCGCACTTGGCGATGTCGAAGATGCTGCCGGCCACCATGTGCTGCGAATTGCCGTCAAGCGATTCCGGTATCTGCTGGAAATAGGGAACGAAATAACCGGGGGAGGGCTTGCAGAATCGCTGCAGACCGCAAAGACCTATCAGACTTTGCTGGGGGAGCTGCATGATTGTGATGTATGGTTTGTCATGCTGGATGAATTTGAAACCCGAGAAAAACAGCGTATGCAGGAGTATTCCGGTTCGATACGGGCGTTCGGCAGGCTGCGTCCCGGCCTGGCGTATCTTCGTCAGACGCGGAGCGAATGCCGGCGGTCTTTGTTTGACCATATTTGCGGACTTCCAGAACGTCAGAACCTGGCGTCAGAGACCATGCAGAAGCTGCAATTGCTGTTGAGCATCGGGCAGGAGGTGCAGGATGAAACCAGCACAGCGACCTGACAAGAAGCCGATTCCGGAGGCGTATCACAAGCAGATCAATGCAGTCAGGCAGTTTGCTCTGCGATGCCGTTACGAACAGGGCCACAGTGAACAGGTGACCCGCCTGGCGGAGCTGTTGTTTGACCAACTGCAGCCGCTTCATGGATTTACCGAATCGGAACGATTCCTGCTGACCTGCGGCGGGATACTTCATGATATCGGCTGGGCCGAAGGGCAGTCCAAACATCATAAAACATCGATGCGGATGATCCTGGAGGATACTACAATGCCGCTGGACCAGACTCAGCGGATTATGGTGGCCCTGATTGCCCGTTATCACCGCAAAGCTTTGCCGGAGCCAGAGCATCCCTGTTATGGCGAAATGAAAGAATCTGATCAATATAAAGTCCGGCTTCTGGCTGGTATGGTACGGCTGGCCGATGGCCTGGACCGGGGGCATGTCAACGCCATCTCCGGCCTGACCGTTCAGACAGGTGCCAGACGTATTACCATTCATTGTGATAAAAGAGGGTCTGCTGTGGAGGAACTGCATTACGGCAAAGCCAAAGCGGATCTGCTGGAAGAGGTACTTGGGTACACTGTGGATATTGTGTAGCAGGAAACCCCAATTGTTTGGATAGAAATTTTAGAACAGGATGATTATGAGCAAAAAAGTGTGTAAACTGGTCAAAAAGGAGCTTCCCAAAGAGGATATTGATAGCTATCTCGAGTATATTCTCCCCGCAAACTATCTATGTAAAAAATGCGGGAGAACGGCACGCAAACAAGAGTTTTTATGCAAACCGATTAAAATTACTTCTTCAAAATAGGGCACGGGGCTTATCGAAGCAAAAAAAGGCCGTGTCTTGCGACACAGCCTTTTATCGTTGAATCAATCCGGCTGCTTACGCTTCGCCGGGGATCGCTATCACATCATCAGCAGGGGCCTTGGCAGTGCCGTTTTCAAACTCCTCCAGGCCGGGTTTGAGTTTGAGGTTGTACCACGGTGAATTGGAAGCTGCATCGGTCAGGTCGCGCCATCGGACCAGCTGGCCAGTGTAAGCACTGATTCGACCCATAATGGCGGTCAGTGTGGATTCTGCCACGTCTTTGGCGGCATTGATGGGCTTGCCGTCGATGATGCCCCGCAGCAGTTCGACATGTTCCTGTACCATTTCGCTGCCGTTGGCCTGTTCGAAATTGGGATACTTGATGTCCACCGCTTTAATGGGTTTGACGGGGCCGGAGCCGTAGGTGGTGCCGTTGGAGCCGGTGAACAGCTCGGAAACCTGGTTATAGCAGCCATTGACCTGGCGGCACATGCTGTGAATCCGGCAGCCTTCATCGTAATCGAAATCGACGTTGAAGAAATCGAACTGGTTGCCGGTCTTGCGACGGGCGCGTCCGCCGAAACCGATTGCCAGTTTCGGAGTGCGTCCGATGAACCAGTTGGCGATATCGATATTGTGAATATGCTGTTCGACGATGTGATCGCCGGACATTTCGGTGAAGCTGACCCAGTTGCGGACCATGTAATCGGCATCGCTTTCGCCGTCTCTGCGTTCCTGATGCCACAGTTTGCCGCCGCACCAGTACACCGCACCGCCGAGAATCGGCCCGAGGGCGCCTTCTTCAATCGCGAATTTGGTCTTGCGATAGTTTGCCGCATACCGGCGCTGCGTGCCGGCGACGACGCACAGTTTCTTCTGTTTGGCGATTTCGCCGACTTCCATGATTTTTCGGGCACCCGGTGCATCCACGGCGACGGGTTTTTCCATAAAGACATGCTTGCCTGCATTGATGGCGGCTTCAAACTGGTTGGGCCGGAACGCCGGCGGGGTGACCAGAAGAACGACATCGGCGATGGATTCCATCACTTTTTTATACCCGGCGGGGCCGTCAAAGCAGATATCCGGCGACAGGCCGTGCTGTTCGGCGGTTTTCAGGGCCCGGTCTTTGAAGTGATCGGCCAGGGCCACGATTTCCACCGGGATATTCAGGTACTTGGCCGCATTGATGCAGTCGTTCAGGGCGCCATTACCACGTCCGCCGCAGCCCACAAGGGCCAGTCGGATTTTTTCAGGTCCTGCGGCATAGACCGCCCCGGCCTGAGATAACACTGCCGCAGCAGAAACCGCGGCGGTGCTTTTCAAAAAGTCGCGTCGAGAGAAGCTGGATTGTTTCATAATGCCTCCAAATAGATGATTTATACTAACTTTGTCTTACCGGGTATAGCCACTTGGGGTTCCGGTATATCAATAAACTCATATTTTTCGGGCGTATAGTCCAGTTTGGAACTTTTCATTGCCCAATCCCATTTCAATGCATTTCCGGTATAGGCGCTCATTCGACCCAGGATTGCTGTCATGGTGCTTTCTGCAACATGACGGGCTTCATTGAGCGGTTTGCCGGATCGAATTCCCGCAATCAAATCCTTGTGTTCCTGGACATAGGGATTTTCGCCCTGACCTGTAAACGTCCAGGGTTTTGCTCCTTCAATTCGACCGTTGGAGCCGTCCAGATAAGCGACACCGGTGGTGCCGATGATGTATTCGCATACCCGGTCGCTGCAGCCGTTGATCTGCCGGGACATGCTGGTAACCCGGACGCCGTCGGCATATTCAAAATCCACGGCAAAATGATCATAGATATTGCCAAGAGTACGGAGCTGCCGGCCTCCCATTCCCATGGCACTGATAGGGTGACCGTTGATGGCCCAGTTTACGACATCCAGATTATGGACATGCTGTTCCACGATATGATCCCCGGAAAGCCAGGTGTACCATGGCCAGTTGCGGCACTGCCATTCCATTCCGGACAGGTTTTTCTTTTCGTACCATTGCCAGTACCCCAGCATATCGCTGCCGTTCCAGAAACAGGTGGCGGAGCGGATTTGACCAATTTGACCGTCAGCGATGCGCCGGATCGTTTCGATGTAATGGGCCTGATGCCTTCGTTGTGTGCCGGCTGCAATCGAAAGGTTTTTGCTGTCGGCCAGTTCGGCTGTTGCCAGAAGCGAACGAATGCCCGCTGGGTCAACGCCTGCGGGTTTTTCCATAAAAACATGCTTGCCTGCCTCGATGGCGGCTTTCACATGAATCGGACGGAAATGCGGCGGGCATGCCTCGATGACCAGCATGGCCTGACTTGCAGCGACCGCTTTCTGATAGGCATTAAATCCTGTAAAACAGGTATCCTCAGTAACTTTGATGCGGTTGGCAAAGGGAGATTCTCGTAATTGTTTCAGACAGCTTTCAAGGCGGTCTTTAAATAAATCCGCCAGGGCTACAATCTCAACAGACGGATCGGCTGTCAGACAATCCAGAGCTGCACCTGTGCCACGACCGCCGCAGCCGATCAAAGCTACGCCGATACGGTCGCTGCCGGCGGCAAACACCGCACCATTGAATGTCAGAATCGCTGTTGCGGAAGCTGCTGCCGCTCCTTTGAGCAATTCTCTTCGCGATAGTTCCGTCATATTCAGCACCTCGGTCCTTTATTTCAGGGGTTCCAGATAAATGTTTTTGAATTCAATCGGCGAGCCTTCGCTTTGCAGGCAGATACTGCCGGCGGTCTTGCTGGCTTTGGTGACTTCATTCTGGAGAAAACCGTTGACAAACAGCTTGATGGAATCATTCTTGCAGAAGATGTCATAGGTATTCCATTCCCCAGCGGCATTTTCCGAGCTGTCCAATTGTTTGGGAACACGTTTGACGCTGTTTTTTTCATCTGTGGCGATGGCCATGTCAAATTTGGTGACCGAGACGCCCTGACCAATCAGATAAATGTCCCCTGCATTGCTGTTCATCAGCTGGGCCTCGATGGCGTTGGGCCACACCGTATCCGGCCCGGTTGTATGCAGCAGGACGCCGCTGTTGGTGGGGGTCTCAACCCATCGCCATTCCAGATGCAGGTGATAATTGCTGTATTCCTGCTCCGTTCGGATATAGCCGTTGGGTTTGCCTTCGCAATGGATGACGCCATCTTTGATCGACCAGATGCCCAGCGTGTTGGTAGGATGCGCCGTCCACCCGGTAAGGTCTTTGCCTGAAAAGATATGCTGCTTCTGGCTGCAGCCGCCGGCTGCAAAAGCCACAGCCGCTGCTGCGAGCAGCAGATTGAATACTGATTTTTTGCTCATGTCGAATCCCTTCATTTTTAGACTTCAAAGTCATCGCACCAGCGGTACGCCGCCAGCAGCGCCTGTTCGCCTTCTTTGCCGCCTTTGCTGAGCCCATGTTCCATACAGAGGACTCCCTGATAGCCTTTTTTGTAGATATGAGCGAAGATGTTTCGGTAGTTGATTTCACCCGTCGTGGGTTCTCTGCGGCCGGGATTGTCCCCGAGATGGAAGGCTCCAATTTCGCTCCATGACCGGTCGATATTGGGGATAATGTTGCCTTCGGTAATCTGCTGATGATATATATCATCGACTATCTTGCAGCAGGGGCTGTTGACGGCCCGGCAGATTTCATACGCCTGTGGCATTTTGGTTAAAAATAAACCCGAATGGTCATGGGGATTCAAGGGCTCAAGGACGAGCACCATGTTGGCCGGTTCGCAAATCTCCATGCAGTACCGCAGGTTGTCAATCACATTGGCGGTCTGATAGCCCCATTCCATGCTCTGGTCGTAGCGTCCCGGAACAAGCAAGGCCTGTTTGCTGTTGCAGCGTTTGGCGCATTCAATCCCTTTTTTCATCAGGTTGACGAGCATGTCTTTGACGGAACCGCTTTTATAGACCATCGAGGCCTTGCCGAAATCGGCATACAGAACAAAGGGTCCCAGGTCCATCTTCAGGTCTGCCAGTGTTTTGGCGATTTTTTCCTGTTCTTCCGCGGATTTACCCATCATGCCGTTCTCGAAAACCGCGCGAAAGCCCTGATCATGACAGAATTTAATGTTGTCAATAGGATCATTTCCGGCATGATTTCGGAACATTCCCAGTGTTGGGGCATATTTCAGCTTAAACGGTTTAATTTCAGTGGAGGAAGATTCCTGCGCGATGGCTGATGCCGCCAGAGGTAAAGAGCCGAGTCCTGCAGTGGCCAGTGTTGTTGCCACAAAATCTCTTCGATTCATAAGTTCTTCTCCAGAAATGGGTTATTGTTCGATTTTCGAAGTTCTCAGAGCTTGCCTTTGCGGCCAATCCGCAATTATTTCAGACAGGCAAAGCCTTCTTTACAAAGATGATTCGTTTATATTCAAAGTTACATTTATTTTACGCAGCGATAGACAAACGCCGCCGGAAGATTTTTCCAAATAATCCGGCCGATATGAACCCGCGAAAAAGTCTCTCGCAATTTTTTTCGGAACCGCTGTCCGGAGGGCAAAAGCAGACCTTGCAGATACGCAAAGGTGGCAAATCGCCCGCCCGGACGAAGTGATGCCAGGGCCGCATGGAGCAGTTTATCCTGAAGTTCCGGCGGAAATGAAGCCCACGGCAGGCCCGATACGATACAGTCGGCCTGGGCCTGGTGATAATCCTTAAGAATGGTGGGGGTATTTTCCGCTGAATCCGCAAGAATAGTCGCCTGCGGCAGTTCCTGTTTGAGGATTTCAACAAGCCTGGAATTGGCTTCGATTCCAACAAAAAAAGCCGACTCCTGCTTTTGCCGGAGGATTTCTCGTGTAAAAGAGCCAGTTCCCGGTCCAAATTCCACGATAGTTTGGGCCTTTTTGACCCCGGCCTGACGGACAATCTCGGTCGTCAGATAGGGGGAACTGGGCGAAATTGCCCCGATTTGTCGTGGATTTTTCAAAAATTCACGGATAAAAACAGTTGTATTGTTTTGTTTGGCTACCATTAAATCCCAGCTGGACATTTTCCGGATCCGTAAAGACTGCTGCATTAGGTACATATATGTCTATTGTACGCTAATTTATGCTGCAGGCAATAGAGTAAATGTGGAGTTTTATTTCTTTTTTGCATCTTTTTGGCTGGCATACAAATGAAGACAAATAAAGTCACGAATAATCTTTTTTGAAAATGATTGCTATTTCTCAATCTTTTGCTAAGATGAAACGTAAATACTTAAAATGTGTCAGGGGAGCTTGGACAAGAGCCGAGCTGAGAATCCTGCGGGAGACCCTTTGAACCTGATCCGGTTAATGCCGGCGAAGGGAGGCACAGGGATTGTTGATTTACGCCCCTGGCTGTCAGGGGCGTTTTTTTTTGACCTGATGCTTGTCAATTGAAAACCTTGAGGTGAATAGCGATGGCCAAAATGCCATGTCCATTTTTTGAGCTGAAAAACGCAGTGGTTGGGATTGCTGGACTCGGCGGTCTGGGGTCTAATGTGGCCGTTGCGCTGACGCGGTTGCGGGTGGGCAAGCTGATTTTGACCGATTTTGATGCCGTGGAAGAAAGCAATCTGAACCGCCAGAATTATTTTCATGACCAGATCGGGATTCACAAGGTGGATGCGTCGATGGAGAATCTCCGCCGGATTGACCCGGATGCGAATCTGGTCGGGCATAAAATTCGCCTGAATCCGGATAATATTCCACAGGTTTTTGCCGGAGC
>JAFGQP010000184.1 GCA_016935635.1 Sedimentisphaerales bacterium
CATCCCTCCGGGAGCCGGCCGGTTGACATTGCGGCTCCGCTCCCGTTCTGCAGCCCTGCGTTCGCGCTCTTCACGCTGTTTGCGCTGTTCTTCTTCCTCCAGAAGCTTTTGAGATTCCTCAGCATACTCCGGCGGCAGCCACTTGACTGAGGAACTGAGAAATTGATACGGCTCCGGCTGAAGGATATTCTTGATAACTGCAGTGTTTTTGTATTGATTCAAAAACAGCGTGACATCCCCGAAGGTCATCTGCTCTGTCGTCAGCGGCAAATCCTTATACATCTTTTGATAAGGATCAATTTTGGTGACCGGCACAGTCTCCCACTCTTCCCAGGAGCCGTCAGGCTTCTGAAGCCTGCGCTGCATTTCAATCCGGGCAAAAACAGGATCAGCGTAGGTGGGATCTTTCCACTTTGGCATCAGACGCGGTCCATTAAAACTCTGCTGGAAATTATTGAACAGTGACTGCAGATTGATGTGTGCCGAAATCGTAACCAAATCCAGGTCCGCCGGCTGTCCGCCCACATTCGCATAGGGTCTTTCCGGGCTGACTTCTTCCGTCGGCATACGCACTGCTCCGCGAACGGAATTCACCACAATTGTCTCCATGACCGGTATTACGGGAACGGCATAGATGCGATCTTCGGGACTTTGTTCATCACCCGTCGGTCCCGCAACAGGCCAGTTGGCCGCCACCGAGACCTTGGGGATGGAACAGTTCATGGCCTGGGATAATTCTGCAGTTTTATTCTGCAGATACGGATTCGGCTGGGCCGGGCCCTGCAACTTCTCCAAAATCTCCTGTGACTGCTGCTGGTTTGAACGGTCGATTTCAGACGGACCATATTTACGCCCCCCCACCGTCTTGCCATAGGGATTGCTCAGCACAAACGCCCACAGCAGGTATAAGCCGACAAGTCCTGCCAGTCCTAAAACAATCTTATCCAGATACTGGTCGAGAAATGATCCTTTTTTCTTACTCATATACGCTTATCCTAATTGAAAATCTCAAATCACTTGTACGTTCTGCGATTCGCCCCAACCTCTGGTACATTCCCGCTACAGGGCGAAAATCGCTTCATTTATTGCATCATGGGGACGCCCGGCGTCATTGGGGCGGTTCCGCCGCCCATGGCATCCGGAGCAGCTGTCGTCCCAGGCACCTCCTGCCCCAAAACCTTTTTGACCGGAGCCGGCTTGATCACATCATACCCTTGACGACTGAACAAATATTCACAGACCAGGTTCAGACGAACAACTGCATTTTTTCCGTAGCGGTAATACGCGTGAGCCGCATCATCTCGCAGAACCGGTTCAATATCAAATTGCAGGACGGTAATCTGGTTATGAGCAGAGGTCTCCGGCTTGCCTTTTTCCAGGAATCCCTCCCGGAAAGTATGCGGTTTCATGCTGCATAATTCTTTCATAAACGAGGCGGTTGCCGTGGAATCCATAATGACAGCCGCCGCAAAATGAATCACATCAATCTGGTCATTGCATACACGTCCCGTCCAGGCAACCGACATATAAGGACTGGTGCTTTTGACGTACGTGGGAGCATCCAGCATAGTCATTCCGCTGCCATATCCCGGCATCATTCCCCCGCCCATCATCGGCTCCATGCCCATCATGCCGTAGCCCATGGTTTGAGGATTGACCACCTGAACAGGCCCATTAAACTGAATTCCCAAAAGCCGCTTGACCGGTGAGGTGGATACCTTGGTAGAGCTGGCGTTGAGCGTCTCAATGGTCTGAATCACATCCTCATAAACCCAGTAAGCAACCTGGGAAGACCAGCAATTCTGCAGGGATTCATCAACGGATTTATAAACAAACTTGTCCCAATAACCATACCAGTGTAAACTGCTTGGATTGGCATAAATCGAAATTTCTTCGGCACGCTTCAAACAAACCGCATCCACCATCGCATTCATCGAAGAACCGGCTCTGCCGGTCGGTGTCCCTAAACCTCCCCCCATAAGACCTCCGCCGGCAACCCCTGTACCGATGCCCGTCTGGCTGCGAATTTCCGCATCGCTGGGAGCATCTTTGGCCTTGATGCGAACCATCAGTGATTCGATCGCGGCTCGGTAATCGCGGGCAAACACATTATACACCTGGGCCGATTTATCTGTCGGCTCGGGAAAAATCACCGGGTTGTAGCAAATCAGCTCCCGTTGAGAAGCTTTGGTCATCAGGCTGTCAACCTGGTCGGCATCCTGAATATATTTTTCAAGATACTGCATTTCTTCCTGCGCCTGGGCTTCACTGGGGACTGAACCAGCAGCCGAACGAACCCGGCTTGCAACACCGACACTGTCCTGCATCTTCTTGCTCACTGACCCCCCAACCAGCAGGGTAACAACCAAAATCACAAGGGTCGCCACAAGCAGCCCAATAGAAGGGAACAGCGATGCATATTTTTTGATCGAAGTCAGTTTGATATTCTTCAGCGACCCGAACAACTGCTTGAGATCGATATTTTTCAAATTAATATTCAGATTTTTTGCCATGACTAGTACCCGAAAAAAGTTCTTTGTATTAGAAAATCATGCCACCGGGCGACATTCCGCCAGGCATTCCCGAAGCATTCACAGGCTGGGCTGTTTTAGGAGCATCTTTCCAGAAAAACTTCGCCTTGATTCGGAACCAGGAGTCCCGCTCAATATATCTGGGTTTGCCGTAATCGTATTCAATCCGGCCCAAATCTTTATCGGTCAAATTGGGATTACCTGCAATTTCCTCCTCGGTAAAGATATCATACACCTTGCTGATTTCCTCGCCAGTCATCGGATCGATCAAGACCTTTTCTACACTGATCCGACTCACTCCTGGCACCCCAGCTCCCGGCCCCATGCCCATCATTCCCATTTCCATGGGCATCATGGCTCCGCCCATTTGCCCGGGCAGCGTACCCGGCGCCGGCGTTTCAGGGATCGGAATTCGACGCACCTCATTCAGAATGCCGATGCCAATCGGTTGATTCTTCTGCGTCCCGCCCATCATGCCCTGCGTTGCAGTTGCCTCCACCGTACCCCACTCCACCTTGAAATGGGTCGTGTCATTTTTATTAAACAGCTCAAAAGGAGATCCTTTGATGAATTTCCCAAGATTTTCAAACCGGGTAATGATCCCCCATCGGCTCGGCTCCGCCGCAACTCCGGGCGGATCCAGCAGGTCCGTAACTCTCCGATAAGGGCTGTATCCTTCAATCAAAACAACGAAACCGGACTTGGGTGCCTCCGCAGGTGCTGCCGTCATTCCCGGCCCCATCCCGCCTTCCATCATCATCATAGGATCCTGCATGGGCGTCATCGGCATCCCCTGCATCATCATGGTCGGCTGACTGAACACCGGGGTCTGTCCCGGCTCCGGAAACGCAGCCGCAGACAAATCAGCGGCATACTGTATCATCACCCGGGTAACAAAAACCTGTTTGCGCTGCGGACGGGGAATCGCCCGAATAGCCTGGACATCACCTCGCATAAATGCCTCAAATAAGTCCGTCTGGTCAGGAGTGTTCGACGCGTTTGGCAGACAGGCAATCAAGTGTTCATTCAAGGCAGGAACAATATCCCGATATTTAAACAGATCCAGCTGCTTCTGGACACGTTCGGCCAGCGGCGTTTTTTGATTTTCTGCCTCCTGGACTTTATCAATCGCCGCCTGAGCACGACTCAGCACCTGTGATACTTCGTTGCGAACCGGAGCATTGGCATTATATTGCGTCAGGTCGCGATAAGCCCGCCCCAGGCTCAGCAAAGCAATCACCGCCAGCATCGCCGCCGCCACGGTAAACATGCGGGCCTTGCGATTCCACGCCATCGTACGCGCAATCTTGCGGGGCAGCAGATTCGCCATAATCTTGCCCTGCCCCATCATTTGAATGCTTAATCCATAAACCACGCCGAAATCACAGATGTTCTCATGCAGTTTGGCCGAAGAGATATCCGATGAAATTCGTAATTTCTCAAACGATTCCGGCTTGACCACCGTCAACCCCAGCGACTGCTGCAGATATTTGGTCAACCCCTGCAGCTTCATTCCGCCGCCCAGGGCAATAATCTGAGAAAAACCCTTGTCACGACCGGTTCCGCTGCTGCTGTAGAAACCAAGACTTCGCTGCAGTTCCCCGCTCAGCTCCGTATAAACCGGCTTCATCGCCGTATAAATCTGACGCATATATTTACTCATCGGAGCAGTCCGTTTGAGCTTCTCAGCCTTCTCGAAGTCCAGCTTGAATGCATCGGCAATCGCGTGGGTAAAGGTATTGCCCCCAATCCGAATACTGCGCTGCCAGACACTGTCTTTGGTGCAAATCACCAGGGTCGAATTCTCCGCCCCCATATCGAGAATCACGGTCGCCTTTTGACCGTTCCCCCCCACGTCATCCCGGTCATACAGCAGATAATTGAATAAAGCCATCGGGGAAATCTGGACGCAGGTGACATTCAGATTTTCACGCGTAAAATGGTCCATTATTTCGGCGATCAATTCATTCTTGATGGCAAAAATACCCACTTCCGCATCC
Organism: Sedimentisphaerales bacterium; assembly: GCA_016935635.1. Taxonomy (GTDB): domain Bacteria; phylum Planctomycetota; class Phycisphaerae; order Sedimentisphaerales; family Anaerohalosphaeraceae; genus Anaeroglomus. The sequence continues at coordinate 4,532 of JAFGQP010000184.1, forward strand.
GGACTGTTGGCCGAATCCATTTTCTGCCAGTCCCATTCCACTTCATTGATATCGAAGGGAATTTGCTGGACGGCTTCAAACTGGACAATTTCTGGTATTTTTTTGGGTTCTACAGGAGGTAGTTTGATAAAACGGGCAAAACTGTTCTGACCCGCAATGGAAATAGCCACCTGGTCTTTCCCGATTTCATTTTGTGACAAAAATTGCCGAAGGGTTGCCGCAATGATATCATGCTTTTCCTTGAGATTTATATCCGATCCCGACAGGATTTGACTGTGCTCGACATGGTCAAAACCAACCACCTCGACCCCATCGTCGCCCGGCCGAACTCGCAAAGCCTTCAGGGAACAGGTTCCAATATCAATCGCCCATACACCACGTACAGATGAAGCCATTATCGCTTCTCCTGGAAAAAAAGTTATGATTCCATCGTCAGCCCGGGAAATTACTTGCTCTCAGGCCGACTATATACGTAAAATACCACGCTCTATGAAGTTTTTTACGATCCAAACACTCGGTTGCAAAGTCAACCAGTACGAAAGCCAGCAGATTCGCCAGATTCTGCAGGATATCGGTCTGGCTTGCGCGGCTCCCGGCCAACCCGTCGATCTGGTCATCGTCAACAGCTGCTGCGTCACGGGGACCGCATCGGCCAAAAGCCGACAATCACTTCGTCGTTTCCAGAGCCTCTATCCCAATGCCAAACTCATCCTCACCGGATGTCTGGCCGTCGCGGATTCCGATGAACTCAAAACCCTCTCCGCCAGCGACGTCCGTCTGGTCCCCAACAAGGATAATATCGCGTTAGCCGTTCAAGACCTGCTTAATCTCACATCCGCATCGGGTCTGCAAGGCCTAAGTAAACCACTAAGTCCAGATAAAATCAAGGATAAAAACTCATCGCCTGCCGCAGAACACGACCATCTCGAGCCTTTAAAGAGCTATACCGGACAATGCCGGGCGTTTTTGAAAATCCAGGATGGCTGCGATGCCTTCTGTTCCTATTGTATTATACCCAAAATCCGCAC
>JAFGQP010000021.1 GCA_016935635.1 Sedimentisphaerales bacterium
AATGTTCTCAATGCCGATATTGGAAGTGTAGAAATTATTGCAGATGTATTGGTCATCAAAACCCGCTTGTGGATCCCTGCAGCCAATGTGACCATTAAGGCTGTGGAGCTTTATTTCGAAGACGAAGACCCCGCGACTCCGGCTTGTGTCGTTACGACGCCGGTTATCTTAACGAACCGACCGGCGCTGCCTTCGGGGGCCACACAGGGTGTCAATGGCGTCGCTGGTTTGAATGCGGGTAATATCACGATTGATGTGATGGAATTCCATTCGGCTCAAACCTCCTCCGGAATCGCTCCCAAACGGTTCATTCTGGATGGCGGCACAGGCCAGCCCGCAGGTCAGGGCAGAAACGGCGCCAATGGGCCTAATCTGCCTAATAAAGACAGTTTTCAGGTGCGATTTGAAACGTGGGCAGGAACGGATAAGGTATGGAGTTCGCCATATAATCCCTCTCCCTATAAAATCACTTCCATATTATATCGTGACCATTCAGATGGATTTGATTTTGATTGGGATTCTTTCAGTCGATGGGATGGTTCAACTACATTGCCTAACGGCGAAAAGGCTGTCCCAGGCGGATATCCTGGGGCAGGCGGGAATGCCGGGCAATTAAAAAGCACTACACCATTAGATACACTTTACACCATCAATTCCGGCCCAAAAGGCCTCAGTGCACTGACTTACCCCGGCGGGCAGCGAGGGACGCCCCTTTACTATATGCAATTGATTTATGATCTGTATGGCGCATGGATGGGGACCGGATCCTATACTGAGACATGGGGATTTTCCGGCGTGGCTCAGCCGGGTGCGGCAGCTTATCCGCCGGATGACAGCAGTATTCCCAATGGCCAGCCCGGAACCTATGAAGAAATCCCTTCCGGCATGGAACAGTTCTCGCCGGAAAACTTCAACCAGAATCTGAATATTATCCGGCAGTTTTACCTGGCTAACCAGATTGATGTCTGCAAACAGAAAATCGATAAATACATCCAGTTAATCAGCCTGTTTAAACAACGACCTGAATGGACTACACTGGACTTTGTACGCAAGTGCCGAGTCGAAACCATCTACGGCGATCTTCGCTCCATGCAGAACCGCATCGAAAACGGCCTGGATTACTACGGCAATCCCGCCGGATGGGCGCCGATGCTCAGCTTTGAAGTCAACCGGACCATCTTCGATAATGAAATCGACCGGGCAATCAACATGCTGTATCTGTCTTATTGGCTCAAGGAAGAAGCCTCCAGTGCTCAGCAGCGGGTTGGAGCATTGTCCGATACGATTGAGGCCATGAAGGAAGAAATCGTTAACCTCAAACAGCGGTATGATGAGGCGGTCAGCTCAATGCCGGACCTCGAAACCGAAGCGGTCTTTCTCAAGCAATCCATTGAAGTGGTTCAGGGTAAATTGAAAGAGCGAGAAAACCAGTTGCGACAGCAGGCCCAGGAGAATCTCCGCGAGCCGTGGTGGAAGACCGGACTCAAGATTGCCGGCTCCATCTGCAGTATGATTCCAGTCTATCAACCCGCTCTCGGTGCCATCGGAAGCGGAATGACCCTGGCTGCGGATTTCGACCCGGATGACCCCTGGGCAACGATCGGCGGTGCGGCCGATATTACCACAACGCTCGTTTCGTCCAAGTTAAAAGATTGTGCCAAGGCACAAAAAGCTGAAATGGACGGCATGGATATGGAGCTGGCGGACGATGAACAAGTCAACGAATTGTTCCTGTCTAAACTGTCCGAGTCCGGGGGAGCTGTAACCTCGGCATTTTCGCAGATTTCCAGTATTATTTCAGCCCGTGAGGCACCCAAGGACAAAATCGATGCGGAACTGGCTCGTCTGGCTGCAGAAGATGAAGAATTTCAGGCCTTGGCCGATGAAATCAAGGCCCTTCTGGACAAAAAAGCCGCGCTGACGCGGAAAATCGCCATCGCCATTCAGGATATCAGCACCATTCCCAATCAGATTTCAACCAATATCCAGTCCATCAACTGCTTCATGCGGGAAAAGACTTCTGCCGAGGAGGTGTTGAGCAATGAAGCTCTTGAATATCTGACCGCCATGGAAAATCGCGCCAATGATCGCCTCATCAAGTATCACTATTATCTGGCCAAAGGCTACGAGTATCGATTGCTCAAACCCTATACCAATCCCCTCGACCTGTCACCGATGTTCAGCAAATTCAAGGATATCGCAACGGTCAATACGCAAAACGGCTATGTGCTTCAGCCGGATCAGTTTACTTCCCTGAAGGCCATATATGAGGATATCCTGTCGGGCATTGCCGAAGAAATATTTGACCAATACAATCGCAACGCCCGTCCGGAATATACCGTCAAGGCACGCTTTAATCTGCTGCCCGAAGAACTGGAAAACATCAACGCCGGTCAAACGCTGGTGCTGAATCCAATGGATCTGGGTCTGTTTAACGGTATTTATGAAGAAAACCTCCGTATTTCGGATTTGTCGGTCTATGCCATCACCGCCGATCCCAACGGCAATCCTCTGGGCGATACCGCTTATGTTGATTTGCGAATCGAGCATCCCGGCGAATCGAAACTCAAATCCAACGGTACGATTTATCTGTTCCGTTACAGTCAGGGCGGAGACTCCCGGCCCATCGAGTGGGGCGGAAGGTATAACCTGGCCGACCAGACCCTCGAAGCCATCCGTCCCAGCGCCGCCAGCGAATCTCTGCTGCGGTCCCTGCTGGAAGGGGATGCCGCCTCGGATATGATGCTCTATTCGCTGCCGTCGGCATGGGCTGACCTGAAAATCTCCAAAAGCTCTGTCAATACGATTCGTACCGCACAGGGTGTCGTCTCCCATGACAATATTGTCATTCGCAGCCTGCGTCTCGAACTGACCTATGACTTTGTCCGCAAAAATACAAATCTCGCCGAAATCCAGGTCGGCATACTGGAAGCCAGAGAACTCAACGGCCAGTGGCTCAGCGGTACCAGCCGCTTCCAGCCGTATATCGGCGTCAATCGTCTTGATGAAAACGGCCGTCAGAATGGGCGAGGACAGTTCCTTCGTATCTATCGGAAATCGCCGACCGATGCCGTGATGTTGTCTGCTCAGCCTGTCTATGGCACCTGGGTATTCCGTGACTGGGTGGATCAGTATGGTGACTTGATTCCTTATGCTCAGCAGGGACAAACAGAAATAACCCTGCCGCTGACCTCGGACTATCAGGTCTTTGCCCGATATGTACCGCGGGACAATCTGGCGGGCGATTTCAATGCAGACAGACAGGTCAATGCTGCTGATTTCGCTCTGATGGCCCGATTCTACGGGATGCAGTGCAATAGCCTGAAGCTGGATAATGAAAATCCTGCTTCAGTTGATATGAATGACTTGATGAAATGGATTGAATTCTGGCTGATGGATACCCAATCCATCCCCTTGATGCAGCCTGCAATGCAAGCCGCCCCGGCCGCAATACCCGCCCCGGCGGACCGCCGAGCGATTGAAATTGTGGAGTTTCAATTGAATTAAGCAGCAAACGAATCCTATACAAAACGCCGTCCATGGGAACAGTCTCATGGACGGCGTTGTGTTGAAATAGCAGTAATTAAATCAAGCCGATCAATCAAGGTCGCCTTAGGCCTCTTCAACCATCTTCCAGCCCATCGCATCGGCCAGCGCATAAATAGGGGTCTTCAGGTCGCCATAGCAGGTCACGCGATGCCACCCCCACACATCCAATTGGGTAAAGAGTTTTTCAAGGTCTCCGACTGGTTCGACCGCCAGTTTCGTCCGGCAGGCCCGGTCATCGGGATCATTGCCGACAGCCTTGCCCTGATGGAAGAGGATTTCCTTGCGGGCCGGCTCAATCTGTATTGTCGTGGTCATATATCCTTCCGGCAGGATCGAACGCACCGATGCTCCCTGACGGTCCTCTGAATGCGTCATAATCGTAAAGGGGTTCACCTGCCCCTGTGGACCGAATACCTTATTCGAGGCCACACAGTGGGCATAAATAATCTGTCGTTTGGACGTATCGATCACCGGATCGGAAATATACCCCGGCCGGCCTTGCGTTAAAGAGGTCAGCAGGAGCATTGACGCCGTAGATCGGATATCGCACTCACACGCCCCGACCAGTCCTTCATTGGCTAATTCATGAAATCCAAGGCATGGATAGGCGTGAATATGGCCCCCGTAAAATCCTCCCAGACAATTGACTGTAATCGCATTGGCCTCGTGCTTCTTCAAGACCGCCTTCATCCCCAGATACATCGCCGCCGATGTATCCAGTGTCTCGTCGGAAACGTCAATGACAGCCGCGGCAGTCTTTCGCCACCGCCGGGCGACGTCCCTGGCCTGGTCCTTATCCGCCTTCTCCCAGGCCTCATTGACCTCCGCAAAGGACACATACTCCAGCGGAATCCCCATCACCGGCTTTGCAGGCCCCGCATTTTGTCCCTGTACTGCCAGAATTCTGGCCGCCTTCATTCGGTCAATACAATCTTCTGCCGAAAGCGTTTTAAGCGTATCAGGTGTGCATTTCAGGTCGCCTGCTGCAGAGGTACGCCAGGTGCGAACGCGGCAAACCGCTCCGGCAAAATCGTAGGCTGCCGGCTGTCCTTTGGCCTGCGAGAAACACTTGACCGCCTCAGCCAGATCATCAATACGTGATGAGGCAATAAATCCCACATTCGGTGCCTGCCTGCGAATAAATCCTGCCGTATAAACCAGAAATCCGCCGCTGCCGCCATACTGAAAATCAGCATACAGAACCGGCTTGCCTGTCGCTGCCATTGTCTGAACCACCTGGTTCCAGCAATTCATCTGGTACACCAGGTACCCGTCAACCGGCTCGGCCTTGTCCTGTTCCACAATGGCTTTGGCCTGTTCCGGCCCATTGGCCAGTGAGGTTGTAAACTCAAAACCCGGGCAGCGCTTTATTAATTCGTCCCGAACTCTCTGCATAACCGGCTGGAAATCAAATCCCTTGTTCGGCCAGTCCGGCCCCGTTTGCTGGGCCCCATGCAGAGAATAGATAATCCGGATTCGCGTTTTGCTGTCCTGTTCTGCCGCATGGACCGTCCCCGGCAGCATCGACAAAGACCCCGCTGCCGCACAGGCCGCACAACCGCCAAGAAACCGTCTTCGCGTCATCCCGCATCCTGCCATACCACACAATCCAACCTGGTTCATCCATCCATCCTTTCATTCGTGCAAGACACACAACAATCCCTTCTCCACCCCCTTGGTCTGGGGTGAGATCCTGAACCTCGCGTAATGATATAGATGGCGTTCATCATCTGAGTGAACGCCATCTATTATTTTCTTTACCGTCAGATTATGTTTTTTGAATAAACGTTTATTACGGCTTGAGCCAATGGGCAGACAGAATGCTCAGGTCAAGCAAGTCCGTATGGCCGTCACAATTGAGGTCCGCAGGCAGGGATGTGCCCCAGCGTGCGATATAGGCCGAAGCCCTTTCCCCGGCAATCGTGAATCGTCCGCCGGCCGCCAATTGGTCATCGAAGGGCAGCAGGACATACACATAATCATTGGTTCCGCTGCCGAGGGGCTGCCAGACTGCACCATCCCAGCCCGCTGCGTAATAAGAAGTATTACCTCCGGAGTAATTAAAAACGCCGCCGGCAAACAGACGTCCCTTTGCGGTTGTCAGAGCATACACCCACGAATTAACACCGCTGCCAAGGGGCTGCCATGCAACACCATCCCACGCGGCGATATAACTAACCGGTGTGGCTATTGTTCCCGGCGCGCTGGTAAACTCGCCTCCGGCAATCAGTTTTGCCCCATACACAGTCAGAGCATAGACCCTGGCATTGAATCCGCCTGCCGCCGATTTCCACACGGAACCGTTCCAACTGGCGACAAATGACACCGGAATCCCGCTGGCGGCGGTAAGGTCTCCCCCGACAAATAATTCTCCGTTATAGACCGTCATGGCCCGGACAACATTGTTGACACCGAAATTGAGCGGCTGCCACGATGCCCCATCCCATGCGGCGATAAAGTCAGCCGGTCCTGAGCCGGTGACATAAAAATCACCGCCGGCAATCAGTTGTCCATTATAAATGGCCAGGGCTCGAACCGCCTGGTCGGTTCCTCCGCCCAGGGTCTGCCATACCGTACCATTCCACCAGGCAATATGGCCGGTAAAATCCCCGCCCGCTATCAGCGTGCCGTTGTAGACAATCAGGGCCCGAACAATACCGTCAATCTCGCCGCCCATGGGATGCCAGATTGCCCCGTCCCACCGTGCAATATAGCTTGTCGGGGAACTGCCGATTGCATCAAATTTCCCACCCGCAATCAGCTCGCCATTATACACAGTCAGGGCAACCACACTGGCTTGATTTCCATTATAATACAATCCCTTGCCGAGGGATTGCCAGGCACTGCCGTCCCATTGGGCCAGATAGTTGGTGGCCACATCGTTGATCCGGGTGAAATTCCCGCCGCTGATTAACTGTCCGCCATAACTGCACAGCGTGACAACCCGGTTGTTGGCTCCGTCAGCAAGATTTTGCCATGACGCACCATTCCATGCGGCGATCCGGGATGCAGGACTTCCGCCGGCCTGTGAAAAATCGCCGCCAACGACAAGCTGGCCTGCATACTCCGTCATGGAATAGACGCTGGAATTGACCCCTGTGCCAAAAGACTGCCAGGCCGTTCCATCCCATCGAATCGCATAGTTCACCGTGTTGAGTCCGACTTTGTTAAATTCGCCTCCGGCAACCAGTTGACCATCATAAATGGATAGTGTTTGTACATATGAATTGAGAGCATCGCCGAAACTCTGCCAGGCCGCGCCGGTCCAGCGGGCAATGTAATTGGCAGGGTTGCCTCCGGCCGTGGTAAATGCACCGCCGGCCACCAGCAGACCATTGTGGACCTGCAGGTCAAGCACATAATTACCCATTCCGCTGCCCAGCGGGGTCCATGAAACCCCATCCCATCGTGCAATATAATTGGCCGCCGCGCCGCCGGCCGTGGTGAAATGTCCCGCAGCAATCAAGCGCCCCCCGAAAGTTGTCAATGCATAGACATTGGAGTTCATCCCCGTTCCCAGCGGCTGCCAGGTCAGCCCATCCCAGCGGGCGATGCGATTGCAGGTCAGTACTCCGGCTGTGGTAAAACTGCCGCCGGCGATCAACTGTCCGTTATAGACCGTCAGGGCATTGACCTCAGCATTCATGCCAGCACCCAGAGGTTTCCAGGAAATGCCATCCCAGACCGCGATCCGATTGGCTGTAGTTGCTCCGGCAATTGTGAAATTGCCTCCTGCAACCAGCATTTCCGGCTGGGGACCGGCACCATCTGGATCCCATGGCATCGTGACATTTACGGTGCCGCTGACTCCCGGGATTCCATGGCCGCCTATCCATTGTTCAGGACACTGGGCCGCGGCAAATCCAACAAATCCCCCGCACATCAGTGCAAGTATGACGATAACAGCAAAAAAAGTGGATAACGTTTTCATAGATTGTTCCTTTCCATTAAAACCCTCGTTCCGATTTGTTTATTACGACAGAAATGATAGACAATAGACATGCCCACCCTATTCCCCAATTCCCTTTCCGTTCGTTTGAACAGAAAGCAAGACGATAATTCCCATCCATACATTCGTTTTCTCCCTGCGATTCCAATACAATTTTACCTAAATCAACTTGTGCATTCAAGTTTTTTCGTTATTCTGCCCCTTAAGATTGCGTCACAATGATATCTCAAGCAGATGCACTCGGAGTAAAAGTATGATTGCAAAGTATCGATACATCAGTATCACTGCCGTCGTTTTGTGGTTGGCCCTGGGAGGTATCTCTCAGGCTGCCGCTGCCCAGATGGAATCCCTCGACCGAGGCCTGGTTGCACTTCGCACTGGCCCAGGCACGGTCTTTGTCAGTTGGCGGCTGCTGGGAACCGATTCCAAAGAGATTGCATTCAATCTGATCCGCACCCGCGACGGCAAAAACCCGACCAGGCTCAATTCAGGCCCGCTCAAAGAACAGACCTGCTTTAAGGATACCCAGGCGGATTTTTCTGCAGCGATAAGCTATCAGGTCTGCACCGTTCTTGACGGCCAGGAAAAGCCTGCCGGAAAGCCCCTGGTATTAACTGCCGATACCCCCATCCAGCCGTATCTGACAATCCCCCTCAAAACCCTCCCGCGTCACCGTCCCGGCGACGCCTCAGTCGGGGATCTTGACGGCGATGGCCAATACGAAATCGTTCTCAAGCAGGATATGCGCCCTCGTGATAATTCCGGCAGCGGCACTACAGGCCAGATGAAGCTGGAAGCCTATAAGCTCGACGGCTCATTCCTCTGGCGTATTGACCTGGGCATCAATATCCGCGAGGGGGCACACTACACCCAGTTCATGGTCTATGACCTTGACGGCGACGGCAGGGCGGAAGTTGCCTGCAAAACTGCCGACGGCACCATCGACGGCACAGGCAAGGTCATCGGTGACCCCGATTCCGACTACCGCAACGAAAACGGCAAAATTCTAGACGGCCCCGAGTTTTTGACCGTCTTTGACGGCCGCAGCGGTGCCGAATTGGCAAGTGTTCCTTATATTCCGCCGCGCGGACAGGTGACTGCGTGGGGCGACAACACAGGCAACCGCGTGGACCGTTTTCTGGCCTGTGTCGCCTATCTGGATGGCCGGCGCCCCAGTCTCGTGATGTGCCGCGGCTATTATAACCGCACTGTGCTGGCCGCATGGAACTGGCGCGACGGCAAACTGAGTCATCTGTGGACTTTCGATAGCGACAATGCTCCCGATGGCGACAAATACCGCGGCCAGGGAAACCATAACCTGTCCGTCGGCGATGTGGATGGCGATGGCAAAGATGAAATCATCTACGGCGCCTGTGCTATCGACGACGACGGCAGGGGACTGTATTCCACGGGCCTGGGCCACGGCGACGCCATGCATTTATCCGACATCGACCCCGCCCGCCCCGGGCTGGAAGTCTTCGGCATTCACGAAAATCCCCGCCATCCCCATGGCGCCAATCTCCGCGATGCCGCCACCGGCAAAGTCCTCTGGGGTCTGCAATCCAACGATGCCGTGCGGGGAGTATCCATGGATATCGACCCCCGTCATCCCGGCTATGAATGCTGGGCCGTCGGCAGCGGCTTGGAAGGACTCTACAACTGCAAAGGCCAGAAAATCGCAGACCGCAAACCCTCCTCCTGCAACATGGGTATCTGGTGGGATGGCGATCTCCTGCGGGAAATGCTCAACGGCACCACCATCGAAAAATGGAATCCTGCTGAAGCGTCAACCACCCGCCTCCTCGAAGCCAGAGACTTCGACTGTATCCGTATTAACGGTTCCAAATCCAGTCCCTGTCTCTGTGCCGATATCCTTGGCGATTGGCGCGAAGAATTGATTTTGCCCACGCGTGACGGCAGCCAGTTGCGGATTTTCACCACGACCATTCCAACGACGATTCGTATGCCGACATTAATGCACGACCCGGTGTATCGTCTCAGCGTTGCCTGGCAGAATGTCGGCTATAACCAGCCCACCCAGCCCGGCTTCTACCTCGGCCATGACATGAAGCCCGTCTCGCCCCCGGCAATCCAAATCTCACAACCGCGCGATTAAAATCTGGGGAATAGGGTTGCTGTAATCTTGGTTATCGTCCCGAGCCGGAGAATCTCTCGGAACGCGTCTCCTGTTCCCGCAGCCAGTTCACCGGCGCCAGGTCGTCGGTAAGCGCCCTGACCTTCGGGTCCAGAACCGCCTCCGGGGCCAGCCAGCTCGCCACCTCCACCAGATCAAACGACAACTCCAGTGTCTGCTGGATCTGTTCGGCTCTGTCCATCGCCTCTTCTACGGTCAAAACCTCACATTTGGTCCCCGGCGATACCAGCATCGCATTTCCCGACAAATCCCCGAAAAACACCTGACAGCGCTGGAATACATCCAGAAACGTCTTGAATTCCGCATCGAACAACTGGTTGGTCGAGAACACATTGGCCACAACCACCCCATCCTCATCCAGTACCCCGCTGACCTCCTTCAAAAATTCTTTCGTCATCAGGTGAAACGGGATATAATCCCCGTTAAATGCATCCAGAATAATAATATCATATTTCGGCACAGGCTTGCGGCGGAGCTGCTTTTTAATAAACATCCGCCCGTCATCTACATACACCTTAAGCTTGTCATCCGTCTTGAATCCCATATACTTTGCTGCAATCGGCGGAATATCCGGGTCAATTTCCGCCACATCAATCTCAAGGTCCGGAAAATAATACCGCATCTCCCGCGGAATCACCCCGCCCCCCAGCCCCAGCACCAGCATCCGTTTCGGCTGAGGATTATATAGCAGCCCGCAGAACATCATCTTTGAATACTCCAGCAGATGCTCCCGCAGGTCCTCCATATCCACCTGGCTCTGGATATGAAGCCCCGCTCGTTTGCCGAACCGCAGCGTCACCACCGACTCATCCTGATATACAAAGATGCTGTTGTAGAGCGAATTTTTCTCATGAATCACCCGGCCCATCGAATACAGCGCCCCCCGGCAGACCGACCCCGCCGGCCACAACCACATCAGGCACATCATTCCCGCCAAAACCGTATATCGCAGCGATTTTTTCATTGCGGTTGTCCTTTCCCTTGTCTTGTTCGGCTCCAGATCATCACGCCTGCCAATACGATTACTCCCAATCCTGCCAATATCATCCCCGAGATGCAAAGTGTCCTCCGCAGCGAATACAGCACCAGGTAAAACGCCGTCACCACACACCCGGCAAAGCTGGCCATTGTCGAAGTCGCCATCACCAGTCCCGCATTAAATCCCGATTGACTGGCTTGCCGGGTCAGCCAGTGCATCACCGTCGGCGATACCGTTCCCAGCAGCACCGTCGGTGCCCCAAACAGTACCAGCGACGCCAGCAGCGATCCCCATTTTTCGTCCAGCCCCAGGTCAAATATTGCATTGCACACCGGCTCCGAAAAAAACGGAATTCCGCACTGCCATATCCCGACCGTAACCATCACCACCCCCAGCGAGGTCCATGCATTGATCTTACCGCACAGCCATCCGCCCAGCAGGTAGCCAATCGACAGACTCAGCAGAAACACCCCGATTACGCTGCCGGTAATCACATACACCGCGCTGCCGAAATAGGGTACCAGCACCCGCACGCCCAGGATTTCCAGCTCCATCATAAACCACCCGCACGCGCACGCAATAAACACCATCATCGCTGCCGCAAGCCGCCGACGCGGCTCGGCCAATCCCGCCGGAGAATACGTTATCGCTTCACTGTTCGTCACAGAATCAAACCTTTCACAATCCATCGAATCGTATTGCAGGACCCACTGTCCGATGGCGTGTATTATAACGGAATGAACGAAAAAATAAACGGAATTGTCTGCCCAGGGCGCGGCGATCTATCATCTCAATGTATTCTATGGGCATCCTTGCGGCAAAACGATACTCATTAGGTCTGTTTCAGTCAATTTCATCCAAAACAACAGGGGCGACCCGCAGATCGCCCCCTTTGTTGTGTTCATTTGATTTTCCAGATTTCGAATTTGTCTAGAATTTAGTCTTTCATATTCAGGATTTTTGCTCTTGTATACATTTATACCTGTATACTTGTATACCTGATTTGTGCTATTTCGGTACCTTGCTCAACGGAATCCCCAGCGCCCTGGCCACACCCTCACCATAAGCCGGGTCTGCTTTCAGACAGTTGCCGATATGACGAATCTTAATCATCTCCGGTGCGTCGCCCATTGCCCGTGCGGTATTGCCGAACAGGGCTTTCTGCTGCTGCGGTGTCATGAGTCGAAACAACTTGCCCGGCTGGCTGAAATAATCGTCATCATCCTCCCGGAAATTCCAGTGATCCGCCGCACCGTTGATTTTAAGCGGCGGCTCGGCAAATTCCGGCTGCTCCTGCCAGTCGCCATAGCTGTTGGGCTCATAACCCCGTGTGCTGCCGTAGTTGCCGTCTACCCGCATCATCCCGTCCCGATGATAACTGTGAAATGGACATCGTGCCTTATTGACCGGAATCAGATGGTGATTGACGCCCAGCCGATACCGCTGTGCATCCCCATAGGAAAACAGCCGGCCCTGCAGCATCTTGTCCGGCGAGAATCCGATACCCGGCACGATATTGGCCGGATTAAACGCTGCCTGTTCCACCTCGGCATAATAATTCTCCGGGTTGCGGTTCAGCTCCAGCACCCCCACCTCAATCAGCGGATAATCGCTGTGATACCATACCTTGGTCAGGTCAAACGGGTGGTAGGGGGCTTTCTCTGCCTCCAGTTCCGGCATCACCTGAATATACATCCTCCATCGCGGAAAGTCCTTCTTTTCGATGCTCTCATACAAATCACGCTGATGGCTCTCGCGGCACTTGCCGATAATCTTCTCAGCCTCTTCATCCGTCAGATTCTTGATGCCCTGCTGAGTCCTCAGATGAAACTTGACCCAGAAACGCTCATTGTTGGCATTAATCATGCTGAACGTATGGCTTCCGAATCCATGCATGTGCCGATACGTTGCAGGAATACCCCGATCGCTCATGACCACCGTCACCTGGTGCAGCGCCTCCGGCAGCGACGTCCAGAAGTCCCAGTTATTCAGCGCACTGCGCAGATTGGTCCGCGGATCGCGTTTAACCGCATGATTCAAATCCGGGAATTTCAGCGGATCCCGCAAAAAAAACACCGGCGTATTATTGCCTACCAGGTCCCAGTTGCCTTGTTCGGTATAGAACTTGACCGCAAAGCCCCGGATGTCCCGCTCGGCATCCGCAGCACCGCGTTCTCCCGCCACAGTCGAAAACCGCACAAATAAATCCGTCTTCTTGCCGATAGTCGAGAAAATCTTGGCCCTGGTGTACCGGGTAATATCGTGCGTTACCGTGAAGTGCCCGTAAGCCCCGGACCCCTTGGCGTGCATCCGTCGCTCGGGAATCACTTCCCGATCAAAATGCGCCAGTTTTTCCAGAAACCAGACGTCCTGAAGCAGTTGCGGCCCGCGCGGCCCGGCCGTCATCACATTTTGATTATCCGGCACCGGCGCCCCGGCATTGGTGGTCAGTTTGTTCTTGTCATCCTGCATCGTGTTTCTCCTTTGTGCATAGGTTAGTTCTGTTTTAACACAAAAAAATGAATAATGGCATGGAAACACACACCCGAAATGCTTTGACCGGGTTGCCTTGTAATGAAAGAAAAATCGAAATGACCTCCCGGATTCCCTGTCGGACTGCTCTGCTTTGATTAAGTAGCCTTGGATTCAGCATAATCATTCTCGACCCTTTGAATTTATAATTGCTAATAATTACAATATAAGAATAATTCTTATTGTCAAGAAAAAATACATTTAGGCAGCAAATATTTTATTCTAATAAAGTAAAATCATATCTAAATAATGCACAATATATAGCCTCACAATTCAATCGACATAGAATCGTATCTATGACAATCCCCCCAAGCCTGCCCCTTTTCTGAAATCTGAAATTTCAAATTTCAAATCTATTCAAAACAATAGGGGCGACCCAATAGTGTTCGGCACTCGATTTGCGTAAGTAAGGGTACTATTTTTTACCAAGGCCAGATTTTATGATTGCGCGCGATTGGGT
>JAFGQP010000185.1 GCA_016935635.1 Sedimentisphaerales bacterium
CCGGGAACAGAAACAGGATGGCACATGTCAGCAAACAGTACTGAAGGCCAATGGCGCGGGCGATCAGGACGGCACGCCGGACCAGACAAGAACTCAAACTCGTGATCAGAAAAAGACTTGCGATGAAACTTGCGATCCTATTCAAGACCAGAAACAGGATCAGACTCGCGACCAAAAACAGGATGGCTCTTGTCAGGAATAGCGTCAAAGAGGCGATTTGGGCTATGCAATCTATTCTTCCTGCCCCTAAAGTCCTATTTCAATGGCCCCTGCTGAGAGCGAGCAGGGGCCTGCGTTTATGGCATGAAAAGGCTGAAAACTTGCATTTGTTTATCTAAAATGTTAAAATAAAACCAAAACATCAATGACAAGGGGATCTAAAATAAATTCTGATTTTTATTGAAACAAATTAGTGCTTAGAGCACCTTTTGTTGGGTGTGAAGTGATCGAACAACATGATTATAATGTGCTGGCCGAAAAGGCGATTCAGGGGCAGACTGAGGTTTTGCCGGTTCTGGCAGAGTCGGTCTACGATTCACTTCGCAGTTATGTGTTTCGGATTACTTTGTCGGAGGATATGACCGACGATATCGTTCAGGAGACGATTCTGGAAATGTATAAGATATTTGGACAATTACGGAATGGCGATCGTTTCTGGCCCTGGTTGTGCAAGATTGCCCTGAATAAGATTCGTATGCAATCCCGAACCCAGACACGGCAGAAGCACCTCCTGCAGCAGCATGCCGAGCAACTGGCTGCAAAACCTGCAAATCTTGAAGGGCTGGCCAATGTCATTCATGATGAAATCAAACAAACTGTCTTTGAGGCGGTATTAACTCTCAATGACCAGCAAAAAGCAGTTC
Organism: Sedimentisphaerales bacterium; assembly: GCA_016935635.1. GTDB lineage: Bacteria > Planctomycetota > Phycisphaerae > Sedimentisphaerales > Anaerohalosphaeraceae > Anaeroglomus. The sequence goes on from JAFGQP010000185.1 coordinate 864, forward strand.
TCTCCATGCGGTGTTATGAGAATATGCCCTATTCTCAGATTGCCCAGGTTATGGGAATGTCGGAATTGAGTGTCCGAATTTTATTTTTCCGGACAAAAAATAAACTTCAAAAGCTGCTTTTCAATTCCGGATTTGGAAAAAAATCTCTGGTCATGGCGCTGGTTTTATTTGGGAAAATGACTGCGTCCAGTGAAGCCTCGGCAGCTCAGGTTTGCATTACATCATCCACCCTTTCTGTCGGTGCTGCGGCAGCAACTCTTGGGGTATTGACGACAAAAACAGTCTTGCTGCTGACAACCGCAAGTGTTGTTACCGTAGGTGTTGTGGCACATGAATCCCTGAACGGCAATCATGCGGCACAATCGTTGTCCAATCCATCCTCGTCCATGGTTGCCCAGGACTCTGGACGTATTCTCTCTCCCTATACGGATATGGAAGGATACTATTATTATCCACAGGGCAGCAGCGGACCGGTTATGATGCGACTGTCTGTTTCGAAAGAGGATAAGACATATCAGACACTTCAGAACGACACGGGTAATTATTTATTTGACAACACCCATTCAGGTGCCGTGATTCGCAATGCCCGTTATTGGAATCCGGACTTGTCGGTCATGCAGCTTCCCGCCGACAGCCCAGAGCTGGAAACATTTATCGCGGCCATTGAACACCGGAACCCGGTTTTGCGGAGGCCTTATGCCGCTTCGAAGGCATTCTTGATGGTAGCCTCACGAACCGAGGATAAACCAGATACAACCTTCACATTGCAGAATTACGATGCCCTGATGGAAGAACGGTTCCATTATAACTGGTCATCGCAATCTGCGGTTCAGGACCGGAGAGATGCAATCCATCGCCAGGGCTGGTGTTCTTTCACTATGACGGGATATTACAAAGACCAGCATATTACCGGCCAGGGGCAAATGCCGTTCTATTACGGAATCAGCCAGACAAAACCTGCCTGGCTGTCTGTGAAAATCGGCAATCAGACCGAGTTATATGATTCTGCCGGCGGAGCATTGAAGAAAGATTCTTCGGGAATTGTGACCGTGTATGGTCCGAACGCCTTATTCGCGGGGTTGAATAAACCCTGGATGGGTCTCCATTGCCTTGACAGTGTCCGCCGGGATGCCGCCGCCGCATCTGTCCCATTTCAAGCCCAGTTGCTGGCCGATACCGCTGCATCTAAGGTGACGCTTCTGCTGAAAGAGGGAAAGATTGAATATCTGCTGAATATGGAGCAGGATTGGATTGAAAAGATTACATTTCTGGATGCATCGGGAAATGCCTGCGGAGAGATTCTTTTTGCTTATTCAGAGACCAGACCGGCTGGGGGTGCTGTCGCCGTGCCGACATCGCTTCCGAGTGCTCAAACCCTGATAAAACAGCCGGTGAACTGGCTTATCAAGCTGGCTTCGGAGAGCCTGTGAGAAGGATGAAGATGGTTGAAGAGGACAAGTTGGAAAGACTGTTTGCACTGCTTTGGGCAGCAGCGGCAGTCTTTCTCTGTCCATGCGCCTTCGCACAGAGTTCCTGCGATTTCAACAATGATGGCATTGTCAACATCCACGATTTTTCCATATTCTCAAAATCATGGAATGGAAGTTTACCCTGGGGGCCGGATGGATTGCCGCCGCAACTGCTGGCATATTGGCGTCTGGATATGAATGCCCAGGATAGTCAGTCATCGTTTGATGGTGTACCTTATGGAAGTCCGGTATGGGTCCCCGCATCGGGGGCCAAAGTGGGCTCCGGAGCAGTTTATCTGGATGGACAGGATTATATTGCCATTGATGCGGATTCATTTCCAGTCCTGGATAGTTCGTTTACCATTGATGCATGGATTAAGACCAGCGTAAATACGCATAATCAAACGATTATTTCCAAAGGCAGTAGCAGTTGGCAGCTTGGTGTTGAAGGGGCCAGCCAGAAGGCCTTTTTTTCGTGTGAAGGTCTTGACGGAACCTCATATCTTGTCGGTTCAACAATCGTAATGGATGGATTATGGCATCATCTTGCCGCGGTCTATGACCATACAGCCCAAAAACTGTATCTCTATCTGGATGAGGTTCTTGACGCTCAGGCCGATGCCTCTGGATCGGTTTCATGGAGCGAGTATGACTTCTGGATCGGAGGAGATCCCCAGCATCCGGAGGATGGAAATTGGTGGAGAGGCACACTGGACAATATTCGAATTTATAACTATGCCTTATCCGCTAATGAGATCTTTCATCGCAAGACATGGCATGTAGATGGCAGCACGGGTAGTGACAAGAGTAATGGGCAGGGGCGGCCCTCAGCCTTTAAAACCATCCAGCATGCGATCGATATGGCAGATTCCGGAGATATGGTCATGGTCTGGCCGGGAATTTATACCGAATCCATCGGTTTTCTCGGTAAGGCGATTACCCTTAGAAGTGCTGCTGAGCCGGCAATCATTCGCAGCCCCGGTGATTATGCATTCTGGTTTTATTTTGGTGAACAGGCCGATTCTGTGATTGAAAATTTCATTATCCGGGACAGCATGGTTGGGGTATCTATTTCTTCTGGATGCCCGACGCTCAAGCAGATAACATTTGTCAATAATCAATATGGTGTAGATTCGTGGGGGTATTCTTTCCCGATAATTCAGAATTGTATTTTCTGGTATAACTCCAGCAGTGATCTATATACCGAAGCCTTTGCGGCCAATATCAACTATTGTTGTGTTCAAAGGGCCGTTGCGGGGGAAGGCAATATCAGCGAGGATCCATTATTTGCCGACCCAGCCAATAATGACTATCATCTTAAATCCGTCAGTGGCAGGTGCCTGCCAAACATTAATCCCGGTCAAAATCCGGATATCTGGGTAACCGATCTGGTTCAAAGCCCTTGCATTGATTCGGGGTTAGCTGTACAGAACCCAATGCGGGAGGCCATGCCAAATGGCGGCCGTGTCAATATGGGAGCTTATGGAGGTACACCTTTTGCAAGTAAAAGCCCCTGGCCGCTGCAAGGGGATACAAATACCAATGGACATGTTGAGATAAAAGATTTACAATGGTTTATTGTAAACTGGCTATTGATAGAGCCGTAGCCATGAGGAGTAATGGTGTAAATTAGCATAGACAAGGTCGGATACAAGTGAGTCGATTGCACAAAAAAGCCTTTACTTTAATAGAGTTGCTGGTGGTTGTGTGTATTATCAGTCTGCTGGTGGGCGTGCTTGTACCTGCCCTGTCAAAGGTCAAACAGAAAGTACGCTCTCTGGTATCTGCAACAAATCAAAGGCAAATTGCTGAGGGTGTTTTTTGCTATGCCGCGGATCAAGAGGATCGTTTTCCCGAATCAGTGGCAAAATTAGGAAAAGGGACGGCCTGGAGCTGGCATGAGCCGACTGTGCTGGCCGGATTTCAAAAACAAACTCCCTCATCGTACCGGTCAGTGGCAGCTTATCTGAATGATTATATTGATTCCTCCTCCACAATGTTCTGTCCTTCTTCCCCGGCCAAATACCCCTTTGCTCAACAGGCGTGGGAGGGCGGTGATTCCTGGGATAATCCTGCTCCCAATACTGCCGTTGAAGATCCGCTATTTGGGAATTACTGTTTGTATTGGAATTATGTGGGTTATCTTGCTGAATACAAACGTGCTTTTACTGGCCCCAAATCCGCCGGCGGAGACCGTCGTCAAAGTAAACTGTTAATCAGTGATTATTTTGGTTATGGCCATTGGAGGAATGAATTGGCCTATGGAACCCGTGAAGCCTTTGGAAGCTGCGAAAAAATTCCGTCCGCTTCGATAACTCCAGGCACTCCAGTTTCCTGTGATTTCTGGTCCAGACAGAATAGCGATGGCCAGCTTACCCTGGCCGCCATTGATATTCAGATTCGGGCAGGATATACGGATGGTCATGTGGAAAGTCTTTCTGTGTCAGGGATGACATTGATGAAGATATCGATCCGTCCGGATGGAACAATCCCATATCCCGATGCCATAAGCCCCGGCGGTACTTTTTATATTCCCCGTCAGTAGTATCTCATCGAACACCCAGAGTTTATACCAGAATATTGGGGTGGAAAATAGAAGTTATTTTCAGGCCTATAGAAAATATGGATGATCCGGATACGTAATACCATATCGTAATAATAATCTTTTTATTAG
>JAFGQP010000186.1 GCA_016935635.1 Sedimentisphaerales bacterium
CGATAAATTTCATAATCAGGCCTCCTTTTTAACGCCGGTCAGCGTTTTTAACAGATTGATAGAGAATGCAGTCACAATCGTTCCTGCGATAATCGATAAAATATAGAATAATTTATTATCAACTAATAACAATACAATAGGGCCACCATGCGGTGCATGATCTCCAACTTTACTGAGCATCGCAATTACTGCCGCCGTCATTGACCCCAGCATGATACAGGGTATTACACGGAGTGGATCGGCCGCGGCAAACGGAATTGCCCCTTCCGTAATACCAACAAGCCCCATCCCCATCGCGGCAATGCCGCTTTCCTGCTGCTCCTCAGTCCAGAGTTTTCGTCGTATCAATGTTGCCAGGCCCATCCCCAGCGGCGGCGTACAAATAGCCGCGGCAACTGCTCCCATCACCTGGACATTGCCCTGCTGAATCAAGGACGCCCCAAAGAAAAATGCTGCCTTATTCACCGGCCCGCCCATATCAAAGGCAATCATCGCCCCCAATATCAGGGCAAGAATAATTGAACTGGTTGCCTGCATTCCTCTTAGCCAGGTATCAAGTCCAACCATAATTTGAGCGATTGGCAGACTGACAAAATACATCATGGTTCCAATCACAATCGCAGAAATCACCGGAATAATTAAAATAGGCATAATCGGGCGAAGGAGTTTGTGAGCCGGCATCTTTTTGAGCCACGCAACCAAGTGCCCCGCAACAAGCCCCGCCAACAGCGCCCCCAGAAATCCAGCGGGGGCAGATCGGCCATCTACCTGCTGAGGAATGCCTGCCATAGAGCCTCCGATAAAACCGGCTACTAATCCAGGCTTACCTGCAATGGCGTATGATATATATCCCGCCAGAATTGGAAGCATCAACTTGAAGGCTTCTCCACCTATCGAGTTGATATGCTTTAAAATAGGACTATCTGAAAAATCCGGACCTGATGGTCCCATTACAAAACTGGATGCAAACGCAATTAAAATACCACCCCCAGCGATAAAAGGTATCGCATACGACACCCCGCTCAACAGATACTGCTTCTGATTTCGAAAAAACTGCTTCATAAACCACCTGTTTTAACTGGAAAGTAATTTGGGTTCATCTCCATTATGTTTGAAAATTATACCTGCCGACAAGACAGAATGATATAGGAATAAACTACCAATATTTACACATTTGTAACGTTGAATAATTAAAAAACCAAAAATAAGTCTTGTCCCATAATATCATAATTACTTTATATAAAATATTTTACGCTTGACATAGCACGCATCCGTATTTATCCTGATTGACAATTATATGATTTTCGTAACATATTGGCTGATTTGAATGAAAAACCGGATGGATGTAACGAATACACATCAGCAGCCATCTATTGGGGTGTTTTAGTACAAAATCAGAAACGACAAGGTAGCACATGGAAACACAGTTACGCATTATTGAATGCCTTAAGACAATAATTGCCGGCCCAGGCATCCATGAGGTCATTTTCGCCAGCAATAAAACACCGCCGCCTCTGCTGGCATTTGCCGTCCATTTTCCACGATTAACTCTCTCTACCAACGGGACTTATGTAACAGAACTGGAACAGAATCGAAAAGTGACCTCAGTATCTATCCAACCCGGCCAGGCCCTTTTTATTCCACCCAACTGCTGGGATAAGCCGGATATGAACACCCAATCCCAGGCAATCCACTTTCTGTTCGGCAAACGACACACCGGCATCAGCCTGGTAACATCCAATACGGAGGTCAAAGCGGACAAAATTGCTCTGCAGCATACTCTTGCCGGCCCGGAGCAAAAACTGATTGATTCAATTCTCGAATTGAATCAGATGAAAAAACCATATTCGGCCTTTAATCACCTGATTATGGCTTTGCTGTCCTGCTATATTATCCGTCTCGAAGAATACAACAAACCCCTGTCGAAACACTCCAATCTTCTGTTCCAGGAAATCTGCATCTATATCCAGGAAAATTTCCAGAATGAACTTTCGCGGGACTCGGTTGCCAAACATTATGATATATCCCCCAATCACCTATCCAGAATGTTTAAAACCAATGGCTATATGAAGTTTTGCGATTATGTGAACTACGTTCGGATCAACCGTGCCAAATTCCTGCTGCAAAACTACGATTTTTCGCTCTACCATATCGCCCAGCGCTGCGGGTACAATGATGTGGTCTATTTCTGCAGAATCTTTAAGAAAATCACCAAAAAGACCCCTAAACAATACCGGAATCAGCTTTTATACAACAACAGCCATTAAGTTTCTTGACGAACAAAAACAATCAGCGAAAACTATGATTAGGGTTGCCATAAAAACATTAGACAATTAGAACCCGGGGCAATAGAATATGCCTTCGTATTAAAATAATATCAGGAGAATAACAATGTGCGATAGTTGCGGATGCAGCGGTAAGACGTTTGAGTCACAGGTAGCCGAAATAATCGAATCCATTCGCCCGATGCTTCAAAATGACGGCGGAGATATCGAACTGGTCGGCGTGGATGCTGACAAAACGGTCAAAGTGCGGCTTCAGGGTGCTTGTCGGGGCTGTCCAGGTGCTCGTATGACCCTGAAAATGGGGGTAGAACGTGTACTTCGTCAGAAAATCAGCGATATCAAAGAAGTCGTCGCCGTTGATTAAACAGTCGTTTTGAGACACAGCGTGTCCGAGACGTTTCATAAAGAGAATCAGGAGCACAACTTAACAGAATCTGGCGAGATAAGGCCCGAGGTGAGTTTTGTGCCAAAATACCGCAAAGCCCTGCAGTGGGTTTTGGCGGTATTTTGCGTTTTATGGGTGGGTTGGCACTTTTATCATAATCGTCAGGATTTGGGTTTGTTTGGTTCATTGTCCTGGCCTATTCTGCTGATTCTTCTGGGGCTTTTCACGCTGCATTTGTGGTTGTATTCACTTAACTTATATTATGTCATCATGTGTTGTGCCGGGACCAAAATCCCATTTATTGACTTTTTCAAGACAATTATTATAGGACGATTTCTAAGCAGCGTCGCCCCGCAGGCAGGGGGTGTCTGGCGGGCAATCCATCTCAAACACAAATTTGGAATTTCCTATACCCGATATATCGGGGGATTTTTGTGCTTTTTGTGGCTGGATGCAGCCATGAATATCCTTCTGTCGATAGCCATATTTGCTTTATCTGCTCCAACGTTCGCAATAAGTTCGATATCAATATGGATCATTTTAGGCGTGCTTGGTATCGGGTGGTTTATTCCCTTATTGCTGGAAAAAGTACTCCAAAAAACCACTATTCGCGCTGGCTGGCTCGGCCGGCTGCATGAACATCTTTCAACCATGATCACTATCGCTGTTCAGGGGATAAACGACCCTAAAATGCTGATTCGTGTCATAGTTCTAAATACGACCAATTTTGCCAACAACATCCTGATTTTCTATCTCTGTCTTTCAGGAAGTCAGGAGGCCATCACCCTTGCCGCTTTGGCGGTCTTTTTTATCCTGCTTAAGCTGAGCAGCTACATTATCATTACTCCCGGCAACGTCGGCATTCGAGAAATTGCCTATGGACTGCTCGCCCACCAAATGGGGCTGGCGGCGGGGGCGGGAATCGTTTTATCAGTATTTTATCGCTTATTCGGCATGATTATCGTCTCGCTGTTCGGCATTTATTTTGGCGGCCTGAAACTGCTGGCCAATTCAAAAAGACCCAAATTGTAATCATAAGCCTTCAGGCAGAGAAAACACGCTCAGGGTGCGTTATCAGACGTTTCATGTAAACATAATCCGCTCGTACTTTAAATCCGCCACACCATCCATAGCTGCGGGTCCGGTTTTAGTTCCGCCAAGGGCATTTTTATCAGTCCTTGCGGACCATTCCATTCTATAGGGTCATGCAACGCAAATTTTACCGATTCACCCTGGCCAATCCGACGACAAATCGGTTGGTGTTTTAAATAATACGGATTCTACCGCTATGAAAACATTTGAATATGTTGCATGGGATACTCAGGGTGCCTGTCGCGAAGGTGTTCGCCAGGCAGGTTCTCAGGAAGAAATCCTGGCGATTCTGCGGGATGAACTTCTGACGCCGGTATCTATCCGGGAACGCATGTCCGAAGCGGCTTCGAAAGTCGCCACGGTTCACGGCAGGTCCGTCAAATCCCATGATCTTGCTTCCTTCTGCTGGCAGTTGGGAACGATGATTTCCGGCGGATTACCCATTACCACCGCCATCGAAACCATTGCCGAGGAAGTCCCCAATAAGTATTTTCAACATGTCTTAAAAAACATGTCCGAACGGATGCAGCAGGGTCAGTCGCTGTCGGAAATTGCCAGCGATCACCCCAAAGTATTCAATAAATTAGCGTGCGCCATGCTTCAGGCCGGTGAGACGGCCGGCACACTCACGACCTGCCTGCAGCGTCTGGGCGAATATTATGAAAATCGCGACAAGCTGGTTCGCAAGGTCCGCGGAGCACTGGCCTATCCAATTTTTGTCATCTTTTTTGTCATTGGTATCGTGATTGCCCTGATGACCCTGATTATTCCACGCTTTACCATTCTGTTTGATCAGTTCAAAGGCAACCTGCCGGCATTCACCCGAGGCTTTATGGCGGTTTATCATTTTCTCATGAATAACGCCATTTTCATCCTCGGTGGGATGGCACTGACGATTGTCATGGCCGTGCTTTTCTGTCGAACCGCCAAAGGCCGGCGTTTTTTCTCCGAACTCATGATCAAGATGCCGTTAATCGGGCCTATCAAAAAAATGGCCTTTGTTGCGCAGTTCTGTAAAACGCTATCGACGCTGATTGCATCCGGAGTCTCCGTTCTGGACGCATTCGGAATTCTGGCCAATATGACCACCAACGAGATGTTTCGCGAGGGTGTCATCAAGACTCGGGATTATATCGTGGAAGGAACCAACATTTCCAAAAGCATGGAAATGGTCGGCTTCTTTCCAGGCGTTGCGGTCAAAATGACCCAGATCGGCGAACAAAGCGGCTCGCTGTCGGCGGTTCTGGACAAGACCAGCTTCTATTACGAGAAAAAAGTGGACGGCCTAATCACCATCATGCTGAGTCTGATTGAGCCGGTTTTGATTGTCACTGTAGGGTCGATCGTGTTAGTGGTCGTGCTGGCTATGTATCTGCCCATTTTTTCCATTCAGGTTTAAAAAATGAAAAATCCATGGTTAAGCGGCTGCTTTAAAAAAACGATATGATAACAAAATGTATCAATAACCGTCCGTAGATGACGGCAAGTAACGTTACTTCATTTTATCAGGAGACAGTAGTATGACAAGAAAAGGCTTCACACTCATCGAACTGATGGTCGTGGTGCTGATTGTCGGCATTCTTGCCGCAGCGTCTATTCCGCTGATGCGAGGTCGAATTGATTCGGCCAAGTGGGCGGAAGCCAACGCCACAGCCGGGACTATCAAATCCGCCATCCGTGTCTATTATGCCGAAAACGGAAAAGGCCTCACCGGCTCGTTAGGCGACGCTGCAAATCAGTCCGCCCTGGGTTTCACCAAGGCCGACCTGACCGGGACCTACTTTGTTCCGAGCGATTATACCATTGACAGCGTCGATGCCAATGGCAACGCTCAGGTCACCGTCAAAGGCAGCCAATCCAACGCTCCGTCGGGAAGCAAAACACTCAAAGCCGACGGCACCTGGCAATAGTCCATTCCGCATTCAGGATATATCCAGAGGAGGCTGTACTCGGCAACAGCCTCCTCTTTGTCTTTAACCTAACCCCGGTGCTTTCTGGTCCGACGCAGAATTTATGAGAACACGGCATTATCATCCATCAGGAGCCACACATTCCCGCAGCGGATTCAGCCTGCTGGAGATGGTGATTGCCATTCTGATTTTAACGATATTGTCTGTCGGCACTCTCGGCTATCACTACCTGGCCACCCGAATGGCAGTGCGTGCGAATGCGGAAATCACGGCCGCGCGGACCGCCCGATTCATCCTGGACAACTGGAAAAAGACCGGCGGCGACGAACACTTTGACCTTGAAGATCTGGACGCGGGATTTGACCAGGTCTCCAAAAGCAATCAATACACTGCAACCATCGACCGGCTGCCGATGACTGCTGAAGTTTACTGGAAAGACATCGACGAGAATACGCTGTCGATGACAACGATCCGCCAGATTCAGGTGACGATACGCTGGAAATCAGATTACAGTACCAGCAAACTGACTGCCGGTGATCCTTCCTATATTATGGCCACGTATGTCCGTCGGGATGAGGCGGGAGGATAAGTCATGCCAGTACTCCATAGACATCCAGGTAGAACCTGTTCAGGCTTTTCTCTGATCGAATTGCTCATCGCCATTGCCATCATTGCCATTCCGCTGGTGGCCGTTGCGACCCTGCTGGCCGGGACATCGCGTTCGTGGCAGCGGCTGTACAATGATACACACAGCCAGATTCGCCAGGATTCTCTGGCCCTGATGGCCTCCATTCAGAAAATCGGGCGACAGTCCAATCTGACCAACTATACTGTCTATACCATTAAAAACAATACCTTTACACCCGCTGCGCCTCCTTCAGGAGAAAGTATTGCCGCCGGGCAGGCCGTGGAGTTCCGCTTCTGGCAGGATGAATTCGATCCTGAAAAGCCTGCCGAGACTATTTTTGAAGACGACAACACCGGCACACATTACGCCCTGTTCTATCTGGACGGAACGGCATTAAAACTGGATATCGGGCGCGTCGTCAACCATGTCGGCGCCGTGGTCAACAAGATGCGGCAAACCGCCCACATCCAAAACACCCAGGTTTTGACCCAAAAGGTCGATACCGCCGCCAACAGCAAATTATTCAGCCATGTCATGTCCGGCGGACAGGGCAGCGGCTGTGTCAATACGAAAATTATTCTGACCGACGAAAATAAAGATTCCATTGAAATTATGTTTGGAACATTACTGCGATCCGCCTGGCCTCGATAATCCCTGGCGGCGAATCGATCTGATTGAATGGAAACATGAAATCACGACAGTCTCATCGAAATAAACGACACAACGGCTCAGCGCTGGCTATGGTGATGATCCTGATGGTGCTGCTGACCATCGCGGGACTTTCCCTGATCCGGGTCGCCGAAGGCAAACTGATTCAGGCGGTGCGATACAAAAGTCAGGAATCCGCCGCCGCCGCCGCAGAAGCGGCCTACGAGAAGGCTGTATTCTGGATGAGTCAGCAGGTCGACATGCTGGAAGCCCTTGAAAACAGTCCGACGGCCACGACGATCTCGTTCCCCCAGAGTCATGCGGATTATAAGATTTCGTTTGCCACCTTTATCGGGGCACGTCCCATCTTTCAGATTGAGGCCAACGGCTACTGCGGGATCTATCAGAAGACGATCTCGGTTTATCTGGTCCAGGCCGTGTCGGGCTGGGACATGGGCATGTGCCGGATTATCTCCGGTCCCAACACCACCGAGGAAGTAAGTTTTGTCAGCGGCGAAATTATTGCCATGCCGCTGCACATCAATGA
>JAFGQP010000187.1 GCA_016935635.1 Sedimentisphaerales bacterium
AAAGGACCGTATTGTGAAATCCAAACAAAGAGTCAGACTGGCGCTGTCCCGAAAAGGTTGTCCCGACCGTATTCCAATTCAGTTTGATTTATGCAAGTCCCTGATTGACCATTATTCAAGGCAGATGAATGTCGATCCCGGTTTTAGTTGGTCCTATTACGAGGACTTATCCTATCGTATATCCGCTAATGAGATTCGGACCCGCCTGGGCAGCGACTGTGTGGTGGTCGGCGGAACCATCGCTTCTGGCTTTGTCCCCACTCCGGCCGGAGACGATATTACAACCAATGAATTCGGCATGAAAATGAAGCCGACACAGCTCTATGTCGAAGTGGTTGAGCCTCCATTAAAAACGGCGGCCTTGATTCGGGACATCGAAACCTATCCTTTCCCAGACCCCAATGCTCCGGGCCGATTTGACAGGGCGATTCAGGACATTCAACGATATGGTAATGATTATTTCGTGATTGGCGACTGTGAACTGAGTCTGTTTGAGCTGGCCTGGCAGCTTACCGGCCTGGAAACCCATCTGATGGCCATGGCGATGCAGGAGGATTGGCTGGCGGCGCTATATGATAAAGTCGAATACTGGACCACACAGATTGCCTTGAATCTGACTCGGATGGGGGTGGACGCCCTGTGGTTTGGAGAGGATTTGGGATCGCAGACCTCCACGTTGATTTCTCCTGAGATGTGGCGTAAAACATTTAAATATCGCTATATAAAGATGTTTGAACAGGTTAAAAAGGTCAATCCTGATGTGATTTTTATCATGCATTCAGACGGGGCGGTAGCGCCGCTTCTGGATGATTTTATCGAAATGGGCATCCAGGTCTATAATCCGGTTCAGCCGAATGTCCCCGGTTCAGATCCGAAAGCATTGAAGGCCAGATATGGAAATTCCATTTCCTTTTTCGGCGGGATTGATCAGCAGGGGTTGCTACCGTCAGGGGATGCCAATGCGATTCGGCAGGAGATTCGATATCGATGTGAGGTGCTGGGTGCCAATGGAGGATATCTGCTGGCCCCGGCTCATATTTTACAAGCCGATGTCAGGCCGGAAACGATTCAGGTGATGATTGATGCGGCTCATGAGTTTGGGCAGTATTGAAAATAACATAAACAAGATGGATTAACTCACAATTTTTCAATGAGGCAAACGATGAAAAAAGAGACTTTGGATAAGGATTCAACGCATGGCGGAAATCAGGAGAATCTGTTGTGCCGGAATGCGTTCAAAATGAAGCTCAAACCCGGTTTTGCGGCCGAGTATAAACGCCGTCACGATGAGATCTGGCCGGAGTTGAGTCTTGTGTTAAAAAAAGCAGGGATTTCGGACTATAGTATTTATCTGGACGAAGAGACCAACACGCTGTTTGCTTTTCAGAAACTGGCTCCCGGCCATACGGCCAATGACTTGCCGAAAGACCCTGTTGTCCGCAAATGGTGGGATTATATGTCCGATATTATGGAATACAACCCGGACCATACACCGGTGGCGATTTCTCTGCGTGAAATGTTTCACATGGATTAGACAGAATCTGACGAAAATACAGATTGGGGTATTAAATGATGAAGCGAATGATAATGTCCGGTTGGTTAGCAAGTCTGCTTTTATCAATCTCTGTGCATGCGGCGGGAGCTGATTCATCCAGGAATCCGCCCAACTGGGGACAGCGTAAATCGGTTTCTTGGGGAATATTGACACAGGATTTCAAGAATCCCGATATGATTTATGCGCCGTTTATTTTCTGGTTCTGGGATGAACCGCTCAATCCCGAAAAAATGGCCGAGATGTCACGCGTGATGTGTTCTGAGGGATTCTGCCCCGGTTATGCGCATGCCCGAAATTCGATGGTCGGGACGCCCGATCTGCCGGATGAGGAATGGCTGGGTGATACATGGTTTGATGCATTTGGCAGAGCGCTGAAAGAGGCTGAGCAAAATAATAGCTACCTGGGCTATTGTGATGAATACTGGTGGCCCAGCTTTCAGGCCCACGGGCGAGTGCTTAAGCAGTACCCGGAGCTGAAAGCGGAATCTCTGAATTGGCAGGTTATCAAAGTCACAGGCGGAACAGAAGTCCAGGTGCCGGCTTCGTTCTTTGCGGTTGCCGCGCAGGTGGACAGCCCCAGTGGAAAAAAACTGCCGCGCCAGCCTCTGTACGGCATGTGGATTTGGCATCCGGATGCCCAGCCCACTACCCATACCTGTTGGTTCCGCAAGGTGTTTGATATCCCCCAGGGCAAGGCGGTCGCAGCGGCAAAGATAAACATAACCGCCGATAACGCCTTTGTCCTGTATGTCAATGGAAAGCGCGTGGGGGAAGGCACCGTGTGGATGAATGCCTCCTCCTTTGACCTGAGCGAGGTGCTCTTGACAGGTAAAAATGTGCTGGCTGTCGAGGCCAAAAACATTGATGGGCCGTTTGGACTGATTGCGGGAATGACTGCGGAGTTTGACGACGGAACGGCTCTGGAGATTCAGTCCGACAAGACCTGGCGGACCTCACTTTCCCCGGCAGATGGCTTTGAGCGTCCTGGTTATGACGCATCACAATGGACAGCTGCCAATGAGATAGGAGCTGCCGGCGCCAGCCCGTGGAATTCCATCAACAATTCCGAGCAGCCCGCGACGATCTTCAGTAAGACGGCACAGATCATCGGTTCGGGCCAGGCTTTTACATGGAAGGCGCCGCAGAGTGGGACATGGCAAATCTATGTTTTCAATAAATACCACGCACCCGGCATTGATGGCGGTGCTGTCAACACGATTGATGACCGTCTGGGCGATGCTTTTATTGAGGTTGCCCTGGAACCGTATGCCCGGCGTTTGGGCAATAAACTCGGCAAATCCATTCCCGGTGACTTTATCGACAATGAAGGCGATTATGGAAGGGGGCTGGCGTGGTCCGATGCACTGGACAGGCAATTCAAGCAGCGGTACGGCCGCGATATTCGTTCGGTGATGCCGCTGATGATTAATAAGGATGCCGAAGGGATTTACGCGCGGGTGCGGTGGCAATGGTTTGACATCGTGTCGGACCTGTATGCAGACAATTTCCGTGCCATCACCGATTGGCATGAAAAACGCGGCATGTACACCACGGCCCATGTCTGGGAAGAAGGTCTTCCTCCGCAAATCAATGCCGTCGGTGACCACATGAAAATCCAGCGTGCACTGACCATGCCCGGACAGGACTGTCTGGGACGAAAACCCCTTCGTGTACACGATTTCAAGGAAATCGAGTCGGTTGCGGAATTCGGCAATGTGCGTGCGGCCACGGAACTGATGGGCGCTGGAGCGTTTGAGGGCAAGCCGTGGGGGACGTTTAATCCGATTTTCCTGAAGCAGGCTGTCAATTCCATCACCGCCTGGGGTATGAGTCATGTGATTCCTCACGGTGTATTCACGACTCGCAAACTGACGGGCAATCCCTGGCCGCCGGACTGGTATTCAGACAATCCAATGTATTCTTATCTGGATTGCTGGACGGATTTCACCCGGCGTGCCAGCTACATCAACTCCATGGGGTGTGCCGTCCCCGATGTGCTTGTGTATAATCCCATGGAATCGGCGTGGATGAACGCTGAGGCCGCGGTTTTGGATGCCGAGATGTGGTCCATGCCGGGAAATAACGCCGGCGGCAGGCGAATTAATGCGATTGACAAGGTTTATGCAGCGGCAATCAATGAACTGACCGATGCACGTGTCGAATTTCTGATTGGCGACCGGTATTATCTCAAGCAGATGGAGGTGAAAAACGGCCTGCTGGTCCGGGGTGAGTTTACATTCCGTAAGCTGGTTCTTCCGCCGCTGGATATCCTGACGCTGGAGGCCGCACGGAAGATGGTTGATTTTGCGAAGTCTGGAGGGCATGTGTATGCACTGGGTGAACTGCCCGCCGCCTCGGCTGAAAACGGCATGAACGATCCGGCTATGAAGCTATTGATGGATACGTTAAAAGCACAGCCGGTTTTTTCGGCATGTCCGGATGGAATACAGTCTGCGATTGCCATGGGGGCATCGGGATTGGAAAGCCCTGTTCAATTTGTTTCGGGCCGCTTTACGATGCTTCAGCACAGACGGCGCATCAACGGCAGGGCCTTTTTCTGGCTGGCCAACAATACCGAACAGCAGCAGGATAGTGAAGTCCTGATTCACGGCGAAAAAGGCGCCGCTTCGATATGGGATTGTGAAAATGGCCGGATCCGCCCGCTTTCCTCCATAGACGCTGCCGACGGCAGCAGGCTGACACTTCGGTTTAAACCACTGGAAGCGTACTGGCTGGTATTGGACCCCGCGCAGGCCGCAAAAGTTGTTCCGGCAGAATCGGAGAAGAAAGATGTTCTTGCAGTCACCGGGCCATGGAAAGTTATTTTTGACCCCAAAGTTCAGCCGACGATGGAATTTCCCACGACACCACCCGACGAATTTGCAGCGGGTGTCGAAAAACCTCTGGAGGACTGGAAGCGATGGACGTCGGAAAAATTCAGCGGCCTGATGGATTATACCAAAAGCATTCATGTGGACAAGGTTGACAAGATGATGTTCCTGGATTTGGGCAAGGTCTGTCATGCCGCCGAAGTCTGGGTCAACGGCAAACCGGCGGGAGTCAGGCTCTGGGGACCATATCTCTATGATATCAGCAGCGCCCTCCATCCGGGAACCAACGAAATTCGTATTCGTGTCGCCAATCTTATCAATAACAGTTATGGAGATAGTGAGGAATCAGGGCTGATTGGGCCGGTTGTTGTGCAAACTGCCAATTAAAAAAGGAGAATCAGATGAAAAAATCCGGAACAGAATATCTGGGTTTTACGCTGATTGAATTGCTGGTTGTCATCGCAATCATTGCGTTGCTGCTGGCTATCGTAATGCCGTCGCTCAAAGCGGCCAGGGAAGTGTCCAAACGGCTATTCTGTATGTCGAGCATCCGAATGCTGACAACGGCCTGGAACAGTTATGCTACGGAAAACGACGGAAAACTGGCCGAGGCAAAGACGGCTGATGTGGTTGAAGTGTCGTCCAATCCTCCAAGATACAACTGGTCTTTTACCGCCGTCAACCCCAGGCCAACCTGGACAGGAATCTGGCGAGGATCTGTGGACAACAAAAACGCTCTGGAGGGGGCTATCCAGCTGGGAACATTTTATCCATATAATGAGACGCTTAAAATATATCGCTGTACAAACCATGAGACCTATGCCCGTGGCAGTGTACAGCCCGAAATGGCAAAGCGAATTCGTTCATACGCGATTGTTGATTCCATGAATGGATTCTATTTGAAAGACAATGATGGCAGTGTTGCGGGCGGTGTGCCGTTTAAAAAAACGCCAGAGCTCACCAACACCAGCAAGCAGATCGTTTTTATCGATGAAGGCCGGGAGACTTCGGAAGGCTGGACCATATATCCGGATCGACAGCAATGGTGGGATTTACCACCCATTCAACATGGCCATGGCGGAATCATATCGTGTGCTGATAATCATGCCGAATACTGGAAATGGCAAGAGGAGCATACGATTGAGTATGTCGAGTACAACTACTTTCAAAAAGGGTCCGCGATAAACGCCGCCCAGGCAGCACTGAATAACTCCGATTTCAATCGACTGCAGATGGGCATTTGGGGCAATCGCCGAGGCAATTAGGGCACCCTGATCCGGGGTTGGATAAAACTATTCCTGCCGATTTATTCGGCCTTTGCAACCGCGGGAATCTGCCCGCCAAGCTCCTGTTTAAGCTGGGCGCAGATCTGTTCACATTCCCGCGTCAGGCTGATGCCGCCGAAGTTGTCCACGATTTCTTTGTACCGGGTCAGTGCCGTTCTGGGATCTTTGCGGCGCATTGTTTGGGCGGCTGTGATTTTCTCACGCAGTTTCGTGTTGACGCTGGCAAGCACCTTGCAGGCACAGAGCTTTTCAGTACAGCCGCAAGCTTTGGCCTCGTTTTCCAGTGCGGCATAAGCCTGGGCAAACTGTTTTCCCCCGCACAGCTTGATTCGCAAATGTGAAAAACGACCCAGGTCCACCCCGGCCAGCAGTGGTTTCGGTGCGGCAGCAACCGCCTGTTTTATCGATGCTTCACATTTTGCGCTGCGCGGATTTCCACACCATAAAAACCTGCCGTCATGACTGATGACAAAAGCCGTCGGGATGCTTTGCACCCCCCAACTGTCGCCAATGCCGCTGTCCATGCCGACGTGATAATTAATCTCTTTTTTTGCGACAAATTCGCCGACAGTGCTTGTCGATTTATCCTTGGAAAGCCCGATAAAAATAACATTTTGGTCTTCGTATTTTTTGGCCAGTGATTTGAAATGAGATATCTGAATTCTGCATGGCCAGCACCACGTCGCCCAGAACTCCACCACTTTTACACACGAGTTTAATTCATCACTGGCAGGTGGATTTTGCGTAACCCACTGTACGCCCGAAAGATCAGCAGTCTTTTTAGCATCATCGGCGGCAGTTACGATACCAGATAAAGACAAGATTGTCGCTGCCAGAATTAATTTTCTAAATTTCATATAGGAATACTCCGAATTATCGATTTCGATTGATTTTCTAATTACCTATTCTCATGGTGCCATTACGTGTTGGTTTGGTGTATATCGGCAGTCTGCCCCGGGCAGCATGAGTCCTCTTTATCCAGTAAAAATGATTCCAGTTTGTACCTTGACCCTGCCGAAACAAGGCAAAAAAATGGTACACAATGTCGACTTTTTCAAATCGTGCAGGAGGCGTCCAACTGGTTATATTTACCGGTGTGATAATCCATATATTTCCTAATTTTACGACATTAGGACAAATCGGTAATAAATATACGGAACAATAAAAATTGTCACTTGGTATAAGGTGTTAGTCTTGTCCGGGTTGCCATCTGGACAAATAGATATAGATATGGATGAAATCCGTTGAAGGGAGATTAAGATGAGAAGAATGAATCGATTTGCTGAGAGGAATTACCGTTTGGTCGTACTGCTGGTGGCTGGGTTTGGTTTGTACCTGAGTGCGAGTGCGTTGTCTGCTCCTGTTTTGGATGGTACACGTGATGTCTCGTATGGTTCGGCGGCAGCGGTTCAGACCGTTCAGACTCAGTTTGGCGATAACAATAGCGAGCTTGATGCTGCTTATGCAACGGTTGAAGGCGGCATCTTGTACTTGATGCTGACCGGGAATCTCGAAAACAACTTTAACAGGCTCAACATTTTCATCGACTCGCAGGCAGGCGGGCAAAACGTTATACAGAACAATGCAAACAATGGCGGCAACAATCCCGAGAACGATAACTGGGCCGGCAAACACGCAGGCATGACTTTCGATACCGGCTTCGAAGCCGATTACATGCTGTCGCTGCGAAACGGCAACTTCAGCGGCAACCGCTTCGATATCGACTATGCCGTGGTTGGCGGGGGGCTTGGCAATTTTCTGGCTGCCACGGATATTTTTGGCGGTACCACCACCGGGTCAAATGCCTCTGCGCTGGCCAATGGTATCGGTGTTGCTTTTAACAACAGCAATGCCGCAGGGATTCTGGGCGGAACGGGGGCGGCCAACCAGGCCGCAGCGCTTACAGTGACGACGGGTATTGAGTTGGCGATCCCATTGTCGGCGATCGGCAATCCCAACACGGTCTTTAAGATTAGTGCCATGATCAACGGCAGCAATCATGACTATCTGTCCAACCAGTTCCTTGGCGGCCTGCCCGCCGGAACAGGCAATCTTGGCGGTGATGGTGCGGGTGGATTTACAGGATCTCTGTCAGGTATTGACCTGAACCAATTTGCAGGGTCTCAGTATTTCAGAGTCGTGCCTGAACCGGCATCCATGCTCATCCTGGCTTTGGGCGGATTACTGCTGCGTCGCCGAGGAGAATAAAAACAATAAAATTTCGAATCAAATCAGATTTGTTTAGTTCTCTGTGCTGACTTTATAATCTATTTGCCGCTATAGACTTGTCTTCTAAATTATGGTACATTGTGAAAAACTTTTTCACAGGAGCCATACAATGAGACAAGGCAAAAGGATTTCAGGAAGGCACGGTACCGCCATCGGTACTCTTTCGATTCTGTTCATTCTGTCTTCGGCATTTCACGGGATAGCACTGGCCGCAGACCCCGCCAGTGTGACAGCCCTGCGCTGCGAATTCCGCAACACCCCGCTGGGTATTGATAACCCCCAGCCGCGGCTGAGTTGGATGATCAAGCCAGCCAGTCCGGCTTTTCGCGGTCTGAGCCAGATTGCGTATCAGATTGCGGTCGCTTCCTCCGCAGACGCTTTAGCCAAAGATCAGCCCGACCTCTGGGACAGCGGCAAAGTCCAGTCTGACCAGAGCGCCGGCGTGGTCTATGCCGGCAAACCGCTCGCCTCCAGCCAGCAGGTCTTCTGCAAGGTCCGCATCTGGGACAATGCCGGCCAGCCTTCTCCCTGGAGCCAGCCTTCAAGCTGGACGATGGGACTGCTCAAACCCGAGGATTGGAAGGCCGAATGGATTATGGTCTCCGGTGCCGACAGGCGTACCGCACGCGGCTACCACGCCGCCGAAGCCGACCGGCAAGACGATACCAAGTGGGTGCAGGTGGACCTGGGACAGGCCATGCCATTAGACACCATCCGCCTGCTGCCGATGCGTCATGCCGATAAAGACGGCTTCGGCTTCCCGATTCGTTTCAAGGTGGAGATTGCAGGCGATCCAGAATTTAAGCAGCCGATAATGATTGCCGACCACACCGCCGACGATTTTTCCAATCCCGGCATCAAGCCTGTCGTTTTGGACGCACAAAATACCAATGGTCGCTTCATTCGCCTGACCGCGACTAAAATTGGCAAATATACCACCAAATATTGTCTGGCCCTCAATCAAATCGAAGTCCTGTCCAAGGGGAAAAATGTGGCCGTTGGCGCCGCAGTCACCGCCAAAGACACCGTCGAGCAATTTGGCTGGGGCAAAGACAGCCTCACCGACGGCAAAGGTCTGCTCGACCTGGAGCAAAAATCCGGCAAGGCCTGCGCCACGACGCTGCTCCGCCGTGATTTTACCGTCAAGCCCGGCCTGACGCGAGCGGTCGTGTTCGTCTGCGGGCTGGGCCATTACCAGATGACCCTCAACGGCCAGAAAGTTAGCGATGACCTGCTTTCCCCCGGCTGGTCCAATTACAAAAAGACCTGCCTCTACGACACCTATGACATCACCGGCCTGATCAAAGAAGGCCCCAATGCCGTCGGGCTTTTCCTCGGCAACGGCATGTATAACGTCCCCGGCGGACGCTATATCAAATTCGACGGCTCCTTCGGCCCGCAAAAAGCAATCGCTCATCTCCGGCTGGATTACACCGACGGTTCCACCCAGACTGTCGTCACCGACGGTTCATGGCGCACTCATTCCGGCCCCGTAACCTTCACCTGCGTCTATGGCGGCGAAGATTACGATGTACGCCTCGAACAACCCGGCTGGGATGTCGCTGGTTTTGATGCTTCCAGTTGGGATGCCGCAAAAATCACCAACGGCCCCGGCGGCCAGCTCAAAGGGCTTTCCTGTGCCGCGCCGCCGATTCGTGCCTTCGATGTCCTCAAGCCGGTCCATGTCACGGACCTCAGTCCCGGCATAAAGGTCTATGATCTCGGACAGAATGCCTCGATGATGCCCCGTCTGACAGTGACCGGCCCGGCCGGCGCCACCGTCAAGGTCGTCCCCTCCGAATTAGTACGCCCCAACGGCGATATCGAAGACGTCGCCTGCGGCGGCAATTCCTATCTGACTTACACCCACGATGGCGGCCCGGCCCGAACATGGCAGCCGACCTTCTATTATCGCGGCGCCCGTTACCTGCGGATCGAATGTTCCAAAGACGCCCAGCTTGAGTCCATCGAAGGCGTGGTCGTCCATTCTTCATCCACCCCCGTCGGCGCATTTGCCTGCTCCAATGACTTATTCAACCGTATTCACACGCTTGTCCGCTGGGCCCAGCGCAGCAATCTGGTCAGCGTGATTACCGATTGCCCGCACCGCGAAAAGCTAGGCTGGCTGGAGCAGTACCATCTCAACGGTCCCTCCCTCCGCTACGAATTCGACCTGGCGGCCTTGTTCACCAAAGGCATGAATGACATGGCCGACTCCCAGCTCGAAAACGGTCTGATGCCCAACATCGCCCCCGAATACGTCATCTTCCCGCAGGGCGGAGACACCCAATTCCGCGAATCGGTCGAATGGGGCGGCGCCCTCATCGAGGTCCCCTGGCAGCAGTACCTCTGGTCGGGCGATATCGAGCTGATGCGCCGCTTTTACGGCCCGATGAAACGCTATTTTGATTATCTGGGTACCTTCGCCCCCGATGGTATTCTTTCCATTCGCGGGAGCCTCGGCGACTGGTATGATATTGGCCCCGCCGGCCCGGGCAAATCACAGCTTACACCGGTGGATTTGACGGCCACCGCCATCTATTATGAATGCGCCGGTATCCTGTCCCGCGCGGCTAAGCTGCTGGGCAACAATGACGATGCCGCCGCCTTCACCCGCCGTGCCGAGGTCATCCGAGCCGCCTATAACAAAAAATACTTCAACCCCCAGACAGGGTTCTACGCCACCGGCTCCCAGACCGCCAACGCCATGTCGCTGGTCACAGGGCTTGTCGAGGAGGCTAACCGCCAGTCCGTCCTCAATGCCATCGTCAGCGATGTGCAAACCCGCGGGCTGACGGCTGGCGATGTCGGCTACCGCTACCTGCTGCGCGCCCTGGCCGACGGCGGCCGGTCGGATGTGATTTATCAGATGAATAACCAGTGCGAAAAGCCCGGCTACGGCTATCAGTTGAAAATGGGAGCGACCAGCCTGACCGAGGCCTGGGATGCCGGCCGCGCCTCCTCGCAGAATCACTTCATGCTCGGCCAGATTATGGAATGGTTCTATCACGACCTTGCCGGCATCCAGCCGGATCCCGCCGCCCCCGGCTTCAAAAACATCATCATCAGGCCCGCCATCCTCAAAGACCTCCAGTGGGTCAAAGCCGATTATGATTCCGTGTATGGCCATATCGAAAGTCACTGGACCTGCAAGGACGATACCCTGACCCTGAACGTCACCATCCCGGCCAATACTACTGCTATGGTCTATGTCCCCGCCCGGGATGCCGCCGCTGTCAACGAAGCAGGGCAGTCCGCAACACAATCGTCCGGCGCCGTCTTTGTCCGCACCGAAGGCCACTGCCTGATCTACAAAATCCAATCAGGCAGCTATTCCTTCACCGCCTCGCTGCCGAAATAATTTGTATGGTCTGGTAAGAAAATATGACTGAGGATATCGTCCACAGCAGGCAAGATAGACCCTGCCTACACGGTTTTTAATTTCCAAATGGAAAATCGAAAATGGAAAATTGTAAATTTCCATTCTCGGTTTTCTGCTTCATAGAAACAAATCCAAATAGCCACAAATAGACGATGGCTATTTGGATTTTTGCTTATTTTTTATGCCTGTAAATTCTTTGCCGCAAAATCCCAATTCAGCAATTTGGCAATCACCGCCGCGACATGATCGGCCCGCCGATTCTGATAATCCAGATAATAGGCATGTTCCCAAACATCAATCGTCAGCAGGGGCTTCGCACCCTGCATCAGCGGCGTTTCGGCATTGGACGTCTTGACAATTTTGAGCCGTCCATTTTCGGAGACCAGCCATGCCCACCCGCTGGCAAACTGTGTCACCGCGGCCTCCGCAAGCGCCTTGGTACACGCCTCAACGCTGCCAAAGTCGGCCTCAATTTTGGCCCGCAGCGCGGCCGGAACCTCGCATCCTCCGGGCTTTAGACTCTTCCAGTAAAAGGTATGATTCCATGTCTGTGCTGCATTGTTGAATAGCCCCGTTGCATCGGCCTTGCCCGCCGTTTCACGTACGATCTGTCCCAGCGGCATCTTCGCATACGGCGTATTTTCGATCAGTCGATTCAAATTGTTCAAGTACCCCCGGTGGTGCTTATCATAATGAAAACTCAGCGTGCGGGCCGAAATCACCGGCTCCAGGGCATTTTCTGCGAACGGCAATGGCTCCAGCACAAACGGCGCCGCCGCTGCTTCGCCTCCAGCCGCGGCCCCTCCGCTCATAGCCATTGCAGCACCGGCGGTGACGGACGCGGCAATAAATTCACGACGATTCAGCTCAGATTTGGATTGTTTTTCATTCCTGTCCATGATTTTCTCCTGATAACCGAGGTTCACTGTTTATGTGCCCTGATTATACGCACTTTATCCGTCCGATGCAAGCCATGTCTCTGGGACAGACTGTTCCGGGCTGTTCATAAGATTTATTGGGGTTGAGCCTGGCCGGCGGCGGCAGCCTCAATGAAAAACTGTCGAATGTCGGCATCGGATTTGCCTATTCCCTCAAGGTGTTCAAGCGTTATTTGATCCGATGTAAGTTTTCCGTCAGGCATGAGGTTGAGTTTGCTCAGGGCAAGCTGCTTAATCCGAGGCTTCTGATCCTGAGTCGAGACCAGAAACAGGGGGCCATCGCCAAGATCGTATGATGCGTCGCCGATTTTTACCTTGCCGGTCTTGCCGTCTGTGGTGAGACATTCCACGGTATGACTGCCGACCTTGCCCTGGTAGCGGGCGCTGCCTTTCGGATCGCCGGGCTGTCGGGGCAGGGTCCCATGGCTGCCGCCGGCCCCATCGCTCCAGACCACAAACGCGGCACCATCATTCCATACATAGATATGGACATCCGCGCTGTCGATTCCCGGCACGGCCGGGTGATCCAGCCCGGAGTGGGACCAGGACAAATTTTTCGCCCCGCGTGTCGGGGATTGGCGGTATTCGCACCCCCCCAGAATGCAGGTCGCTGTAAGTAAGATGGTAAACAAAAAGTACAAAAGCTTCGGTTTATCAGTCAATTTCATCATTTCTCCCATAATCCGCTTAAGTCTGTATAATATGATATGGACGATTAATGCTTATCCTACGTAAAATCTCATACAGAGTTCAATATAGCAGGTCCGAGGACTCTGTGCATTCGTGCAATCAGTCCGGCGACCAAGGTGATTGATGCGATGCATATTGATACATATAAAAGAAGATATATAAAAACTTATAATGTCGCGGGTAATGAGAATCCTCCATCTTTTGAAAAAGCGATTTCAATATCAATAATAATATTTTTAAATATCTTTTGATAATAGACTTATAATATTTTTGATAGAAATGGGGAAGTTTTATGTTGACCTGAGTCGTGGTATTTGAGTATAGTACGCTTAAGTGCTTAAGTATGATAGAATAGACAAGATAGAAGGATTTAAGGATATAGATTATGGTTCCAGTCAGTGGGAACATCAAGACGCGAGGTTTACCGGTTCCGATGAATAAAATGCTCGAATTTATTCCTCTGCATGGGGCAATGAAGCGAGAAACGACATTGGCCGATCAAGTTTACGAGCACATATTAAAAGAAATCGTGTTTCCCGGAGAAGGACAAGCCCATGCTGTGGAATACGGCGGCAAGATCACCGAATCCATTCTGGCCAAAACCCTGGGCATCAGCAATGGGCCAGTGCGGGAGGCGGTGTTTCGTCTTCGACAGGAGGGCTGGATTCATACTGTCGGCAATAAGGGGTCTTTTTTAGTGGACTTTAGTGATCCGCAAATAGCCAAAGAGATTTATCAATTCCGTTTAAGTTTCGAAACCGGGACTTTTTATTCTCTGGCCGCTCGTATTACCGATGCCCAGATTGAAACCATGCGTGAGATTCTCAATGCCCTGGAAAAGGCCAAAGAGCAGGAGGACATGTCCACCTTTCGCAAAATGGATGTGCACTTTCATCTTCAGGTTGCAGAATTTGCCGGCGGTCCGGCGTATGCCCAATTATTGCGTTCCAAACTCCTGCAGTGGTATGCCATGGCATATCATGTGCTGATGAGGTCCATGGGTGCTGAGCAGTATCGTCACAACCTGGAAGGGACTGGGGTGTCTTCGCACAAAGAACTGTTCGATGCCCTGGCATCACATGATAGTGATCGTGCTGCCAGGCTGATCATTCAGCATCTGGGCCATATTTCCGGACTGCTCGGAATTAACAATCAATAAAACAACATCTGATGAACGGGCACAGGATAACAAAAGACATCTGGGATCACAGGCATGTGGCTTTGCCAAACAGAATTGAAATGATGTAATATACGGATGGCTTGGATGCGGCAGGGACTTTGCTCAAACGGTATGATCGCCAGGAGGTCAAGAATGAAACAAACAGCAGTGAGAATGATGGTTTTGGATTTTTCTTTCAGTTTGACAGCAATGGTCAGTGCAGCAGACTTTACCGACAGCTATGGTGATTTTACGGACAATCAGGCTGCGGGACTCGGCATTACGTTTATGCCGGCCAAAGCCATACTGGATCCGGCCGGAACGACAGTCCCGCAGAAGGTGTATCTGAAGGACTGGACTTCTGCCAAGTCCTCGAGCGGTTATGGCGGAAGCGGCCTGACGTTTCCGGCGGTGACCACCTATGATGCGGTTACGAAAGTGTCCAGAGTTTATGTGGATGGTTCTGTGCGCAATCAGGTCACTTATACAGGGACTCCGACAGGCAGTCCGGCTGATCTGATTTTCCGAGCTGAATTCCCGGATGCCCGGGTCGCCTACATCGGGCTGCTGGACGATGTCCGCATCTGGAGTTATCCGCTGGATGCTGTGGCGGTTGCCAGATTATATACCCATTTTACTCCGGGTGCTGAGATTTGTACGCAATATCCGGTTTACAATATTGCCGGCCCGGAGGGTGTTGGCGCACAGTATCGGGATTGCCGCATCAATTTCTATGATTTTATGCCGATTGCTGAAGCGTGGCTGGAATGCAATATTGTTTCGACATGCATCTGATAATCGACTGAACTGGGGCCGCAGTTCAGCTTCGGCGCCTGTGAAACATTGTTTGACACAATCAGACATGCAGCTTTGACACGCATCCGCTTTTTCTTTCCTGATGTTGTATCTGTGTTTAGCAGCCAGATAATGGACCTGTAACGTCAGATTCAATGAAATGGATTTAAAGGAACATGTAATGAGAAAGAGTGGTTTTACATTAATCGAACTGCTGGTTGTTATCGCAATTATTGCGCTGCTGATGTCAATTGTGACACCCTCCCTGCGAAAAGCCAAGCAGGCCGCCCGACTGATGCTATGTGCCAACAATCAACACCAGACGCTGTTGGGAGTATTGGGGTATTCATCCAGCAATGATGGCATTTTGCCGCCGCATCCGGCCGAACGCATTGACGGGTCATTCAGTGTCGTAAATTATCTGAATTACCATCAGGGAACCACGGCTGTCCAAAATGCCAAACACCAGGGGATGCATTATTACTTGGGCAGTTATCTTCCCCGAGTTGACGTGTTTATATGCCCGCTGGGACGTACCAGGGATTACTCGGAATTGCAGCGACAGTATGTTGACTACAAAACGTCCGGCGAAGGGACGCTGACCTCGTACAATCTGTATTGGGGCGGAATCCAGTTTACGACCTCTGAAGGTCTGAAGTTTACAGGCCCTCGCGGAAAAGCCGACAGTAAAACGACTGCAACCCTGCTGGTTTCAGACAGTATCTTCAAGTGGCCCGGTGCTCCCAATGACTGGTGGCTGGCCCATCAGCCTGCCAAGGGGACGGGGCAGTATCAGGACTATCAATGGGATCCCCGTTTCGGTAATTATTGTGCGACATTCTGGATTTATAATCCGGATATTTCAATGATGCCGGCAGATGGAAAGCTTTCGGCGGAAATGGCCGAGATGAATCTCAACGCCGGATATGTGGACGGCAGTGTGCGGCGATATAACGGCAATGAAGTAAAATGGACGGCGGACAGGATGTATTATGTCCCCGAGCTATGGCGCTAAGTAAATCGTCTGCATCAATAAAAATTTCCGAAATGTGGTTGGAAGAGCAGTCGGTGTATTGAAAGCGGACGGAAACAGATGGCATCAAAGCAAAACCGCGCAAACGGTGTTCGTTTGGCGAGAGTTATTGATCTAGTAGAAGCGGAGGATGTAGCAGATGAAAAAGTTAGCAGTTCTATTGATGGCAGTTGCATTGTCGGCGGCTGCTTGTGCATTGACAACACAAACCTACGGGGATTTTGATGACAATCAGGCCGGTGGTGCGGGATATGTGTTCACGCCGGATCTGCCCCAGTACACTGAAACCGGGGATCCCATGCCGCAAACAGCCTATCTGACCAGCTGGACCTATGCCAAATCATCCAGCGGCTATGGCGGGGCAGCGCAGACTTATCTGGCGGTGTATTCCTATGATTCCGCTTCAGGCTTTCAGACGCTGCTGGGCACCTCAAGCAATTATATTGATTTCCCGGCGGCCGCTCCTCTGGCTTTGCTGACCTGGGATTTTGGTGGGATTGAACTGGACAAGGATACCCAGTATGCCCTGATGTTTGTTGACCAGACCGGTGCCATTGCCTCCGGCGGTGTTGAACTGGATACCTCCGACAGCACGATGAATGGATTCATTCAGACAGGGTACACGACTGTCAATAAGCCGACATGGGAGGCTCATTTCTCAGCGACTTACAGCAATACGATTCCCGAACCGACGACAATGATTCTGCTGGCAGTCGGCGGACTGCTTCTGCGTCGACGCCGGGTGTAAATCATCCAGGCAGATTCCGGCCTTGAGGAGGTAAAGTGGCATATAACTCAGGCGGCGGTTATATCTAGAGGGAACCGCAGCCTGAGATAAGGGTTGTGTTGCCTTTACCGGGAAGAATGTATCGAAAAAACGTCTTATAGAGATAATTATGAACAGAATCTCAAACAAGCAGGAACTCATGCGATACAATCATAACAGATCAATCCCTACCGGGCAAATTTCTTTTGCCCATAAGATGTGGCTGTATCTGTTGGTAATGACAGTTATTTGCAGCCTTGGATCCGCGGCGGATCATATTCTTTTTGAAGATACGTTTCAGACGTATGATGTTGAAGAGCCAGCAGATTTTTCTGTCGGCGGCGTTCCCTCTGGCAGCTGGTTTGCTGATTTTGACCCTGCTGTGGATCGGGCCACGGAAATTTACAATACAGGTAATTTCGGCGGGACACGCCTGTGGGTGTCCATTGATGATGGTGCCAGCATTACCAGTAAAGGCATCGAAGGTTTGCAGAGCGGCAAAAAATATTCCTTCGCAGCGGTTCTTGTTGCAGAAACATCATCTCCCGATCGTACGGCCGTTATGTCTTACGATCTGCTGGTAGGGCAGAATGCCGCTGCAGCAGAAACCGTGATTTCAGGCCCAGTTACTGTGACTGTGCATGGCGATGACTGGCAGATCGCCGATTCCAAAAGCGACCATGTTTTCACCCGGGAATTTACAACCGGCCTACTGAATGCCGGAGATCGGCTTTTTATTAAAATGACGCGCATCAGCAGCCCGGACGCCGCCTATATCGGTGTCGATGATGTGCGTCTGGCCGAAGTTCAGCCGATTGAGATTATCACCAGTGATACAGCCCTGTCGGAAGGCTCTGCAGCTTCGATTGTCTATGATATCTATGTAAAAAACGGTCCTGCGGAACCGGTTTCGGTCACGGTACTCGCCGATGATCAGGTTCGGGTCAATGGTCAGCCTGAGGTAACCCTGTTGTTTACTCCGCCGGTTGATCCGGCTGTTTCACAAAAAATTACCGTGTCAGCTGTCGATGATACCCTGCACGAAGGGACGCATACAGGCTTGATTTCCCATGTTTCCAGTTCTATTCTTGCCGAGTATAACGGGTTGCATCTGCCGGCGGTTGAGGTTACCATTGCCGATGATGATTTGCCGGTCAATTTCGTATCGAGTGTATTTGTCGGAGGGCAGGAAGGGCCGTCGGGGACTTCGAATTATCGCATTCCCGGTATGACTGTTGCACCGGACGGATCTATTCTTGCATTTGCCGAAGGACGCCGGAATGGGGGAGATCCAGGGGCAACCCTGCCGATTGACATGGTCATGAAGCGCTCCACGGACCATGGAAAGACCTGGCAGCCTTTGGTGGTGCTGCATCAGAGCACATTTGACTATTCGGATCCTCGCCCTGTGACAGATATGGAAGCGGGCAAAGTGCATCTGCTTTATACACAGTGGCCGGATTTGTGCGGCCAGGGCTGTGTTCCGGCCGGACTCAGCGATAATTCATCCGTGATGTTCCTGCAAACCAGT
This sequence comes from Sedimentisphaerales bacterium, assembly GCA_016935635.1. Taxonomy (GTDB): domain Bacteria; phylum Planctomycetota; class Phycisphaerae; order Sedimentisphaerales; family Anaerohalosphaeraceae; genus Anaeroglomus. Next base: position 18,196 of record JAFGQP010000187.1, read on the forward strand.
GTGGACAATGGTTTGACCTGGTCGGGTCCGATCAATCTGAATACCCAGGTTAAAAATCCGACATGGAAAGCCCTGAATTCCGGCCCCGGACACGGTATTCAGTTACGCTGGCAAAGCGACCCGGCCAGAAACGGACGGCTGCTGGACCCGGCACATATCAATGGCGCCGATGCGGTATCAGTTTACAGTGACGACGGCGGCCAGACATGGCAGTCCGGTACAGTTGATGTGACTGCCCCCAGTTTGAATGAATCCGATGTAGTCGAGCTGACCAATGGAGACCTGTTGTGGGATGCCCGTCCCGGCAGCGGATTATATCGATACTGGCTCAAAAGTACCGATGGCGGCCAGACATGGCAATATCAGGGCCCCGGCGATATCTATATTACTACAGTGGATTGCGGCATCGAACGCTTTTCCGCCAAACGAGACGGCCACGACCGGGACCGTATTGTCTTTAGTGGTCCTCTGGGCAGTCCGGTCGGCTCGGCATCCGGTCGTTATAACATGGCAATCTGGACCAGTTACGATGAAGGCGAGTCGTTTACCAATCCTGTCCAGATTAACAATGGTTTTGCAGCCTATTCAGATATCAAGCGTCTGGCCGACGGCTCGATTGGTGTGATCTATGAGGAAACCGGAAGTACATTGATCCGGCTGGCCAGCTGCAGTATCGAGGCTCTCGAAAACGGACCGCACGATAAAGCCCTGACGCAATATGAGGGTTTCGGCAACGCCGTCGATGCACGGCGGGGCGGTGTCGGCTGGAAAGGTTCATGGTCGGGTTTGGGCGAGTTCACACGAAAATCGTCTCCGACCTATGGCGGGTCGAGTTTGCCTTTTACACATTTTCGTTTTAATCCGCAGGTGGGACGTCTCGATGCTTCTGTTGGCGGTCTGAATTTGGTTCGGCAGCTGTCATCTGCTGTGGATACTAATGCTGAAGATGCCGTTTATCTGTCAATTCTGATCAGTCGGGCGATGGATAACACATCCGACGATCCTCAGCAGGAAGACCTGACCATCGAACTTCGCGACCAGGCTGATGCCCCGCATATTGCATTCGGGGTTACAAGCGATGAACAATTTATTATTGTTGGTTCGGGTGAGCCGACGATAACGGCGCCTGACACATTTTTGACAGACCGCGTTTATTTCCTTGTCGCCAAAATCGTATTCTCCCAGCCGCATGACCGGCTCTATCTCAAGGCATTTCAATCCGGAAGGGATGTGATCCCGATTAACGAAGCCGATGTGGCCTGGACGCTGACCGGGACAGCGACAGAGACAATAAACGCTGTTCTGGACCGAATTGGCATTGTCGCCGGCCCGCAGGCGATGTGGTCGATTGATGAACTCCGCATCGGAACAACGTATGAAGCCGTTGCCGGCCGGTCGGATTGTTCGGCCGAGGGCACTTTTCTCAACGGGGACATCAATCGGGATTGTTACGTGAATCTTGCGGATTTGGTCCTGCTGTCGCAGGATTGGCTGGCCTGTTCCGATCCGCATGATCCGCTGCATTGCAGTTGGTAATAGAAAATCAGTTTGAGTAGTAAGTTGATGGTGCAATCTAACGCTCAAGTCAGGGTGGACACGGGAGTCATGGCATGGCTTGATCGGATCTATTCCGATTTACGCAGCAGCCATGCGGATCAGATTTATGATTATATCCTGACCCAGATATTTCTGGGTCAAACGCCTCCGGGCCACAGACTCATGGAAAACCAGATCGCCCGGCATCTTGGCGTCGGGATCGGACATGTACATGAAACCGTGATTCGTCTGCGGGATGAAGGCTGGATTGAACTGATCCCTCACGGCGGTGCTCGTGTGATCAATTACCACGATCCGCACAAACATCGCCAGCTTTATGACATGCGGATCAGTCTTGAAAGCGGTATATTCTTCTTTCTGGCACAGACGATTACTTCGGCCCAGGCGGCTGAGCTGGAAGCGATTGTCCGCCGGATTGAATCTGCCTCTGTCGTGCAGGAACCCATGGAATATCGCCGCCAGGATGCGGAATTTTACATGAAAACGGCTTTGTTCGCAGGCGGTGCCAGGCTCATCACAATCTATCGCTGTATCTTCTTGCAGTGGAGCGTTATGATGGACCGCTGCCGACAGAACAAAAGCACGCAGAGTCAGTCGGAAAAAGCGCATCGTGCAATATTTTCAGCCCTGAAGGCTAAAGACAGTACGCTGGCGGCTGAGCTTGTCCGTCATCACATCCCCATGCCGGAATGTCAGATATAAGCTCAGACGGCTATCGTTTGAATAATCAAGAACAGAGACGGATGAACAAGCAGCAGAAAAAACGGACGTATGAAACGATTATGGTCTTTTCGGGAGGATGAATATGTGAACACAGACAGCGAAAAAGGGTGTGATTAAGGAAAAGCAGGTTGGACTCCAATTGAAACCCCATCGAGTAAAAAAACTTGTACAGGAGAAATGAAATGAAAAAGTATATGATTTGGATGCTGATAGGAGTAATGCTGTGGGGAATGACGGATATTCTTTGTGCGGCGACCGCGGTTCAATACAGCGCAGGAGTAACACCATCGGCCGGAGCGGGCCCTGCGGCTGATCCAGCGACTCAGGGCTGGACGTTTGATAGCGGCACGGCGGTTGGCAATCAATACGCCGCAGGATTCAACTCGGGTAATGGCGGCTGGCGCACCATAGATGGGACCAGTTCCGCGCCGGCATTTTATCATCACAGTATTTCAGAAGCCGCTGCGGCCAATATGGCTTATGGGTGGACTTATACAGTGGTCTTGTCGATGGATTCGGATGCTTATGGCAGTACGGGCGGATTCGTCGATAATTACTATCTGCCTCCAAACCATGGTCGGCAGAAAGATATCTATTTGTGGGTAGAGAGCATTGCCAGCAAAACATACATGGTGCAATTGACCATCGATGCCGCCAGCAACCTGTGGGGCAATGATGGGACAACCAGCCATCAGCTGACCGCTGATGGATCTGCTTACGATAACTTCAAGACATTGACAATTACGTTTGACGGCACCAGTGCTGTATTAAGCTGCAGCGGAAACGAGTTTCCCCTGGCCGACAGGGACGTACATGGTCAGAACCGCCTGGTTTTTGGTGCTGTCAGTTCACCGGATCAGGGTTCGGCCGTCTGGAACAGTATTAAGCTGGATGTGCCGACAGTCTTTTATGATGATTTTGCCTATGGCACCAAACAGGGTGCGTTGGATTTTGGCTGGACGGAAATCGCTGCCGGCGGCGGCTGGGGATGTGATCAGCCGCATGTGCTGTGGGGAAATGGTATGGTTCTGCGGTACATCACTGAAACCATTATCGAACCCGGCAATGTTGTTACTATCGAAGTGGATCGTAATCGCGAGGCATCCGGATATGTTTATTCCGGAGATCTGATCGCGTGGAACGGCTCCACGGCGACAGTGCTGGAATCCTTCAGCTTCGACGGGGGGACGGATCCGGCAATCCACACCTTCGCGCCCATCGAGGCGGCTTACGCAGGGCAGCTTCTGGGTCTTAATTATTCTCATTCAGCCAACTGGGGTGAGACTCGCTCCATTACATTGACCTGCATCACCCCGACTGGTGAACGGAAAGCCCGACTTCCTGATCCTGGTGCCGGAGCCGTGGATGTCCCGGTCAGTCAGGTATTGTCCTGGTCAGGTCCGCTTGGTGTTGCGATAGCATCATATGATGTCTATCTGGATCCAAATGAATCCAGCCTGACGGCAGGGGATGCCCAGTATTACAGCCCGGCCCAGACTGAACTGACGTATGACCCGGCAATGGATCTGGCATACGGACAGACTTATTACTGGCGCATCGATGCTCGGGAACCCAACAATACAGTTCACACCGGAGATATCTGGTCCTTTTCAACGCTGTCGCCCGACCCCAGGATTACAGCTCAGCCGGACAATCAGCTGGTCTTTGCCGGTGAAACGGCGGTGTTTGCTGTGGCTGTGGTAAATCCATTTACCGGTGATAACACGGGCATGAGTTATCAGTGGTATAAGGCGGGTGCACCCGATACCCCGATGGGAACTAATTCGCCCTCGCTAACCATAGAAAATGCGCAAATTGCTGACAAGGGCGAGTACTACTGCGTCGTGAGCGTGGATGCGCCGCCGGAAGGCGTCACCAGCAATCCAGTTGCTTCCGGGATTGCTAAATTACTGGTTAAACGTCTGCTGGGTCAATGGAATTTTGAGGACAATCTCGACGATGCCAGCGGCAACGGCTACAATGGCACGCCGGTTGGAACGCCGGGTTTTGCAGCTCCCGGCGACCCTTCTCAGGCAGTCACCGGTAATGCACTTGAATGCATCGTTGGAACAGCCAATTATGTTCAGATTCCCGCCACGGTCTTTGATGATGTGGATACCCAGGTGACTTTGTCGCTGTGGACTTTGGGTGTTAATCAGCCTAACGCAGGCGATGAACACACATTTCTGGCGTCGGGTGACGGCGGGGCGGTTTTGGCCAGCATGATGATTCCGCATTCCACGGCCCGCATCTGGACCCGTATCGGCAATCCCGTCGATGGAACCGACGGCTGGTACGAAGGGTCCAGTGCTCCGACGAGCTGGTTTAACGGCAAGTGGAACCACTGGGTTTTGACCAAGGATTCCGAAGCGGGCATTCTGCGGGTGTACTGCAATGGCCTGCTGTTTCTTGAAAGCACCAGCGCCTTCAAGCCGTTCTATGGTGTGACCAAATTCTTCATCGGCGGAGGTGATGCAGCGGGTGCGTTTGGCGGTCTGATTGATGATTTCCGCATTTACAATTATGCCCTGACGGCGGAGGAAATCGCGGCAATCAATCCGCGGCCCATGCTGCCCAGTCCGACAGACGGACAGGCCAATGTTGTGTATAATCCCACATTGAGCTGGACGCCGGGCGACGGGACCTCCTCCTTTACCGTCTATTGCGGCGATGTTTTGGATCCGGATCCGAATATTCCGCTGACCAGTCCGATTACCGTTTCCGGCTTGTCAGCACCGACGACCGTACTGCCAGTCAACCTCAAGCTGGGGACGACCTATTACTGGTATGTTGAGGAATACAACGATGCACAGCAGCTGGTCTGGACCAGTGATATGTGGACCTTTGCCGTGCGTCAGCTTGTGGCTGATATTGATGATAACAGCGCGGTTGTGCTTGATGATTTAACAACGATGGCTGCACGCTGGCTGGATGATACCCGGGGAACACCGGCGCCGGTTATGATTGATGCCTGTGTTTATGATCCCAATAATAAGGATCGAAATGATCCTGCCAGTTATGCCAACCACTGGGATACCTACTGGACCTACACCGGAGGCGTTCCCGGCGGTACCACCGGCGGCAATGCACTCTATGGCTATGGATATTGCGAGGCTGTTGTTGAACCGAATGAAGCCGTTGCATGGCACTATGATACCACAACGAGTACCGGCAAGACGGATACTGACTTTATCTATTGGCATCGCGAGCGGCCTCGGCTGGCGCTGAACCAGTACGATGAGCTGCGCATGGAGGTCAAGGCTGCCGAAGGCTCTTCACTTAAAGATCCCTGGTGGGTTGCATTTGACTGGTCCACTTCCGGCGGAGATGCCGTAGAGTATGTCATTCCTGTCTCCATCCTTGGTGACAATCAGTGGCATGATCTGGTTATTCCGCTGAGCACATTAAGCGGCATTGGGGATATGGACAATATGCGATATATCCACACCGGCATCTGGGGTTCAGGCATCAAGGGAACCTGGTATATACGCAATATGCGTGTGATCAACAACGAGGGCACTATCCGATGCCTGCCGATGTATTATATCCCTGAAGACCTCAACTATGACTGCCTTGTCAATCTGGATGATTTTGCGATTATGGCGGGCGAATGGCTGCTGGATGCCAGAAATCCGCAGTAACAGTGAGGTTTAGTTAGAATCAACGATAACCGGGAGGCGGAGAACAGCCGTTCTCCCGGTTTTTTGACCGATTAAAAAACGGTTGATCATCAATTTATTGATTTATTCACTGAGCGGTAATTGTATAATATAGAAAAGACGGCAATGTACGGAAATCTTACAAATCAAGAGGTTGAAACATGAAACAGCGATGGATGCTTGTCCTTATTGCGTTGAGTGGAATCCTTCCGGGGTCCATGACATGGGGCGAACGTGCCCAAACGGAAACGGTGATCTCCCCGGTTTTGCGGGGCTATTCGATTCCCCTGATCGACCTGTCGGATCATTACTATTGTCAGACCCTTGTGGATTATGAGGCAGGGCAGTATCTGGGGCATCCCACAACCGTTCTGCTCGAAGATGACAAGACGATGATTTGCGTCTATCCCAAAGGCCACGGCCGGGGGGCGATTGTCATGAAGCGCAGTACCGATGCCGGTCTGACCTGGAGTCAGCGTCTTGCAGTGCCGGACAACTGGACCTCCTCCAAAGAGGTGCCGACCATTCATCGGGTTGTGGATGCACAGGGCAAAAAACGGTTAATCCTGTTTTCGGGTTTGTATCCTGCCCGCATGGCGGTCTCGGAAGATGACGGACAAACCTGGTCCCCTCTTCAGAAAGTCGGCGACTGGGGCGGAATTGTCGTGATGGGATGTCTGACTGAATTAAAAACCGGAAAAGGCCATTATATGGCGATGTTTCACGACGACGGGCGTTTTTTCAAAGAAAACGGCAAGGCAACCGGAATTTTTACCTTGTTCAAGACGTTTTCGAATGATGGCGGCCTGACCTGGTCGCTTCCCGAGGCGATATATCAATCCGACCAGGTTCACCTGTGCGAGCCGGGCATCATCCGTTCCCCGGACGGCAAGCAGCTGGCCGTCCTGCTGCGCGAAAATGCCCGCAGGAAGAATTCCCATGTGATTTTTACCGAGGATGAAGGCAAAACCTGGACCCCGCCGCGTGAACTCCCCGGCGCCCTGACCGGCGACCGGCACACCGGCAAATACGCTCCGGACGGCCGACTGTTCATTTCTTTCCGGGATACCACCCTCGAAAGCCCCACCCAGGGGGATTGGGTCGGTTGGGTCGGAAACTATGAAGATATTGTCCGGGGCAGGGAAGGCCAGTACCGCCTCCGGCTGATGGATAACAAGCACGGCTGGGACAGCACCTACCCCGGCGTGGAGGTATTGCAGGATGGAACTTTTGTCGCAACAACCTATGGACACTGGACAACGGGCGAACAACCGTATATTATGTCTGTACGGTTTACGCTCAAAGAGCTGGAACGGATGGCCCAAAAACTCACGAAGCCCAAACAATGATGGATTTTAAAGATTTAGCAGAACGATATCGAAAAGAACTGTTTGAGAACGTCCTTGTGTTCTGGCAGAGACATTCTCTGGATACGGTCTGCGGCGGTTATTTCACCTGTCTGGACAGGTACGGAGCCGTATTTGATACGGATAAATTCATCTGGCTTCAGTGCCGTCAGGTCTGGCTGTTTTCCATGCTGTACAATCGCTGCCGTCGGGATCCGCAGTGGCTGGCCATGGCCCGGCACGGCGCCGAATTTCTACGCAAATATGGAGCGGATCTGCAGGGCAACTGGTATTTCGCCCTGGACCGTGCCGGCCGCCCCCTGGTCAAGCCGTATAATATCTTCAGCGATTTCTTTGCTGCCATCGCATTCAGTCAGTACGGACTGGCTGCCGGGGATTCCGAATACACCGATAGAGCCGTCAGAATATACTACAACATTTTGCGCCGCAAGAATAATCCCAAGGGCATTTTCAATAAGCAGATTTCTGAAACCCGGGCATTGTGTTCGCTGGGATTTCCGATGATTATGGCCAATACGGCGCTGGAAATGGAATCGCTCCTGCCGCCTGAAGAATTGAAGACGGTTCTGGATAGCTGCATAGCCGAAGTGATGGGACGGCATCTAAACAAAGAACGCGGAATTCTGTTTGAACATGTCCTGCCGGATGGCGGGCATCTGGATTGCTTTGACGGCCGACTCATCAATCCCGGCCATGGTATTGAGGCGATGTGGTTTCTGATGGATATCGGCCTGCGTCGCAGCGATACAGCCCTCGTGCAAAAGACTGTGGAAGTTATCCTTCGCACCCTCGATTACGCATGGGATACGGATTATGGCGGACTGTTTTACTTTATGGATGCTCTCGGCAAGCCCCCCCAGCAGCTCGAATGGGACCAGAAGCTGTGGTGGGTGCACGCCGAAACCCTCGTTGCCCTGGCCAAAGCCTATGCCGCGACAGGCCGCAAAGAGTGCCTGGACTGGTATCAGCGGGTGCATGATTATACCTGGAGTCATTTCCCCGACCCGGACTGCGGCGAGTGGTATGGCTACCTGAATCGTCAGGGCAAGGTGCTTCTGAATTTAAAAGGCGGAAAATGGAAAGGCTGTTTCCATGTCCCGCGCGCGTTGTGGCTCTGTTATCAGGAATTTCTGAAATTAAGCCAAAACAAGATACAATAGCCTCGCAGTAACGGGACTTCGAACCATGCAAAAAAAAATTAAAGGACTTTTCGCTGCAACGTTTTCTCCGATGCATGAGGATGGTTCCATTCATGTGGAGCGTATTCCTCAGATCGCCGAGCATCTGCTGGCACGGCCTATTCAGGGTTTATATGTCTGCGGCAGTACCGGCGAAGGACCGCTGTTGACTGTTGACGAACGAAAACAGGTGATGGCGGCTTACATCAAGGCCGTTCACAAGCGGATTCCGGTTTTTGTCCATGTGGGTCATGACAGTCTCATGGAAGCCCGCTCACTGGCAAGCCATGCCGCCAAAGCCGGCGCCGATGCGATTGCAGCCGTGGGACCCTGTTATTTCAAACCCGGCTCTCTCGGCGGGCTTATCAAGTATCTTGCCGAGATTGCCGCCGCGGCTCCTGAAACAGACTTCTACTACTACCATGTTCCGCAGCTCAGCGGTAATGTATTTGATATCATGGAATTTTTAAAACAGGCTCCGCAGTGCATCCCTACGTTCAGGGGTGTGAAATATTCAGCCATTACCGTCTATGAATTTCAGAACTGCAAAGACACTTTTGGCGATCGCTACCAGATTTTTTTCGGATGCGATGAAATGCTGACCAGCGGCCTGGCCGCCGGTGCACAGGCGGCTATCGGCAGCACCTATAATTTCCTCGCCCGGCTCTATCATCAGATCATGGAATCATTCACCAAAGGCGATGTCCAGACTGCACAAAAGCTGCAGTTGCTGTCGGTGCGGATGGTCCGCGTCTGTTACCAGTATCGCGGCTTGCCGGCAATCAAAGCCATGATGAAAATCGCAGGACTGGACTGCGGCCCGACCCGACTGCCGCTGGAAACACTGTCGGCCGATGAATACCGGACTTTTAAATCACAAATCGACTCGCTCGGTCTGAGCGAATGGTTTTAACGCGTCGCTGCCAACAATTTGGGACAGGATTTGTTTTCATTTGAGCAAAATCCCAGTAAAATAATCACAGATTAATGTGATTATCCGAACTTGCTGCCCGATCTAAAGGTAGTGGAAAAAAGCGATGCGAATCAAAGCCAAATGTCCGGTCTGCACAGAAACGGTCGAACTGACCATCCATCATCTGGATCGGCGTCAGTATTGCACCAAGTGCGGACGCATGTTCAAGATTCCGGATGCAGACAAATTGCAGAAAGCCATCGAGACCGCAAAGCAGGCCGGTAATTCCGTAATAGTCGACGAAAACGGGCGAATATATGGATAATGTGGCGACGAATCCCGCAAGCAATGCGATTGTTATAGATAAACTCACGCTGGAATACGGGACACAGGTCCTGTTCCGTCGGTTCTCGCTGACCGTCCCGGCCGGGCAAAAAGTCCTGCTCGTCGGCAGTTCCGGCAGCGGCAAGTCGTCTTTGGTCCGATGTCTGCTGGGTTTTGTCACCCCGCAGGAAGGCACCATCGCCATTGACGGCACCATCCTTGATGGCAAAACCGTCTGGCCCCTTCGCCGCAAAATCGGTTATGTCTCGCAGGAACCGCAACTGGGCACCGGCAAGGTCAAAGACCTCATCCAATTACCTTTTACCTATCACGTTAACACCCATCTTAAATATGATCCATCTGGGCAGGCCCGTCTTTTCGAGCAATTTCGTCTGAGCGGGGCGCTGCTGGATAAAGACATCAGCGAACTGTCCGGCGGCGAAAAACAGCGGGTGGCCCTGGTGATTTCCCTGCTGCTGGGGCGGTCGATTTATCTGCTGGACGAAGCCACCAGCGCGCTGGATGCCGAGGCCAAAGCCGCGGTGCTCGATTATTTTCGACAGCGGCCGGATTTAACCGTGCTGATGGTCTCACATGATACCGCCATCGCCGCGATTACCGACCGCACCGTAACGATGCCGGCGGTCGCTGCACAGGAGGCTGTACGATGAACGCCGCCGACGCGATACATCCCCTGGCCCTTACCGCAGGCTATCTGATGCTGCTGATTCCGCTGGCGATTATCCATTGGTATCGTGTCCCGCTGCTGGGCCAGACGATCTCTTCCGTCCTGCGAATGACCATCCAGCTTATCCTTGTCGGCCTGTATTTGCAGGTTGTCTTTCGCCTGAATAATTCCTGGCTGAATATGGCGTGGCTGCTGGTGATGATTACCGTTGCGGATTTATCCATCCTCAAGGGGGCTCAGTTTCGTTTCGGTCGGCTTGCGGCCTGGCTGTTTGCGGCGCTGCTGGTGGGCACGGCGATTCCGCTGTTTATTTTTGTGGGGGTGATTCTGGCCCGGCCGGAAATCCTCGACGCCCGCTATGTCAT
>JAFGQP010000188.1 GCA_016935635.1 Sedimentisphaerales bacterium
CAGCCGCTGGATGACCTGCTGGGTATCGATGGCCGAGAAGAATTTGCAATCTACCTGGCCTCGGTCGGGAAAAAGTAAGTACGTCAAAGCCGTAATTGAAACTTGGATATCGCGAAATTCAGGAGAACGGATTATGCCAACGACTCATACCCCATGTAAAAACCACGACCAGCATTTGTGCAAACTGACCAGTGACGGCCTGCACAAATCCGACCCGAAAAAATACCACCAGCTCGTGCAGAATCCCGAATATGTCTGCAAAAGCTGCGGGCGGGTCGCAGTCAGCAAGGAAAACCTCTGCACGCCGGTTAAACTCGGCAGTTTTGAGGATTAGACTTGTATCGAAATCCTGGTCAGGGTGTTTGGATTTGTCATTTACGCAAAGCATGGCCACGCGAAAGCGGGGAGCGGGAAACCAGCTTTAACTTCGGCGCCCTGGATTCCCGCTTTTGCGGGAATGACAATACTGTTTTTTCTAAAAGCAGTATTGATTTTATGATTTCTGGATTCGATCCGTATGGATAAGGATGAACCTATGCAAGCAGATATGGTGTTATGTCATGCGGGGCGATGGATAGGCCTGACCGTGTGCGGAATGATGTATGCGGTCGTTCCGGTATTGGCCGACGAGGCAGCAAAGACGGAATGGAAATTCGATTTCGGTTCCGGCCCGACAGCTCCAGGTTATGTGCAGGTTGTACCGACGGCTGTCTATACCGCCGAGGCCGGTTATGGTTTTGAGGGCGACACGGTGGTGGTCTGCCCCGATTTAAGCGGCAAGGACACCCTGACGGGTGATTCCTGCACCGCCGATAAGCCGTTTCTGTTTTCGGCGGCTGTGCCGGAGGGCAATTATCGCGTCACGGTGACGCTGGGTGCCGGAGAGGCAGCATCGGATACCGTCATCAAGGCCGAATCGCGCCGTTTGATGGTTGAACAGGCACAAACCAAGCCCGGCGAATTGATCCGCCGAACCTTTACGGTCAATGTTCGCAATAGTCGTCTGCCCGGCGGCGGACAGGTGCGTATTAATGACCGGGAGAAGAATGCATTTCATTGGGACGACCGGTTAACGCTTGAATTCAACGGTAAGCGGCCCTGCGTCTGTGCCGTTGAAATGAAAAAAGTCGATGATGCAATTACGGTGTTTCTGGCCGGCGACTCGACTGTGACCGATCAGACCAAAGAGCCCTGGGCATCATGGGGGCAGATGCTGACACGGTTTTTCAAGCCTGAGGTCGCCATTGCCAATCATGCCGAGTCCGGCCGGCGGCTCAATTCGTTCATGAGCGAAAAACGACTCGATAAAATCCTCAGCCAGATGAAAAAAGGCGACTACCTGTTCATCCAGTTCGCCCATAATGACATGAAGCAGGGAACGCCGGAGGAGGTCAAATATCCGGATTCACTCAAGCATTTCATTAACGAAGCCCGCAGCCGCGGCGCCCATCCGGTTCTGGTGACCTCCATGCACCGCCGCCGGTTCGATGAGCAGGGCAAAGTCGTGGATACGCTGGCGGGATTTCCCGAAGTCATGCGTCAGGTCGCCCAAGACCAGCGTGTGCCGCTGATTAACCTGAACGCCATGAGTAAAATATTCTATGAAGCCATGGGGCCGGAGGGCTCTGCCAAAGCCTTCCAAGACGGCACCCACCACAACAATTACGGCGCCTACGAGCTGGCCAAATGTGTTGTGGAGGGCATCAGGGTCAATGTTCCCGAACTGGCTAAGCATCTGACCAGCGAGACTTCTGTATTTGACCCCGCCAAACCTGACTTTGTCGAGTCGTTTACTATTCCTGCCAGTCTTTCGACCGACAGGGTCAAACCGGAAGGCAGCTGAACCAAAACGTACAAAGTTAATGTGTCAAAGTCAGGCTTTTGAGCACGCTGCGAAAGCGGCTGACGGATTCAATGGTAAATCGGGCACGGGTCGGGCCGGTGCCGATTTTGATGGTAAATAAACGTGTCTGGGCGGCATGAAATATATCTTCGTCGGTATAATCGTCCCCTGCGGCCAGCACAAAGGGCCAGTTTCGGGAGGCCAGCCATTTTGTGGTGACCGTTCCTTTATGAATCGCAAGATTTTTGATCTCGAGAATTTTGCTGCCTTCAAATACCCCCAGTCCGAGATTCGCCGTCATGTTGCGCAGGGCATCCTTGATTTCCTGGCTTCGAACCTGGGCCAGCGCCGGGTCTGTTCTGCGAAAGTGCCAGACCAGGGAAAAATCCTTTTCTTCCACGGAAGAGCCCGGGGTCCGATCAGAAAAAATGTTCAGAATCGGCCGGATTTTTTTCTTCCATGCCATGGCCGGCGGAGCATTACAGATCCATTCACCGTATTTATCACGATGCCATGCTCCGTGTTCGGCAACCAGTGAAAGTTTCAGTTTTCCAAGCCATTGTTCAAGGGTCTGCCGATCGCGTCCGCTGATTATGACTACCGTGTTGGCTCGCGGCCGCGTCAGTTGTGTCAGCAAGGACAGCAGTTCCGCATCCGGACGAGCCTGCTCGGGGCGGCTGGCAAATGGTGCCAGCGTACCGTCATAATCCAGCAGCAGCAGCCGTTGTTCTGCGGTGCGATACCGTTCCGCCAGCATTCGCTGAATCCGCGGATTGAATTTATGCGAACGAATTGTTTTCTGTTTTTCCTTGATGGCTTCGAGACTGTCCAGGAAATCCCGTGCCCACCGGCGCACGGTGTAGCGGCTCAGGCGGTTCTGCATGAGCCGGTTGCGTCGCTCCTGTTCGGCTTCCGGCATCTCGATGGCCTCGCGGATTGCCGCTGCAATGGCCTGTTTGTCATTGGCGTTAACCATCAGGGCTTCCGGCAGTTCGCTGGCTGCTCCGGCCATTTCACTTAAAATCAGGACTCCCTTGCCGTCGCTGGAGGCAGCAATATATTCCTTGGCTATCAGATTCATTCCATCGCGCAGGGGGGTAATCAGAGCCACATCGCTGACTGCATACAGTGCCGTCAGGCGTTCGAAGGACAGCGCGCGATACATGTACCAGATCGGTACCCACCCGAAGGTGGCGTGTCTGCCGTTGATGCGGCCAACGAGCTGATCCACACGATTACGAAGTTTTTCATAATGTTCCACCCCGGTCCGTGACGGCACCGCCAAGACAATCATAACTACTTTTCTGGCGTATTTGGGATTTTCCGTCAGGAATAAATCATAGGCCTCCAGCCGCTGCAGAATACCCTTGGTATAATCGAGGCGGTCCACCGACAGAATGACTTTGCGCCGGTGCGTCTTGGCCCTGAATGAACGCACGAATCGATTGACCCTGGGGCTTTGCACCGCCCGGGCATATTTGGGGTAATCGATTCCCATCGGAAAAGCGTCCACCTGAATCTGCCGTGCTCCAAACTGAATCTGACCGGTGGTGTGATCCAGCCCTGCCAGCCGACTGGCACTGCTGAGAAAATGCCGCACATAATCATAGGTATGAAAACCGATCAGGTCTGCGCCCAGCAGGCCGTCGAGAATTTGTCTGCGCCAGGGCAGCAGTCGAAATACTTCAAACGATGGAAATGGAATATGCAGAAAAAAACCGATTGATAAATCCGGGAATTTTTCGCGCAGCAGCCCCGGCAGCAGCATCAGCTGATAATCATGAATCCAAACCGTATCATCAGGCCGGACGACTTTGGATGCTGCGTCCAGAAAAAGCTGATTGACCCGGCAGTAGGCCTGCCAGTAGCTCTGCTCATAGATGGTAAATAATTGAAAATAGTGAAACAACGGCCAGAGTGTCTTGTTGCTGAATCCCTCATAATAATCACAGACATCACTTGCCGACAGATGCACCGGAACACACTTTAACTCCTGCAGTTGCGATTGGATTCCTTTGCGGTCTGCAGTGCTGAGGCCTTCTCGCGGTACTCCCGGCCAGCCGATCCAGATGCAATCACTGGATTTGCGATAGGATGCAAGGCCTGTCGCCAGACCGCCCACGCTGGGTTGAAGATGCAATTGGTCTTTATCTCGAACCACATTGACCGGCAGGCGATTGGATAGGATAATTAATCGATTCATAATGAGGAATTATCCCCATCGCGCCGGTAATTGCAAGACTTTTTCGAAAAGACAAACCCGCTCCAAAAAGCGACGTTGCATCAATGTATAAAAAATTCTGCTCTGCGCAATACACAGACGATGTCAATAGGAAATCACATACCGGCCCGCACCCTTAAGTCCCAGTGTGAATGTCAGCAAGCCATCTTTGATTGTATAATCAACCTTGCCCAGGTCGCTCTGTGTCCCGGCGGCAAGCGCCCGGA
>JAFGQP010000189.1 GCA_016935635.1 Sedimentisphaerales bacterium
GGATTTGATTGCTTGGGTGAAGAGCAATTCATATCAAGACATCATTTTTCTGGACGATACGGGCCAACAGATTCTGGATGGATGGGGTACGCCGATTGTGCTGCGTCTCAGGGAGCCGGCCCATTATACATTCGTCAGCTATGGCCCCAATCGCCGGGACGATGAGGGCGTTAACGATGATATCGTGCGGATATTTGATTACAACAGCGGGGCGAAAGAAGAGATCAAGTCTGAATTTGAAGCTATCGGGCCGTAAAGGGCTTTCATCCCGTTGGGACTTACGGGTGCCAAGGGCTGTCGGCCGGGGGCTCATGCGCCCCGGCTATCAAACGAGCATCCCTTCGGGATTGAATGGATCGAAAGGTGCCGGGGTGATAATAGGGTCAGGTACAAGATTGTGATTCGAATAAGGACCGAAGCAGGATGTTTCGGCTACGTTGGGCGAAAAAAAGGGCGGACACACAGGTCCGCCCGTACACATTCCAGATATATCCGGGATTATTTGGCCAGTTCGTAGGTGTCGCCGGCGATGGCGCGTTCTTCGTCGGTGGGGATGACGAACACGCTGACGCGGCTGTTGTCCTCGCTGATGAGGCGTTCTTTGGGTTCTTTGGCCTCGTTGCGTTTGTCATTGATATCAATGCCGATCTGGGTCTGGCCCGAGCAGACTTCCTTGCGAATGAAGGCGTTGTTTTCGCCGATGCCGCCGGTGAAGACGACTGCATCGAGACGGCCCAGGACCGCGGTATAGGTACCGACGTATTTTTTGATGCGATAATTAAAAATGTCGATGGCCAGCTTGGCCCGTTCATTGCCCTGGGCACTGAGTTCCAGCAGGTTGCGCATGTCGTTGGAGGCGCCGGAGATGCCCAGCAGGCCGCTTTGCTTGTTGCACATGGCGTTAAGCTTCTTGATGTCGTAGCCTTTGTCGGCCAGGTAGAACAGAATAGCCGGGTCGATATCGCCGCAGCGGGTTCCCATGACGACGCCTTCCAGTGGGGTTAGCCCCATCGACGTATCGACGCTCTTGCCTTCTTTGACGGCGGTAATGGAGCAGCCATTGCCGAGGTGGCAGGTGATGATGTTGGCTTTGGTCTTATCGATGTTCATCAGCTTGGCGCAGCGCCGGGCGACAAAACGATGGCTGGTGCCGTGGAAGCCATAGCGGCGGACACGGTATTTCTCATAGATATCGTACGGCAGGCCGTAGATGTAGGCCACCGGCGGGATGGTGGTATGAAAAGCCGTGTCGAAGCAGGCGACCTGGACCGCATCGGGCAGGGCATGCATCGCCGCACGGATGCCGGTCAGATTCGGTGGATTATGCAGCGGGGCCAGGTCGGCGAAACGTTCAATGGAACCGACAACCTGATCAGAAATAATGACTGAACCGGTGAATTCCTCGCCGCCGTGGACGACACGATGGCCGACGGCATGAATTTCAGAAACCTTTTTGACGACGCCGATGGTCGGATCGGCCAGGGTCTGGAGGATGACCTGCATGCCCTGTTCGTGGTCTTTGGCGGTGACGGCGGCGGAGTGGGTCTTGCCATCGTACTTGTGAGTCAGTTGTGACTGGGCCTCGCCGATGCGTTCGATCATTCCTTTGGCGGGGACGTCGCCTGCGGGCATATCAAATAATTGATATTTGATGGAACTGCTTCCCGCGTTGATTACGAGCACTTTCATTTTTGTAACCTTTCCACGGCATGGGGATGGACCTCCATACCATTAAATAGTACCTACGGAAAGCGCAATAGTATATCGATTTAACGCGGCAAAAACCAGTCTTTTTTAAGAAATTCCTGCCTGATTTTTATCCAATGAAAAAGCCTGAACATACGGTTCAGGCTTTTAGATAAAACTCTGGAGAATAAGGACTTAGACGTGCAGCCTGTGCTGAACCGGTGCAGACTCTGCAATCTGGTGATACAGTCGGTCGGAAGAGGATAAGGTTTTGGCGATTGAGACACTGCGTTCGCCGGATTGCCGGCTTGTCATCCCGGCGATGGTTTCCAGTTCGTTGATGACTTCATTGAGGCGACCGGCCTGGGCATTGAGCTGCTCGGCAGCCGAAGCACTGCTCTGGGCGACGGAGGCGTTCTGCTGGGTGGTATTGCCCATCTGGGAGACCGCCTGACTGATTTGCCCGACGCCCTGGGCCTGTTCATTGCTTCCTGCGGAGATTTCACCGACCAGATCGGTCGTTTTGGCGATGCCGGCGACGATTTCATCGAGTGCCGTCTTGACCTGCCCACAGATGGCGACCCCGTTGCGGGCATAACTGACCGATTGTTCAATCAGGCCGGCGGTATTTTGGGCGGCCTCAGCCGAACGCATGGCCAGGTTGCGGACTTCTTCGGCGACGACGGCAAAGCCTTTGCCCGCTTCACCCGCCCGGGCAGCTTCCACGGCAGCATTGAGGGCCAGCAAGTTAGTCTGAAAGGCGATTTCGTCGATAACCTTCAGGATTTTGGCGGTTTCATCGGAGGATTTGCGGATATCGCCGATTGCCTGGGCCATCTGAGTCATGGCCTCAGAGCCATTATTGGCGGCTTTTCGTGCCTCGGCGGCAAGAACGTTGGCTTGTTTGGCATTGTCGGCGTTCTGCCGGGTCATCGAGGACATTTCTTCAAGGCTGGCAGACGTTTCTTCAAGCCCTGCGGCCTGTTCAGTCGTGGCGTTGGCCAGGGATTGCGAGTGGCCGGAGACTTCAGAGGCGGCGGCGGCGATCTCGTCGGAGCTGCTGCGGATGCTTTGGGTGACGGCCGACAGAGACCGCACCAGTCCCCGCGTAATCCAGATGATATAGCCGGCCAGCAGGACTGTGCCCCCGGCCAGCAGCGACAGCATCAGGATGGTTCGGCTGCGAATGATTCCGGCCGCCATCATTTCGTCGTCTGTATTGCGATGGGTAGCCATCTGTACGACCGAGTCAATAGCACTGCGGTGTGTTTCGTAGGCGTCGCGAATAGAGCCATAAGCCAGCGTGCGGGCGGTGTCGTAATCGCCGCTTTTAACCGCCGGGATGAACTTATCATGAACCTGCTGGTAAAAATTCATCGCAGGCTGATAAGAATCATCCACCAGCGCCGTTTTCATGGAGTCCGTATCAAGCGCATCAACCCAGAACTGGTGGCGGGCTTGATAATCTTTATATAGCAAGCCTTCCTTTTCGATGAGGGCATTCAGATTCTGCGGATCAGTAGTCCCGAGCATTTGCAGCACCACCAGATAGGATTCCACGATATATTCCGGCGGAGGGAGAATGTCGGCAATGAGATCCTTGCCCTGGACGATGCGTTTGTACATATCCCCGTTGACGCGAAGGGTATTTAATGTATGAAAGGAAATCATTGCATACCCGACAAAAATCGCGAGTGTCATAATCCCAATGGCGGTCATCTTTTTGCGCATACTGGCGGCGGTCTGTCTCATTTCGTAAATCCTTTAAACAAATAATACCTCTTATTTGCCTGTTTGGTGTTCTTTGGAGGGCCACAAGTCCTGTCGTCATGCACGGGGTACTTCGACGAAGATCAAGGGGCGGATGATTAAATTCTGACAAACTGTATGTAAATTAGGGGCTAATTCTCATGAGTGATCCGTAAAAATACCGATTATTTTGACCACCTCTGGCTTCTCGTCAAAATTCAAAAATGTTATCGGACCAATATTAAAACAATCGACTAATGCAAACCAACCCCAGTCTTTGCGGATGGCATAAGTTAATGTGGGGGCAAACCCCCGTGTTTGCCCTTTCGCCGATTGCTGACCGCTGGAAGCCGGTATAGAGGATCAGTTCTGAGGGCAGGAAGAAATATCAGATAAGACTTGTCCAGAGGCGAAAAATGGGTACACTAACAAGTTACAGGAGACATTTATCTGGAGCTAAACAATGGATGATGTGAGTCGTTTTATCGAGGTAATCCGGCAGGGATATAGTTGTATTTCCATCGTCACGCACGAGGAATACGAGGCGCTGGACGTGATTCGCCGTGCAGCCGAGAAGCTGGAATACAA
>JAFGQP010000190.1 GCA_016935635.1 Sedimentisphaerales bacterium
CGAGCGCCATTGGTCAGCAGGATAGTCGGATAGCCGCTGGGGGCAAAATCCCCATCCGGCGTATCGCCAAAATCCAATTTCGGCTGCGGGGCGGCATCGATCTTTACCAGATAGTCTTCCACTTCACCATCTTTGGCAAGACCATAATAATTCAATCCGCCGGCAGTGCTGAAGCGGAAACGGGAATAGGTAGTGCGAGGCGCATAATCGGCATCACTGAAAGGCACATGGAAGGTCAGGATATTCAAATCGGTTGTCACCGGGGCACTGGTGAATATCCGTTCGCCCAGGTCATCCCAGTCGCCGTCGGCATTGAAGTCAATCCAGCCATCAATGAAACCGTCTACGGAAACGCCGATTTCGACCGTCGCCGCGGTGCCCGGAATCAGGACCGACGGCAATTTCACGGCCTGTTCATCATCGATATCGTTGATGTCGTCGCCATCGCAAAGCAGGGAGGGCTGGCCATCCGGTTCCGAATCAATCTGAATGACGGTTAACAAGGGCGACCCCATAAACACACCCGGCACAATCCCATGCCGGGCGCCGTCACGGGCCAGGGTGGTTGGATAGGTATTGCATTTGGCGCCGGTCGAGTCGCATTTGGTCTCATCCGCATCACCGAAATCCATAGGGTGTGTCGGGATAACGCGGCCATTGATGACGAACGCCATATCGGGCGGCACTGCGGTCGAGGCGGGTATCGGTTTCCAGACCGGGTTGGGCGCAATCGGCCAGGGAGTCCAGAGGGGGAACTGGCCATAATGCTGGATTGCGGTTTTCCAGCCTGCCTGGGCCTGAATCGTATTGCTTTCGGCATACGGACAAACCAGGTGCAAGACCAGCCAGTAGCGTTTGCCCTGTTCCTGATGAAAGGGATTTTCAATCTCGGTGATGTTGACCTGCGAACACCGGGTGTGGTTATCGGGGAGAAAGACTGGGGGCGGATCGGCATTTGCGGGGCAAAGCCAGCCTTGCAGGGAGCCTTCCTGATCCAATACTTTGATCTGTGCCTTGCCCATCTGCCAGAGCTGATGGCCTGGTGTTCCATTGTCATCCTTATAGATCGCTACATACCAGTCTATCACACTGTCCAGGATGTCGTTTTTCCATGAAATCCAGAAATGAATCTCGGTGATCGGGCCGGTTCGGCTGCATTGAAAATCATCAGCGATTGCAATCGGATCAAGGCACACATCCCACCCGTTCGGATTGGGCAATTGGGGATAGTGCATCTTGTGGCCATCGGTTGGGATCCAGTCTCCGACGGCAAACATCGACAGCAAAGACACCATCGCAAGTGCAAAAAAAGTCCGTTTGTTCATTGTTATTCCTCCTGAAATAGATGTTACCGGTATTTCAAAAGAACGGCGAAGCCAATCGATGTTATGATTACCAATTCTGCAAGAGTCCAAACGAGGCCGGCATATTTTCAGACATGGCTAATTGTTTTATCTATTATACCTATCTGCGAAAATCAAAGTCAAGTGAGATTCATAATACCGGAATAGGTATATCGGGAATAGTTGTGTGATGGCTTGCCAGAGCCTGCTTTTTTTGAATTGGGATTGTATTTCTATTGGGTCCAGTTATAATTTCGGACAAATGAAATGCAGTTGAAGGAGTACCCGAAACTCCACATAGCATAAACTTTATTCGAAACAGGAAGGATAGACCATGATTGTCGTCAACACCGAAACCATTCCGGGCAAACGCATCAGAGAAATCAAGGGACTTGTGCAGGGCAATACGGTCCGGGCCAAGCATATCGGCAAGGATATTCTGGCCGGGCTGAAAAACATCGTTGGCGGAGAATTGAAAAGCTATACCGAGCTTCTGGTGGAATCCCGCCGGGAATCGATGACGCGGATGCTGGCCCAGGCTCAGCAGCTCGGCGCCAATGCCGTGGTCAATGTGCGGTTTGCCACCAGTTCCATCACTGCCGGGGCAGCGGAATTGTATGTCTACGGCACGGCGGTCATCGTCGAAGATGAAATCCCCGGCCAGGCCGTCCAGCAGGCTGTTCAGTCCGCTCCGGTGCAGCAGCACCAGCAGATGTAAAAGGAGGCGTTATGGAATCTTTATTTTCGATTGTTTTTGCAGCGATATTGATTCTGGTGTCGCTGGTAGTAGGCCATATTATAGAGGCCCTGCATTTTCGCAAACTGGCTCAGCAGGAACGGGAGTTTGAGTATATGCTGGTGACCAACCTCAAGACATTTCCCCCGCAGGCTGCCCATGCCGGTGCGGTAATTGTGGTCGGTGAAGCAGTCATTGCGACCGATTATTTCAAGGTTTTTGCGGCGGGACTTCGCAACCTGTTCGGCGGCGAGATGAAATCGTTCATCACGCTGCAAAATCGCGCCCGTCGGCAGGCCACACTGCGGATGCTGGAAGATGCCAAACGCTACGGCGCCAAGGCGGTCTGGAACATCCGTTACGAAACCGCCACCATTCAGGGGCAGGAAAATCAGAAAGCCGGCGGCGTGGAAATCATCGCCTACGGCACTGCGCTGGTATGGTGAAAAACGACGACTATTTTGATATTCGCAACGAGCCGTGGCTGAATGAGGGGGTATTCAAGGCCGACCCATCCGAGCGAAAGGCTCCGCCGGCGGCAGGCGGTGATGACGAACTGACCACCCGGCAGAATTCGGTGGAATATGAACCTGCTCTGACTTGCAAACTGGAACAGCCGTATATTGGTGACTGGATACAGGAACAAAGGCAGCGTTGTTCCCTGGCCGGCAATCTTGGCGTCACCCTGCTGGCGGCCCTGATTGGAGGGCCGTTTGCGGTCGTCGGGGCATTCATGGCCGGCAGGCAAATTTCAATCGCCATTTTATACACCGTGCTTTTTGCCCCGGTCATTGAAGAACTGCTCAAACAGTCAGGGATGATTTATCTGCTGGAAAAAAAACCATATCGATTGTTTTCGGCCATGCAGTTTCTGTTTGCAGCGCTGGTATCCGCTCTGATTTTTGCCAGCATCGAGAATCTGATGTATATTCATCTCTACACCGTTCGTGAAGAATTGGACAATCCTGCAGACTATGCCCTGTTTCGCTGGACAGTCTGCACGGGTCTGCATGTAGTGTGCTCGATGATCGCTTCAGTAGGCCTGATTCGGCTGTGGAAGCGACAGCAGGCTGACGGCCGCGTGATTGATCTGGCTGGGGCATATCCTTTTTTTGCTGCTGCAATCATCCTCCATGGCCTCTATAACCTGACTTTTTCTGTCTGGAATCCACTGTTTTGACTTCACAAAATGCTTATGTCCTTTATTGGAAAAATTTTATGTGTTTTCTTGGATATGCGACATGGCATGTCTGATTCAGGTGTAATTTTTTTAAAAAACCCTTGCAATCTCACATCGGCTTGTTATAATTTTTGGTTTCCTATTGAGATAATGAAACGGAGATAGAAATTATGAAAAAAGATATTCATCCGACGTATCAGGTCGTGAAGGTTCGCTGTGGTTGCGGCAATACCTTTGAGACCCGCAGTACGGCCAAAGAGATTCACGCTGAAATTTGCTCGATGTGCCACCCGTTCTACACCGGCAAGCAGAAATTCGTTGATACCGCCGGCCGTATCGAACGGTTCCAGAAGAAATTCGGACAGAATTACTTCACCAAAAAAACCGATAAGAAGTAGCGACTTATTTAGTACAATTCTTGCGCTGTCGAACGTAATTTACAGATTACGGGAGGCAGCGCAATTTTTTTGTCTTCACCACAACCCCAAATTTCCTTAACGAGTAAAATTCTATGGATCCGATCAATCAGGCTATTCTGGGTAAACTCGACCAGCTTGACAAGCGTTATATCGCGATTGAAGAGCAAATCGCCCAACCGGATGTGGTCTCTAATGCCCAGAAGCTGATTCCGCTGACCCGGGAACAGGGCAAACTGCGTCCGATGGTGGAAAAATACCGACAGCTTCGGGAATTGCTGCGTCAGGCCGAGGATTCGAAGGCGATGTCTGAGGATCGAAGTGCCGATCCGGAACTGCGGGATATGGCCAGGGAAGAAACCGAGACCCTGACTCAGAATGCCGACAAACTGCTGGAAGAAATTAAGGACAGGCTGGTGATGGCCGAGGACGACGCTATTGATTCGGTGATATTTGAAATCCGTGCCGGCACCGGGGGCGAGGAAGCGGCCCTGTTTGCCCGTGATCTGCATAATATGTACACCCGATACGCCGACAAGATGGGGTGGAAGGTTGAAACCATGGATTATTCCACCACCGATAAAGGCGGTTTTCGTGAAATTGTTTTGACTGTCAGCGGCCCGGGTGTGTGGGCGCATTTGGGCTATGAAAGCGGCGGCCATCGCGTCCAGCGCGTCCCTGAAACCGAATCGCAGGGCCGTGTGCATACTTCAGCGGCTACGGTAGCGGTGCTGCCCGAGCCGGAAGAAGTCGATATCGAAATCAAGCCGGATGATGTGATCGAAAATGTCAGTTGTGCCGGCGGGCCGGGCGGGCAGAACGTCAATAAAGTTGCCTCGGCGATCCGGCTGGAGCATATCCCGACCGGAATTGTCGTGAGTATGCGGGATGAACGCAGCCAACACAAAAACCGGGCCAAGGCGTGGCGAATTCTCCGCGGCCGCGTGTTTGAATTTTATCAGAAAAAGGCCCAGGCTGACCGCTCTCAGCAGCGCAAGACCATGATCGGCTCCGGCGACCGTTCTGAGCGTATCCGCACTTATAATTTTCCGCAGAATCGACTGACGGATCATCGAATTAATTTATCGCTATACAGCCTTGATAAGATTATGATGGGTGAAATCGACGAGTTGATTGTCGCACTGAAAGACTATGATAAGCAGCAGCGCCTGGAGAATTTCACGTTGTAAAACCGGGCATTCAGGATACAGAAAAAAAGCTATGATTATTCTGGTTACAGGTTTAGTTGGGATAGACAAAAAACAGTACTTGGCCGATGTGTGTGAACTGGCACGAAGTCGCGGCAAGACTATTCTGCTGTGTAATGTCGGCGATATGATATATGCCGAGGCGCCGGATATCGCGCCGGGGAGGATTCTGGATATTTCATTGCAGCGGCTGCATTCGCTCCGCCGCAGTGTGTTTAAGGATATCATCGCCAAATCGCAGGACTATGAGCATATTATCGTCAATACCCATGCGACCTTCCGCTGGCGGCATGGGCTGTTTCCGGCGTTTGATTTTTACCAGATTCGCCAGCTCAATCCGGATTTGTATATCTGCATGATTGACAGCATCGAGCCGCTGCATGTGCGGCTGACCGCAGAGCATCATATCCGTCATTCGCTTAAAGACCTGATGGTCTGGCGTGAGGAGGAGATGCTGGCCACCGAGATGATGCAGAAAGGCACCAGCGAAAACACCCCCTGTTATTGTCTGGCCCGCGGGACCGAGCAGGGTACAATTGAGACTTTTTATCAACTGGCCTTTGAACCCTGGCGGAAAAAAGTCTATCTGAGCTTTCCCATGACGCATGTTGCGGGCCTGCCGCAGACCCTGGCGGAGATTCATCGATTCCGGGCTGCCATGAAGGAACAATTCATCTGTTTTGATCCCGGTGATCTGGAAGAGGCGTACCTGCCGTATTATGCGGAACAGGCAGCCAAAGAAGGCCGAAAAGGGATTGAAATGGAGGTGCTGGGAAAACAGCTTTGTCTGGAGGTGCAGGAAATCCGACAGATTCACCGTGACATCAACAGCCAGATTTACGCCCGGGATTTTGCCCTGATTGACCAGGCGGACCGGATTATCAGTTTTATCCCCGCTCTACCGGATGGCCGGGCCGCAATCTCCAGCGGCGTGGAACGGGAACTTCAGCACGCCCATGAAGCCGCCAAGGATGTATATGTCATCTGGACGGCGCCGTCAGATCCGAGCGTTTTTGTTACCCAGACGGCCACGCGCGTCTTTAAAACCGCCGACGAGGCGATCGATTACTTTACCCAGGAAAATAGCAGCGCTGAAAAACTGCTGTTTTAGTGGATTGATAAAATGATACAAAAGCCCACGACAAAAACCGAACTGGCCCGATACATTGACCACACCCTGTTGACCCCGACGGCAACTGAGCAGCAGATACGCCAGCTTTGCGCCGAAGCCAGACAATACGGCTTTTACAGCGTCTGCGTGATGCCGCGATGGGTGGATTTATGCGTGGAAACACTGCACGAGGCCGGCGTAAAAGTCTGCACCGTGACCGGATTTCCGATGGGGGCCGATTATCCGCGGGCCAAGGCGTTCCAGGCCGATCTGGCGATTGCGGCCGGGGCGGACGAGATCGACATGGTTGCGGATCTGGCGGCCATTATTGCCGGGGATGAAAAATATGTATTGAACGATATCCGGACCGTGCTGCGTCCGTGTCAATCCGTCCGGCCGTTTGTGACACTCAAGGTCATTATTGAATCAGCCACATTGACGACCGACCAGATTGTATTTGCCTGCAGGACCGCACAGGCCGCAGGCGCGGATTTTGTCAAGACCAGCACGGGACTGCATCCGGCCGGGGGAGCCACTGTCGAACATGTGCAGCTTATGGCACAGTCGGCCCCGAAATGCAAAATCAAGGCCGCCGGCGGCATCCGAACCACCGCTGATGCACAGGCCATGATTGAAGCGGGAGCCTCCCGCATCGGAGCCAGCAAATCCGTCGACATTATCCAGGGCTTTGAGCCGGCCGCACCGCAGACATGACCGCCGCAGCCTCCGAGCCGATTGCATGTCGTGTCCATATCCGGCCGGTCGTCGGAGATATTGCTCTGCTGTCGCTGGGGCGGATTGTATCCCGGCAGTTGCATCCTGCCATACTGGGCGGCAATGTGTCAGTCGAGGGCTATAGTCTGTTTTGTGCCTGTCCTGTTGATCGATTCGAATTTACCGAGGATTCACATCCCTTGGAAAATCTGCAAAAGACGCTTGCAGGATACCGACTTGAAAACAGCAGCTCTTTTTCCAATGTGATGCCTCTGCCGGGCTGGATCGGGTACTTTTCTTACGACCTTGGCCGATATCTGGAATGTGTTCACAACCATGCCAAAGACGATCTCCGAATGCCGCTTGTCCATCTGGCCTTTTATGATGCGGCCATTATATATAATCACAACACCAGACAGACTCATCTTGGGGTGCTGGAATACACAGGGCAGAAAGAATCCGTCGAACAGAAATTCGCCCGACTGGAACAGTGGATTGCCCAATCGCAGGAGTACATTCTCGAATTGCCGCCGCGACTGCCGCGTGCCGATACATCGGAACTGGCTTTCCAGACCAATATGACACAGGCCGAATACATGCGGTCACTGGAGTGGATTGGCCGGCATATCCTGGACGGCGATGTGTATCAGATTAATTTTTCGCAGCGGTTTGAGTGCCCTTTCCGGGCCGATCCGGCAACGCTTTTCCTGTGGCAGAATACATACAATCCCAGCCCTTACGCAGCGTATCTGGCAACAAATGAACGGGCCATCGTCAGCGCCTCGCCGGAATTGTTCCTGCAGATTCGCGGACAGGATATCCTGACCCGGCCTATCAAGGGTACACGACCTCGTCGACTGTGTGAATGCGGACAGGATGCCGTCGAATTCAATCGCAGGCGCTATGAGGAACTCCTGCACAGCGAAAAAGACAAAGCCGAACTGATGATGATTACCGACCTCCAGCGCAACGACCTGGCCCGCATCTGCATCCCCGGCACACGCCATGTCCGACATCCGCGCAAAATTGAGGCCTACCCCACAGTCTTTCACGCGTATTCGGAAGTCGCAGGCACGCTGCCGCGGGCCAACAACCCGACGCTATTCTGCGATATCCTGCGAGCAACATTTCCCGGCGGCTCCATCACCGGCGCTCCAAAAATCCGTGCCATGCAGCTCATCGAAGAACTCGAGCCCACCCGCCGCGGTGTTTATACCGGCTGCATCGGACATATCGGTATTAACTTTGACGCTACCCTGAATATTGCCATTCGCACCATCGTTATTCAGCACGGCATGGCCTACACCCAGACCGGCGGCGGCATCGTCGCCGACTCCGACCCGCAGGCCGAATGGGATGAAACGCTGGTCAAGGCCGAGGCATTGCTTGATTGCATCCGGGCCGTCGACAAAAACTGAATCCATTAACGAATCACCGGCTTTTTGCTGGTTTTTTATCGTTGGTTTTATATACTATCTTCATTCAGCACAAAGGATTAGGATATGAATCAGATATTTCTCAATGGAACCATCGTACCCGCCGAGCGGGCCGGAATTGCCACCACCGACAGCTCGTTTTTGTTCGGCATGGGATTGTTTGAGACCATGCGGGCGGCCAATGGCAAGGTCTTTCGCCTCGATGACCACATTAACCGGATGCTCGCCAGTGCTGCAGCCCTGTCGATTCCGTTCGGGTATTCGGTGGACTATATTCAGGAAGCTGTCACGCGGCTTTTGGAGGCCAACGAACTCACAGATGCCCGGATGCGGATGACGCTGTCCAGCGGGCCGGTGTCCGATACGGAAAATATCAGGGGAACGCTGCTGATTACGGCGGCCCCCTTTACTCCCTATCCGAAAGAATATTATGAAAAAGGGGTCCGCGTCACCCTGACGGACTTTCGTCAGAATCCCAAAGACCCCACTTGCGGCCACAAGACAACCTGTTATGCCCCGCGGCTGATGGCGTTGAAACAAGCCCACGAAAAACTGGCCGCCGAAGCCGTGTGGTTTACCACGGAAAACAAGCTGGCCGAAGGGTCTATCAGTAACATCTTCCTCGTGAAGGATAAGACCTTGCTGACGCCGCGTGTGGAAACGCCCGTCCTGCCCGGCATCGCCCGCAAGACCGTCCTGGAGCTGGCAGACAAGCTCAAGATCAAAACCGAAGAGCGGGATTTGAGTATCCACGACCTGCTGGCTGCCGAAGAAGTCTTTCTGACCAATGTCATCATGACCGTGCTGCCGGTGACCGCCGTCGAATCGCACACCGTCGCCGAAGGCAAAGTCGGCCCCATCACCCGGCAACTGACCGAAGCGTATGAAGACCTGTTAAAATAAGGAGCTGAATCTATGAACATTTTCTGGAACATGAACCAGCGCTGGCATACCTTGAAAGCAGAGAAAGCTGCTGAGGATGCAAAGACGAAAGCAAATGATACTAATTTCCATCTGATTCGATTGGAAGAGAGACTCAATCATCTGGCCTTGAAGTGCCAGGCATTGTGGGAATTGGTCAAAGAGCAAACGCAGCTGACGGACTTGCAGATTGCTGAACGCATCAGTGAAATCGACATGCGGGATGGCGTCGCGGACAGGAAAATAACCCAGGGCCGCCGCAAATGCAGCGACTGCGGACGGGCCGTAGGCCCCGGTTACACGCAGTGCCTGTTCTGCGGCGCCCCCATGAACGGGGCGGAAATATTTGAGCCGTAATCGTATTAGCCGCCAATTCGAATAAAAATATCATTTCCAGCCCCCGGCGGGGCAAAATAAAATAGCCGGGCGTGGAAACCGCCGGTTAATTGCAAAAAACAACCAAAGCCCCATCAGGGCGACACAGCAATCAGGACAAAACTTATGAAACTTCAAAACATTATCGATGCCGTCGAAACGATCGCCCCGCGGAAGCTGGCGCAGAGCTGGGACAATGTCGGCTTTCTGGTCGGCGATGCAAAACGGAACATTAAAAAAATTTTAGTGACCATCGACACCACCCAGGCGGTGGCCGATGAGGCGATTCGCTTCGGCGCGGATTTGATCCTGGCGTATCACCCGGTCATCTGGGACGGCCTCAAACGCATCACCGCCGACGGCGCCACCTCCCCCATCTATCAGCTCATCCGCAAAAACATCGGCGTCTATTCCATCCATACCTCGCTGGATACCGCAGCCGGCGGAGTCAACGACGCCCTGGCCGAGATTCTGAGCTTGACCGACACCCGGCCGCTGGGCGATTTCGTGGACGACCCGGCTGGGCTGCAGTACAAGGTCGTTACCTTTGTCCCTGCTGACAGCGTCAACCGGGTCGCTGACGCCATGTATGCCGCCGGGGCAGGTGCCATCGGCAATTACTCCCACTGCGGCTTTATGAGCAACGGAATCGGTACATTCCAGCCTCTTAAAGGGGCTAAACCAGCCATTGGTAAAATAGGCAATATGGAACGTATTCCCGAAGTCCGCCTTGAATCCGTCGTCCAGGCCGGCAAGGTTCGCCAGGTTATCACCGCCCTGCGAAAAAGCCACCCCTACGAGACCCCGGCCTTCGATGTCTTCAGCCATTACGACGTAGAGGGCAAGCTCGGACTTGGCCGGATTGGTAAATTGGGAAATCCTGTGGCTATCGAACAGATACTCCGCCGGATCAAAACCATCACCGGCGCCCAGGCCGCAGGCATCATTGGACCTCAAAAACGGCTGGTCCGGACCGCGGCGGTCTGTGCCGGGTCGTGCAGCAAGCTGATTTTTGATGTTATTAACGCGGGTTGCGACCTGTACCTGACCGGCGAACTGAAACATCACCATGCCTTGGCAGCTTCCGAGGCTGGCTTAACCTGCATCTGCCTGTCACACAGTGTTTCTGAGCGTTTTGCACTGAAAAAATTGGTAAAGCAATTGCAAAAACAGCTCGTTGGCGTCACAATACGCCAAAGTACCAAAGACGCTGACCCATTTGTATGGAAAAGGATATGACCGAAGAAAAGCAGCCTACGCAGCAGCAAGAAGATACGATAGAACAGCAACCCTGCCAGACGCAGGAACAGGATATAATTAATCCGAATACAGAGATGCCAATCGAATCTGATGAAACGGATTCTGCCAAACAAAGCCAATTTTCGGAAGCGGATTCCGCAGAGCAAGTGCAGATTCAGGACTTAGAGGCACCGGAACTGACGCCATCCGCTGCTGAGCAGGAGCAAACTGCTGCCGGCCAGCTGGATATTACCGAACCGGTCATAGAAACCGCACCCGAAGCGGCTGGCTCCGAGGAGCAAGCCGCAGAAGACGAGCCAGACGATGAGCCGGAGTTGATTGAGGGCGAATTTGATACGACGCTGGAGTCGGTGGTGGAGGCGATTCTGTTTGCCAGCGATGAGCCGGTCAGCCTGCAGAAGCTGGTGGAAATTGCCGAGGCAGGCTCGGTCAAGACCATCCGCAAGGCCGTCAAGGCACTGAATAAGAAGTATCGGCTGGGGCGGTTTTCGTTCCGGATTGAGGAGCTGGCCGGGGGGTATCAGATGATGACGCTGTCGTGCTTTAATCCGTGGCTGAGCAAGCTGATTAAGGTGCGGTCGGATAACAAGCTGTCGCCGGCCCAGCTGGAGACGCTGGCGATTGTCGCCTATAAGCAGCCGATTATCCGGGCGGATATCGAGGCCATCCGCGGCGTGGCCACCGGTGAAGTCATCCGCAATCTGATGTATAAAGGGCTGGTCAAAATCGTCGGCCGGGCGGAAATCCTCGGGCGGCCGATGCAGTACGGCACCACCAAAAAATTCCTCGATATCTTTGGTCTGGCCAACCTCAAAGACCTGCCCAAAATCGAAGA
>JAFGQP010000191.1 GCA_016935635.1 Sedimentisphaerales bacterium
AAAAGTCCGGCCTGGTATCCGACGGTCACGGCGCCGGAGTTTCGCATCAACTATGTCAACCAGTATGGCGGTGATATCTCTGTGCCGTCGAGCCTGTCGATGTCGATTCCCTCCGACGAAGTGTGGTACACGCTGGACGGATCCGATCCGCGTCAGGCTGGCGGGGCGGTCAGCAGCTCGGCGATACGCTATCTGGGGCAGGTTATCACGCTGGATAAATCCGTGCAGGCCAGGGCCCGCGCTCGTACATTGGCAGGAGCCTGGAGTGCCCTGGCTGATGCGGTCTTTGCGGCTGGTCCAGTGCGGGAGAGTCTGCGGATTACTGAAATCATGTATCATCCGGCTGATCCGAATCTGGAATATATCGAACTGAAAAACGTCGGGTTTGCGTCGCTGAATCTCAACCTGGTTCGTTTTACCAAAGGCTTGGCTCATCTTTTCGGCGATGTGGCAGTTGATGCGGGTGGTCTTGCGCTGGTGGTCAGGAATAAAGCCATATTTGAATCACATTACACCGAGATACCCGCCGGGGTACCCGTGATTCAGTGGCAGGAAGGTTCACTGGATAACGCCGGAGAGATCCTTGAACTCCAGGATGCTCTTGGCCGCACCATCTTGTCGTTTACCTATAAAGATTCCTGGTACCCGCTGACCGACGGCGATGGTTTCTCACTGACCATAATTGATCCCGTCAATGCAGATTTAACGCTCTGGGATCAAAAAGCCGGATGGCGTCCCAGCGTGTTTGCCGGAGGTTCCCCCGGTTTGGATGAAGAAGGCCTGGCCCCCGGCAGCATTGTCATTAATGAACTTCTGGCCCACTCCGACAATGCAAATCCGGACTGGATTGAATTCTATAATACCACCGATCAGGATATCTCCATCGGCGGATGGTACCTGACCGATGATGCGGCGAATCTGACCCAATACCGCATTCCGGATAATACTTCTATTCCGGCGGAAGGTTACTTGGTATTGTACGAAAATACGGATTTTGGTTCCGCGTTTGCTCTCAGCGAAAATGGCGAGACTGTGATTTTGTCGGGGACGCTGGACGGCCAAATGACCGGCTTCCAAGCCGTGCAGGATTTTGACTCCTCGGAACGCAATGTCTCTTTTGGCCGGTATATCAAGAGCACCGGCGGGATGGATTTTGTGGCGATGGCTTTGCAGACTGCGGGTGATGATAATTCTCCCCCGAAGGTCGGGCCGCTGGTTATCTCGGAAATCCAGTACAATCCCTCCGCCGACAATACCGGCGATGAATATATTGAATTGCGTAATATCTCCGGTTTTCCGGTCATGCTGCAGGATGCGGTCAAAACCGAAATTGCCGCCGGAGTGTTTCAGACGGATGTTGTGCCGTGGCAGTTTACCGAGGGGATTGACTTTACCTTCCCGATGGATACAACGATTCCGGCCGGCGGGATTGTGATAATTGCCAAGAATCCCACTGCATTTGAGGCATACTATGGCGGACAGGTGCCTGCGGGTACGGTTGTGTTTGGACCGTTTGCCAATGATACCAGCCTGAGCAACGGCGGCGAAAAAGTGCGTCTTTGCCGGGCAGGTGATCAGCCGTTCGGCCAGCCTCGCAGTTCTATTCGCATCGATCAGGTCAACTATGATGATGGGGCCCCCTGGCCGGTCAGCCCGGATGGTCAGGGTCATACTCTGACGCGGATTAATCCGGCTGCTTACGGTAATGATGCAGTCAACTGGACTGCTGCGGATCCTTCTCCGGGGCAGTAATCCCGCTGCAAGCGTCCAAAAAAAGAGTGTTCAGGCCGGGGTCTGTGTGGTATAGTTCCCGGCTATGAAGAATTGGCTCTATCATCTGGGTCTGGCGGCCATTGCGGTATTTTGTCTGCTGAGTATTTTCGGTGCTTTTCTCGGGGCCGAGAATGCCCGGTCGTTTTTTAATTCCGTTCCGCTGGCGGCCTGGTGGGTCGGTTTTACGATTCTGCTGGTGATGTCGATTGCTGCTTTCCGTGCCCTTCACAAGCAGTCCATGCTGTTTTTGATGCATGCCGGCTGTGTGCTGATTCTGCTGGGAGGACTATGGGGGTCACGTGCCGTACAGACAATGACGGCTTCTATTCTGGGCAAGGCCTGGATTGAGCCCTGTTATCTGAAACTGTACCCCGGCCGGCAATCCTCCACGGCCTATCGGGCAATCGATGGACAACCTCTGGATTTAGGCTTTTCGGTTGCCTTGAATGATTTCCAGATACACTATTATGACAATCCCGCGAATGCCCTTTTGATTCAATCCGACCTTGGGCAATGGCAAATCCCGCCTGTAAAAGGAGCCGAATATCTCTTGTCGGAGCAGGCCGGAAAGGTTCGTGTGCTGGATACCTTCACGAATCTGAAAATTCGCATGGAAAACGGAAAGCCTGTCGCCTCCGAAGGCCCCGCAGTTGAATCCAATCCCGCCTGGCTGCTGGAGTTTGTCAGCCCGGATGGTCAGGTGACGCAACAGTTTGTGTTTGAGAAATTTTCAGGTCATGCCATGCCCGGCTATCAGTTTCTGGTGACCATAGAAAAGCGGGGAATGGTTCGCGATTATATCAGTGATGTGCAGGTGTTTCGCGATGGGCAGCCGGTTGCGGCCAAACAGATTGAAGTCAATTATCCGCTGCATTATGCGGGATTTCATATTTATCAGGACTCGTATGGCCAGGATGAAATGGGGCAATATTCGGTCCTGCAGGTTGTTCCTGACCAGGGAGTCAGACTGGTTTTTGGCGGTTATATGCTGATAATGATTGGACTGACGATTCATTTTACACGCAGGATATGGATGCATCGGAGGTCAGACAGATGCAAGTGAAAGATTCCAATGAAGGCCTCTTGATCTATGCGATGATGGCGGTGGTTGCGGTCGGCCTGATGCTGCGTGTGATGGGTAAAAAGCGGGTCTCCGCTGCTGCAGCGTGTCTGGCGTGTGCGGTTGGTCTGAGTGCATGGATTCTGCGATGGATTACCGTTGAACATCTTCCGATGCAGAATATGTTTGAGGTGTTTTTGACGCTGGGTGTGTTTTTGCTGCCGGCAGGGCTGGCGGCGCGCCAATTGACGGGCATTCAAGATCCATCCGATGGCCTGGGCGATTTTGTCCTGACGCTGATACTTCTGCTTCCGGCGGGTTTTGTCTTTTCCGATGCACCGCAGAAACTCCCGCCTGCTTTGCAAAGCCCGCTGTTCGGCCCGCATGTGGCGGTCTATATGCTGTCGTATGTGCTGATGGCCAAAGCGGCATTGCAGGCCGGGCTGGGTTTGTATTATCACGAAGCCGGCGGCAGACAATCCGGCGGGCAGCTGTCCTGCCAGGAGTATGAGCTGTCGGCGTATCTGCTGGTTTGCCTAGGATTTCCGCTGCTGAGTCTGGGTTTGTTTCTGGGCAGTGTGTGGGGCAAGCTGGCCTGGGGGGACTGGTGGGGCTGGGATCCCAAGGAACTCTGGTCGCTGGCCTGCTGGCTGATGTATCTGTTTTATTTCCACTGGCGCTACCTGTACAGGCAGAAAATGCC
>JAFGQP010000192.1 GCA_016935635.1 Sedimentisphaerales bacterium
AAAGCCCATTCAATGTTCGCATCTGTCAGATCTGTCGGACCAAAATGACTGACTTCAACCTGAGCCGACAGCGTATCAGAGGATACAAAGATTCGCTGGGGTAAACGAACGAGCGGTACAATCGCCGCACAAAACCTTTTATAGTCCGCCGGGCTGATATAAGGTTTGGAATCCCAGAACGGATCAAGCACGCCCACCAACGCCGTTCCCTGTCCGGGGAAGTCATGTAAATCAAGCAACTGAAAACCGCCGAAATGCGGAGTCCGCAACGCCGATTCGATGTCTTCCTTATAACAAAGCGTTTGCAGTTTTCCCGACGCCATCAGGAAATCGCGGGCCTGATCCAGCATGTGTTTTTGGTCGAGGAAATCCCGGAATATCTCAAAATTCTTCGGTTTGAGTACCCCCGTGTACTTGTTGATTTCATCAAAATCGGGATACACACACCATTGGCCGATTTCATGAGCTATAATCGGCTGGTCGGGATATTGATTCACGATGTCACGATAGTCTGTCAGTGTTTCAGGCGGCTTGCTGTTGATTCGACTCTTTAACTGCTGTCCCCACGCCTGAATGCGCGGGCTTGGTGTTACATGGTAATCACTCTGTTCAATCAATGGCCAGCCTGACCCGCTGGTCACAAGTCGACGCGGATCTTTTTGTCGATAATATGATACCCATTTCCTGAGATAGACCGCACCGCTTTCCGGGCCATCCGGTTCATTCCCATACGCAAAAAGCAGAAACGATGGATGATTTCCATAGGCTTTAAGAATCGCATCCGCTTCATCATACAACCAGCGGTCAATGGACTTGCCGTTTCCGATGCCTTGTCCGCCCCCGTAATTGGCCCAAGAGGAACACTCTACCTGATAATAAAAGCCCAGTTCGTCCGCAGCCATAAATGCCGCCTCCGGCGGGCACCACGAATGGAAACGGATATGGTTAAGGCCGTGCGCTTTACAAATATTGATAATACGCCTCCATGAGTCGATGTCGGTCGGCGGATAGCCGGTCTTGGGAAAAATGCAGCATTCCAACGTACCTCGCATAAAGACTCGACGGCCATTCAGCATCAGGCGATTTCCCCTCGTGGTAACGTCACGCATACCAAAGGTTGTGAGATATTCATTCTGCCCGAGTTCTGTTTTTAGCTGTGTTTTCAATGTGTATAAGGCGGGATTGAATTCGTCCCATCGCTGGACGCTGCCGTCCAGTGAAATGACAACCTCCGATTTGCTGCCGCCGGTATTTATCTCGGTATGGGTTGTTAAAGACTTGACTGTACGTCCTTGACAGGAAACATCGAATTGCAACTCCGCAGAAAGAGGGCTACCCATTCGGTTGCCTACGCTGATATGAACTTTCGCGGAACCGTTTTCTAAGTCAGGATAAACCTGTAGGTCTTCGATCCAGGCAGCCCATTCCGCCTGCAATTGAATTTTCCCGACAATCCCGTTCCAGTTCGATTGTGTATGATCTGAAATGCTGTGGGAATTAATGCCAACGTCAACAATTTCACGATTGTCAACGCAGACTGTCAAGCGATGGTCGCCGGGGGTAAGAACATCACTTACATCGTAATAATGCGGTGTTGACAAATGGGCCATCGAACCAACAATTTGAGAATCAATCCAAACCGTCGTTTTCCAATGGGGACGTTCCAGCAACAGCATGATGCGTCGGTTTTCCCACGAGCGCGGGATCGTAACCATTTTCTGATACCAGGCAGCCCCCTTATAATAGCGCTCCGGCTGAAGCCAGAATGGCATCTTGAAATTTTCCACAGAACGGTACATGGTGTACTTCGGCTTGCTCCATTCGCGTTCCTGGATTTGACCCACCCATGGCGTAGAAGGACCGGGGATATCGCCGAATCCCTGCTCCTGCAGCGACCCCGGCAGTCGGAGGGTATCAGTCGTTTTCAGATCATCGGCATACCATTTATGGTCGATGCCCTGATCATCACGATCCAGCTTAATGCGCCATATCCCGTCCAGCGACAGAATTTTCTCCGTCTGCACCTGTCCACAGCACACCCCCGCCATCAGCACACTCAACAGTATCCCGGTTCTCATGGTTTTAAATTCCCGTTATACCTCACATTTACATAATCGAAACGCCTTCTTATTCATTTTTGAAATGTCTCTATATGACAAAAAAGAGCCCCTGCCGCATAAGCGGACAAGGGCCATGAAAAGTCCAAGAGAAAAAATACAATTAATGACACACCCTGAATCCAACGGAGGTGTAAGTGGTGTTCGGGGAGGTTGAGCCGCCCCAACGGGCATAAATGGAATTGTAGCAGTTGCCATCTTGCCAGCTGCCGCCGCAGATACAGTGAGCGTCATAACTGCAATTGGAGTAGTAGCAACTGCTGGTCCACTCCCAGACATTACCGGTCATATCCGCCATCCCATACCCATACATTCCGAAAGCACCTACAGGGGTTGTTCCGTCAGGATGAATGGAATTAGAATAATTCGCCATACTGTTATTGATACTCGCTCCACAGCCATACGTGAATGTGCCGTTATAATCGGCCACTGCTCGCCATTCTCCCTC
>JAFGQP010000193.1 GCA_016935635.1 Sedimentisphaerales bacterium
ATCAGATACGGCTGTTTGTGTACCCCTCATTTTTAGCCTCCCATGAATGAAGATGCGATTATCAATTCGGCTTATTGCTGCAACTGATTTTTCTTTCGATTATTCAGACTCCCCCCTATTTTATCCTCCACGCTCCGACTTGAAAGCTTCAGCATTCTGACGGCCCAAAAAGCGAAGCAATCCATCCAGTATCGTCAGGGGATGAGGCGGACAGCCGGGGATATAGAGATCCACAGGCACAACGGCCTCGGCCCCGTTATTGACCTGATCGTGTCCGATGTAGGGGCCGCCGGAAATCGCACACGCTCCCACGACGATAACGATCTTGGGATCCGCAACCGCATCGTATGTTTTTTTCAGTGCGAGCTGCATATTCCGGGTGACCGGGCCGGTAATAAGGAGTCCATCGGCGTGTCGCGGAGAGGCGACGAATTGGATACCGAATCGGCCTAAATCCCACGCCAGGGTACCGAGCACGTTGATATCGGCCTCGCAGGCATTACAGCCGCCGGTGCTGACCTGACGCAATTTCAGCGACCGCCCAAATAGTTTTTTGATTTTTGCATCCATTGCCGCCGCCAGTTGCAGGGTTTGTCGATCCTGAGTAATAAGCAAATCCTGACGCTGCCGAACAGCAAGCCGGTGGTCGCCTGTGAACGTGAGGGCCTGCTGCGGACAGGCCGCCGCGCACTCGGCACAAAAGAGGCACTTGCCCAAGTCGATATGAACCTTGTCGGTTACAGTGATGGCACCTGTCGGACAGACTTGGGCGCAGGCGCGACAGCCAGCTTGGCATTTGGCAGCATCGATGGCCGGCAAGCCGCGTAATCGGTCGGGCAGCGGCGGAATCGGCCCATCGGGATACTTAAATGTTCGATGACCTTGCTGAAGCCGGGCACAAATTATCTTAAGCATTATTGATTCCTCATCCGCGCGTTAATAAAACACGGGTTTATCATATCTTAAAGATCATGTCCGCAATAGGACAGATTAAAACTCTTATTACACAGTGGAAAATCTGAAATCTCCTGATCTCTCAGAACATAGGCCAGTGCCGTCCAGTTATGGAACGACGAATCCACAATCTTGTAGCGGGCAAAACGGCCCTGCTGGTCAGTGATGGCCACATGGCACACCTCTCCGCGCCAGCCTTCGTTCAGGGTAACGGCAACGCTGTTGGGCGACAGAGATCCCAGCGGCATCCGGGACTGTCCGGCGGGAATGGCGGCGAGCTGTTCCCGAATGAATGCGATGGATTGTCGGATCTCAAGCCATCGGACAAATGCACGGGCAAAGACATCGCCGGTATCACAGGTGGAAACGGGCAAATGCACAAACCTAAAGATGCCCGACGGCTGATCGTTGCGGATGTCACACGACAACCCCGACGCACGGGCTGCAGGCCCAACGATACCCAATTCGACAGCAATCTGTCGCGGCAGCGGCCCGGTACTTTCGAATCTGGCCATGACCGAAGGTGTATCCCAGAGCAGATCGATCGCCACAGTGGTATCCCGTTCGGCGGCATCCAGCCGCCGCAGCAAGTCTGCGGCGCGAGCCTGATCGATATCGAACCCCACTCCGCCGGGCCGAACCAGTCCGCGGCCGAACCGGCTTCCGCACAGCACCGCTGTCATATTGAGCAAATCACCGCGAATACGCCCGCAATAACTGGAGGTGGGTAAAAATCCCACATCATTGGCCAGTGCGCCAAGGTCGCCGACATGGTTGGCCAAACGTTCAAGTTCCAGAGCAACGCCGCGAAGCATCTGGGCGCGGGCAGTTTTTTGGCAATGGGCCAGCGCCTCAAGTATCTGACAGTAGCCCGTCGTATGAGCAATAGTGGTGTCTCCCGCCAGTGTCTCAGCATAGTGGATAGATCGTCCGGTCGGTCCGCCGATCATGGCCTCCTCTACGCCGCGGTGCTGGAATCCAAGTGCGATTTCGAGGTGAAACACACGCTCGCCGTGACACTGGAAACGGAAGTGGCCGGGTTCAATAATGCCTGCATGTACCGGGCCGACCGCCACTTCATGCACTTCATCGCCTTCGACTCGGAAGAAGTCGCCAACCGCCGGCAGGATCGGCTGATCTGCGGGTCGATCCCATGCATCGCGGCCTGTCTGAGAACGCTGATATCTCACCGGCTTGAACCATGGGTGATCTATCGGTTTTAGTCCAAACTGCTCGGCGATCTCCCGCTCAAACAGATGCACCTGCGGGCATCGCGGCGTCAGCGACGGAAAGCATTCACCCTCAACCTGGCAGCGGCCCATATAAAGCTGGTTCTGCCGGTCATCGGCAAGCACGACATAAAGCTGTACTGTCCCGGATTGCGGATCCAGTGCACCGAACAAGGCACTGACGCGATGGCCCGCAGCTACACTTTTAAGAATTCCCTGCTGAAAGCTCTCCAGCGACAGGGTCGGAATTTCGTTTGCCCCGACAGATCGGCCATTGGTCAATGTCGCAAAGCAGAGATCAATACAAGTCATGGTCTGCCCTCCAGAAAATGGACTGCTTCGTTGAGTAATGTATTCAGCGGAGCGGGGATATACACACCCAGAAGTATGACAATGCCCATCAGGGCCAGCACGGGAGCAACGGTCAGCAGACCTTCACGATACGGCGTGCTGCGCACCTGGGCCGAGGGGCGTCCCTGGACAACCTTCAGTACGGTTGCACCCATCCCCATAAAGACAACCAGCAGTAAGAACAGGTACAGCCCCCCGGTCACGAAGCGGCCGGCGTCGAATGCACCGTTGAGAATGGAAAATTCACTGATGAACGGGCCGAAGGGAGGCGAGCCGGTGATAGCCAGAAATCCGACCAGAAACAGCGTTCCGGACAACGGCACCCGGCGCATCGCGCCGGACACCTGATCGGTATTCTTGCTGCCATAGGCACGGTGAATGTTTCCGGCAGACAGGAAAAGAATGCCCTTAGTCATTCCATTGGTAACGATATGCAGCATCGTTCCGAACAGGGCAGGCCCTCCGATACCGAGGCCCAGCGCAAGGATCCCCATATGTTCGACACTGGAATAGGCAAGCATTCGTTTGAAATCGCGTTGGCCGACCATAAAAACACCGGCTACGGCCATCGAGAACAGGCCTATGAACAGCAGCAGCCGCGAAATGTAAGCATTCTCCCCCGCCGCCAAACATATCTGATAGATGCGCAGAACAGCGAGAAATGCACAACTGGTAACGCCGCCGGCAAAGATGGCACCGACAACCCCCGGTGATTCGCCATAGGCATCCGGCTTCCAGGTATGCATCGGGGCCAGCCCCATCTTGGTCCCATAGCCCACCAGCAGCAAGACAAACGCTGCATGAAGCCAGGGTTTGGACAACTGCGGCGCATGCTGGAGAAGACCCTCAAGTGAGAGCGTCGATTCAAGCCCCCCCTGCAATGCAGCATAGGCCAGACAGAACGTACCCAGCAGCGCCAGCGCAATACCGACCGAGCCGACAATGAGATATTTCCAGGTGGCCTCGATGCTGCGCTGGGTCTGGTTAAAATAAATCAGCGGTGCGGTTACCAGAGTGGTCGCTTCAATCGCCACCCACATCAGGCCCAGATGATGGGCCCACGTCACCAGGCTCATGATGCCCAGAAAGCCGAGCAGGCACGCACAGAAAATACGGTTGGAACGTCCCTGGCGTGAGTGAAGATAGCCCACTCCATAAACGGAACAGAACAAAAAAAGTGTGCTGACCACCCCCAGCACAATTCGGCCGGGCGGGTCAAGAACCAGCCATGAGGCGGTATTTCTCATCGCGGGACAAGCCTGCACGAACCCGGTCATCGTCAGATGTCCTGCCGCCGTCACGGGCAGCAGCCACGGCCGCAGACGATTGGAGGGAACCGCCGCCGCAATGGCAGCCATTGCCAATGGAAAGAAAATCATTGCATACGCCATGGATTATTCCTTAAGCAAAACCAGCCGGCGTGTG
>JAFGQP010000194.1 GCA_016935635.1 Sedimentisphaerales bacterium
CAACGGCAAGACCGCCGGGCAGAAAATGGCCGTACTGGAACTGGAAGACCTGCAGGGCAAGTGCGAAGTGGTGCTGTTTCCCAAGGCCTATGAGAATTTCAGTGCCATGGTCGAAGTGGACAAGGTCGTCTTCGTTCGCGGCAAGGTGGATACCCGCCGGGAAAATCCAAATATCCTGGCCGATGAACTGATTGGCCAGGAAGACGTGGTCGATAAACTGGCCGCTCAGGTCTGGATCAACCTGTTCAGTCACGAAATCAGCGAGGAAAAAATCAATCGCATCAAGAGCCTGTGCAGTACCCATCGCGGCAAAAGCCCGCTGCATGTCCGGGTTCAGACCGGCGGTTTTCAGATTGTTGCCATTGCCGACCGGAGCCTGTCGGTCCGGCCGGATGCGGATTTTTATCACAAGCTTGAATCGGTCGTCGGTGCAGGCAAAGTGCGGCTGAGGTCGAATTAATTCGATCGTGTAAAACTGTAATCTTCTAAGGTGATAGGAGGCCCGGATGGTTCAGTGGAATTACAAAAATGAAGTTGGCGGAATGCTTTTATTGATGATGTTTCCGGCCGGTTTTGTGGCGATCTATGCATTGTTCGGTTTGCTGCCCGCTATATTTGGAATTATAACTATTGCCCTTGCCGGCTTTTATCTCTGGCGAAGTAGAAAGAAGTAATTATAAATAATGAAAATCATGGATATCATGAAATCCCGCTGGCCGGAACTGCTGATGATACTGGTGTTTCATGCCTGTGCCCTGTTTCTGTTCGGGGATATTGAGGTGCCGCAAACCCCGGACCAACAGCAGCAGTTTTCGGGCACGCAGTTCCTGCTGGGCATGGGAGTTGCCGCGCTGGGAATCATCAGCCAGATGATGCTGTGGGGTTTTTTACGTACCACCGCAGTCAGCCAGGCCCAGCCGATTCCTCCGGGACAATTGCTGGTCGCCGGACGATGGTATTTCTGGAAGTTGTTTGCGTTTCAGATAATTTTAGTGCTGCTGATGATCCTGGTGGCTTCTGTGCTGCAGGTTGTACTGACGCTGTCCTTTTATGGCAGCGCCGCTGTGAATAACAGCCCGGCCTGGGTTCAGATCATCAGCCTTTTGACCGCCTGGGTCGTATTCCTTAAGCCCTTCTATTTTGTCCCCGCTGTTGTTTTGGCCAGGGATATCAGCCCGCTCGAATCCGTCCGGGCTATCCGGCTGCTGAACCTGTGGGAAATGAAAACCTTCCTTTCGATTGCAGTGGTTTTCTTTGTGATGATGGGGGCGGTGGAAACCCTGTCGGGTCTTGTACATCGGGGCGATTTGCTGTATTATCCTTTGCTGGCGGTGCAATCGATCGTGATGTCAGTGGGTGTGATTGCGGTTTTTTTGTCGGCAATGCTGGAGGTATTGTGGCGGATTCCCAAACCCTCCCGGCAGCAAACGGAAGGCGAAAACGATGAGTCTTGATTTTCACGGAAAATTTATCGTGCTGGACGGCCCGGATGGCTGCGGCAAGACCACCCAGCAGAAACTGCTGTCGGAGTGGATTCAGGGCTGCGGCGCCGAGGTGGTCTGTTTCCGCGATCCCGGAACGACGGCCATCGGCGAGCAAATCCGCACGATTCTGCTGGATCCCGCCCACACGGCGATGGGGGACAATGTCGAAGTTCTGCTGTATATGGCGGCCCGGGCCCAGTTGTGGAAAGAATGCATCGCCCCGGCCCTGAAAACTGGAGCCTGTGTTCTGATGGACCGCTGGCTGTCCAGTACCTGTGCCTATCAGGGACGTGCCGGCGGCTTTGGCGTCGAAAAGGTCGTTCACATCGCCGAAGAATCGCTGGAACGGGTCTGGCCGGATGCAACGATCATCCTGGATGTCGATACCCAGACGGCCGCCGCCCGCATGAATCGTCCGCTGGACCGCATGGAACAAAAAGGGGGCAATTACCACCAGCGCGTCCGCGAGGGCTTCCTCGAACTGTGTGACCACTACAGCGGCATCTTCAAAGTCGATGCGACACGCTCCGCCGTGGATGTTC
Organism: Sedimentisphaerales bacterium; assembly: GCA_016935635.1. Classification (GTDB taxonomy): domain Bacteria; phylum Planctomycetota; class Phycisphaerae; order Sedimentisphaerales; family Anaerohalosphaeraceae; genus Anaeroglomus. The sequence continues at coordinate 2,027 of JAFGQP010000194.1, forward strand.
AAAACCATATTCGTGTCATTCTTGAAGGCTGTTTCGGCGGGCGGGCGAAATGACAACACAGCTCGCCTCATTGCAGTCCATTTTTTGTCAGGAGAAGGCCATCGGCCAGCTTCAGCATGCCTTTGCCGCCGGTAAAATGGCTCATGCCTATATCTTTGCCGGAGCTGACGGCGTCGGGCGGGCCGCGACCGCCAAAGCCTGGGCTAAAATGCTCCTGTGCCGCAACCGCGTGCATAAACAAACGCCCGCGGGTTCATTTTATGACAGTTGCGGCGTCTGCCCATCCTGTCTTTTATTCGAAGGCGAAGGACACCCGGATTATGTCTCGATTTACAAGGAATTGCTCTCCTTCACCCGCGAAGGCAAAAACCGCAAACCCCCGCTGGATATGCCCATTGACGTCATCCGCGAATTTCTGATCGAAAAACTGGCCTCCAAACCGCAGGAATCGGAATACGTCGTCTATGTGATGCACGAGGCCGAAAAACTCAATATCCCTGGCCAGAACGCACTGCTCAAGACCCTTGAAGAGCCGCCGTCGTTTTGCGTGATTATCCTGCTGTGCTCCAAAACCGAATCCCTGCTGCCGACGATTCACTCCCGATGCCAGATTGTCCGCTTCGGTGCCGTGGACCGGGACCATATCATGGCCGCTCTCAAACAGCATGGCATCACTCCCGCAGCCGCCGGCTATTGGGCGGGTTTCAGTGACGGCTCACTGGGGCAGGCCCTGACCTGGGCCCAGCTCGAATGCGACGGCAAAAGCGTGTATGACATCAAAAGAGACCTCGTCCTGCGGCTTGGCGAATTTCAATTGGCTAATACCCTTGAACTGTCCGAGTGGCTTTCTCAGGCCGCCAAGGCAGTTAGCGGGGCTCTGGGCAAAACAGCAGGCCAGGTCAGCTCTACCGACATCAACCGTCGCGGACAGAAACTGATTATCCAGATGATGCAGTGGGCCGTCTATGATGCGATGCGGCTTTTGCTGGGCCTCTCGGAGGGGCTGGTCAATAACGACCAGGTCGATGCCGTCCGAAGTCTGGCCGGCCGGCTCGATTATGACCGGGCCGCGAAAGTGGTCCTGCAATGTCAACAAAAGATACAATGGATCGACAGCAGCGTGAATGAAAAGCTGATTTTCGAAGGGTTATTGTTAAATCTGGCCGGATTGGATATACTATCGACCTCTGCGTCGTAATAAAAGACCAGAGGATACAAAAAAGACGTGTAATGCGATAAAATATAGCGAGAATAAGAATGACACAACCAGAAAATACCGCCAAGCAGAAAACGCCGCCGCCTCGAAAGCTCATGCTGGTTCGATTCGGCAAGATGGGAACGCTCGGCTGGTGTGAACATAACGAAACAACCATCCCCCGTACCCGCCCGAACGTGGTCATCAAGACCAGTCGTGGGATGGAACTGGGGCAGCTTGTCGGTGTCGGCAATTATCGTTCCGGCCAGTTCAAAAGTACCCCCGAGCAGGTCGAAGAGTATTTCGGCCCCACCGAGACTGGCCAGCCGGTCATCACCGAAACCGGAACGTTTGTGCGTTTTGCCACCCCCGAAGACCTGCGGGAACAGCAACACCTGGAAATCTCTGCTGTACAGGAGGCCAAAACCTGCGAAAAACTGGCCGCCGAACTGAATCTGCCCATGAAGATTATCGAAGCCGAACATCTGTTTGGCGGCGAACGCGTGGTCATTTATTTCACCAGCGAAGGGCGGGTGGATTTCCGCGAACTGGTCAAACGCATGGCCCGCGAATACCAGACCCGTATCGAATTGCGGCAAATCGGTTCCCGTGACGAGGCCAAGCTGGTCGGCGATTATGAAACCTGCGGGCAGGAATGCTGCTGCAAGCGGTTCCTGAAAATCCTGGCCCCCGTGAATATGCGGATGGCCAAGCTGCAAAAGGCCACCCTGGATCCGTCCAAAATCAGCGGTCACTGCGGCCGACTCAAATGCTGTCTCCGCTATGAAGATGCAACCTATCTGGAACTCCGCGAGCGCCTGCCCAAAAAAGGCGAGACCATCACCACCGCGCAGGGTGTCGGCCGTGTCGTGGATGTGCAGATTCTGACTCAGCTTGTGGTGGTGCAGTTTGAAAACGGCGACCGGCAGGCCTGGCCCGTCGATGAAATCAATGCACTCAATAAGCTCGCCCCGGCAGAAGAAGTGCAAAAAGAAGTCGCCAAAGAACCGCTGCCGGAAATCTCCGAAAAAGAAATTACCGCCGTCGATGAGGTGACGACGGAAATCGAGGACCTGACCAGCCAGATGCGTCGCGAAGAACAACGCCCGCGCGGCGGCCAGCAGCGTCTACCCCGGGACTCACAGCCCCAGCCCCGCCCGCAGCAGCAGAGTCAGCAGGACCGCGGCGGAAAATCCGACCGTCCCGGCGGCGGCAAAAATCGCAACAGGCGTTTTAAAAAGCGACCTCAGAACAACAACGGCGGCAATAACGCGAATAACAACCAGTCGAATAATCGCAACAACGGCGGGCCCAGACCCAACCAGAATCAAAACCAGCGGCCCAATCGACCTCAGCAGCCGGAAGGTGGAAATCAATGACGCGAAAAATGCTTGTGACCTCGGCACTACCCTACGCCAACGGGCCGATTCATATCGGCCATCTGGTCGAATATATTCAAACCGACATCTGGGTCCGCTTTCAGAAATTATGCGGCAATACCTGCTATTATTTCTGTGCCGATGATACCCACGGCACCCCGATTATGATTCGGGCCAAGAATGAAGGCATTCGCCCCGAAGACCTGATCGCCCGGATGCATGGCGAACATCTGCGGGATTTTACCGCGTTTCATGTTGGCTTCGACAATTATTACACGACCCATTCGCCCGAAAACCGCGAATTGAGCTGCCTGATTTATGAACGTGCCAACGCCGCCGGTTCGATTGTGGAAAAAAACATCCAGCAGGCCTATGACGACCACGAAAAAATGTGGCTGCCCGACCGGTTCATCAAGGGAACCTGCCCGCGCTGCAAGGCCGAAAATCAATACGGTGATTCCTGCGATGTCTGCGGGGCGCATTATCAGGCCTCGGAATTGATTAATCCCGTCAGCGCCGTCAGCGGCAAGCCCCCGGTGCTCAAAGAAAGCACGCATTACTTCTTCCGCCTGACCGATTACGCCGACCGGCTTAAGCAATTGTTTGCCGCCGGCTACGTCCAGGATTCGGTCCAGAACAAGCTTGAAGAGTGGTTCGCCGCCGGCCTGAAGGATTGGGACATCTCCCGCGACGGCCCGTATTTCGGCTTTGAAATCCCCGGCCACAAGGATAAATATTTCTACGTCTGGCTGGATGCCCCGATTGGCTACATGGCCTCCTGCAAGAACTACTGCCAGCGCAACGGCCTGGATTTTGATAAAGTCTGGAATGGCGGCGAATACGAAATTTACCATTTTATCGGCAAGGACATCATGTATTTCCATGCGCTGTTCTGGCCGGCGCTGCTGTTTGCCGCCGATCTGCGCAGGCCCGACAAGCTGTTCGTTCACGGCTTCCTGACCGTCAACGGCCAGAAGATGAGCAAGAGCAAGGGCACCTTTATCATGGCTCGCACTTATCTTGAGCATCTGGACCCGGAATACCTGCGATACTACTACGCCTCCAAGCTGTCCGGCGACGTCGGCGATATCGATCTGAATCTCGATGATTTCATCAACCGCGTCAACGCTGACCTCGTGGGCAAACTGGCCAATCTGGCCAGCCGCTGCGGCCCGATGCTGACCGGCAAACTCGATGGCCGTCTCGGCTCTCTTGACACCGCCGGCAAAGATCTGCTGGCCTCGCTGGTTGCGGCCAAACAGGATATCATTGCCGATTATGAACAGTTGAATTACGCCTCGGTCGTCCGCCGGGTCACCGCGATGGCCGATGTCTGCAATAAATATACCGAAGACAACCAGCCCTGGGTGGTGGTCAAGACCGACCCCGAACGGGCCCGCATCACCCTGACAACAATTCTGAACGCCGTCCGGATTCTGACGATTTATCTCAAGCCGGTCATCCCTGCGTTTGCCGACAAAATCGAACGTTTCCTTGATATTCCGTCCCAGACTTTTGCCGATGTGGAAATGACGCTGGAAGACCGACCGATCAAAAACTTTATACGACTTGTGGAACGTGTGGACAAAGAAAAGGTAGAAGCCATGATTGAACAAAGCAAGCCCGCCGAGCAGCCCGCTGCTGGGCCCGCCCCCGCAGCAGAAGAACCCAAACCCGCATTGCCCGCCGGATGGGATGAACCCCTGGCGCCCGAATGTACCATAGAGGATTTTGCCAAAGTGGATTTGCGGATTGCCCGAGTGCTCAAGGCCTCCGCCGTCGAAGGTGCCGACAAACTGCTCAGTCTCGAACTGGACCTGGGCGGCGATGTCATCCGTCACGTCTTTGCCGGCATTGCCAAGGCCTACAAACCCGAAGACCTTGTCGGTCGGCTGGTCGTCTGTGTGGCCAATCTCAAACCCCGCAAAATGCGATTCGGCTTGTCCGAAGGCATGGTCTGTGCCTCCGGGCCCGGCGGCAGCGAAGTCTTCCTGCTGTCTGTCGATTCCGGCGGCAAACCCGGCCAGCGCATTCACTAATCCGTAAACGGAGAACCGGCTTGGCCAAACTCAGTATCGAACAGGTTGCTCGTGATGATGGACGCTATGACCCCCGCGCCGTGAAGTTTGTTTTTGAAGGCCTGGGCCATACCATCGAAAAACTCCGTCTGGATGAAGACGCCGACCAGCCGCGTCATGTCAGCGGCCAGGAACTGGCC
>JAFGQP010000195.1 GCA_016935635.1 Sedimentisphaerales bacterium
AATGCTAACTCTTCGAAGAGCTTGTCAGAAACGATAATTATTCTGCTTTATGAGTTACGTAAGATTATATCGATAAAGGAATTAAGTTAATATTGATAATTTGCTTTACAAAATATAAGGAAAACTTGTTTGACTTCAAGCGGCTATTTCGTTATATTGCACTTAAGTACTTAAGTGTGAAAACAGCCATCTTAACTTGAGACGGACAGGAAGGGTTTATGGCAGGCATATCAGAGATGAGTTTGCAGAACAATGCAATCTCCTATGGGTATGTTTTTGAATGTATCCCGCTTCGCATTGAAGCATGCAGCGGAAGCACTCTTTCTGACCAGACGTATGAACACATTCTTACTCATATTGTATTCCCTGACGAGAGCAATCGTTCGGACATTCACTATGAGGGGAAAATCACGGAGTCGAAAATTGCCCGAGCTTTGCAGATCAGCAATGGCCCTGTGCGCGAGGCGATTTACCGCCTGCAACAGGAGTGGATTCGAACCATGGGCAATCGAGCCTCCTTTTTTTGGGATTTTAACAATCCTTCAATTTCCGATCAAATCCATCGATTTCGTCTTGCGTTTGAAACCGGGGCGTTTTATATGCTGGCCGCGAAGATTACTGATGAGCAGCTTGATCAGCTCCATTCTGTTTTGATAGTCCTTGAAGAGGCCCGGAAGGCCGTTGATAAGACGGCTTTTCAACAGACCGACATTCGGTTTAATCTGCTCGTGGTCGAATTTGCGGGCGGGGGTACTCGCTACATGCAGATTTTCCGTTCCAAACTGCTTCAATGGTACGCGATGTCGAATCACCTGCTGGTTCAATCGGGCATCGAAAATTACAGCCATCGGCTCGAGGCGTCGGGTACACCGATACATCGTGATCTGTATGATGCGCCTGCCGGCAGGAACAATATTTTGGCGGCCGAACGCATATCGCGGCATTTCACATTTATTCCCTATCTGCTGAAAATTAATCAGGCAGCTGACGCGGAGGTGAAAAACTGAATTGACAATCAGGACATGACAAAAAGCCGGCAAGGTCTGGCAACGAAAGGAATCGAAAGACAGGTCAATTAATGGATTCATCGAAACAAATCTTTATTTGGAGGTATTTATGATGAAAAAAGTTTATTTTGCAGTTATGGCAACGACAATGGTGCTGATGGGGATGTCCGTCAACTCCGGGGCGGCAACAATGCAGAAGTACGGTGATTTTAATGACAATCAGGCAGCTTTTGCCGGTTTTGTCTTTACGCCGGACCTTCCCCAGTATACTGAGACTGGGGATCCCATGCCGCAGACGGCATATTTGACGAGCTGGACGTATGCAAAGTCCTCCAGCGGTTACGGCGGTGCAGCGATGACCTATCTTGCGATTTATATGTATGATGCGACCACGGGATATCATACTTTGCTGGGGACTTCGACGAATTACATTGATTTCCCGGCGACGACTAATCTGTCACTGATGACTTGGTATTTCGATTATATTCCCCTGGACAGGGATACCCAGTATGCCATAATGTTTGTTAACGAGCTCGGTGTGAGCAGTGCCGGCGGTGTTGAATTGGATACCACGAATGCAACCACCAATGGTGTCATTCAAATCGGCCAGGTCAAAGTCAATCAGCCCACCTGGGAAACCCACTTTGAAGCTACCTACGAAAGCACCACACCATTTCCGACCTATGTGTCTCCTGCCGACAGCGAAAACAATGTGGCAACGGATGTAACACTGAGCTGGACGGCTCCTACGGCGTTCACACCGGTCGGCTATAATGTATATATCGATCTGTATGAACCAAACCTGACGGCTGCTGATGCGGCCTGGTACAGTGCCGGCCAGGCGGGCACAACCTATACCCCCAGCCCGGTGCTGGCCAGCGATACAATCTATTACTGGCGAGTCGAGGCGCTGGAGCCGAATCTTGTCGCTCCCTACATGCCGATTCCTCATTCAGGTCCGGCCTGGCAGTTTACCACTGCCCCGAAGGCCGTCGTTATCGTAACCAACCCGGCCAGTCAGACCGTTCCGGCCGGAGATACGGTGGTGTTAACGATGGATGCCCTGAACGCCACGTCATACCAGTGGTATAAAGACGGCTCGCTTGTAATAGACCAAACAACGGCCACCCTGACGCTGACGGATGTACAGCTTGCCGACGAAGGGTTCTATACCTGCACGGCATCCAACGCATTGCCCAGTTCGGCAACCTCGGTGCCCGCCCAGGTCATGACCCGGCGTCTGGCCGGGTGGTGGAAACTGGAAGACCCCAACACAACTGGCGGTTTCCTGGCCGACTCGGTTCAAACAGAAGTTCCCGGCGCCCCAGCCCACATTGCGACCGCGGCGGAATATCGTGTTGCGGTCGGCAAAGAGGGGAGTGCGATTGAATTGAACGGAACGACGAACCGCCTGGTTACCGTTTCTGACAGCACCAGTTTCTTCAATTTCTATCCGCAGGGCTACACTGTCAGCGCGTGGATCAATCGGTCGGCGGCGACCGCCTGGGGGGCTTATGTCTCCAAGCAGGCGCCGGCCACGACAGAGCCCGCTGCCCCCGCGAAGGGCTTTATTCTGACACACAATGCATCGGGCCAGCCGGTTCATACGCTGCGCACGGTAAATCCAAATGACCTGTCATCAAATGTTGAAGCCGATGACAACACCTGGCACCTGGCGACCGGCACCTATGATGCGGCCACAAAAACATCCAAAATTTATGTGGACGGACTCCTGAGAAACCAGGTGACCTATACGGCTCACCCGGCAATCAGCCCCGCTGCTGTGATGTTCGGCGCTGAATTGCCGAACGGAAACATTGCATACACGGGCCTGCTGGATGATGTCCGAATCTGGACTTATCCGCTGGATGACCAGGCGGTTGCGAACCTGTACACGGACTTCAACCCGGACATTTATGTCTGTCTGGAACGGCCGGAACTGGACGTCACCGGCCCGAACGGCGTGCCCGACTGCAAGGTGGATTTGTATGAATTTGCGGAGGTGGCTGCCGAGTGGCTCGAATGCGGCCTTTATCCGCCATCCAACTGCAGTAATTAATTCGTGACTGCAATAAAAAATATGATTGTTTTAACGATATCAGGAGACACAAAGATGAAAAGAATAGCAGTATTGATGATGGCAGCGGCCTTCATGACAGCCGTCAGTGCGGAGGTTATCTATCTTGATGATTTTCAGAGTTATACGGCAGCAAATCCCGCCGGTTCCGACTTCCTGGCCAACTGGACTGTCGCAGGCCCGGGAGGGGCAAATTCATCACGCATTTTCGATACCGCCAATTTTGGCGGGTCACGGCTCTGGATCTCGCTTGTGGACGGAACGACTATTACCAGCAATGGCATTACCATTCCAAGCAACGGTGCATACCAGTTCTCGGTAATGCTGGCATCTGAGACATGGAACCCAGCCAATAAATTAAATGCAACATATGACCTGCTGGTTGGCCAGGATGCCGCTGCGGCGACGAGCGTTATCGGCGGTCCGTCTGCCGTGGTTACTGCTGGTGATGATATTACGATTCCTGATTCCAAGGAAGACCATATTTTCACCCGGGATTTCACGACCGGCACGTTAAACGCCGGCGACAAACTCTTCATTCAGATCAAAATGATCGGCGTGAATTCAGGAACCAAACCTTTCTTCTGTGTTGATGATGTGATGGTTTCGCGGCTCACCGAACCGGTTCTGGTATCTCCGGATCATGACGCTATAAATCAGGCCGTCGATGTTCAACTGAGTTGGACGGCTCCCGCGGCGTATACGCCGGTCGGCTACAATGTATATCTGGATCCGAATAAACTGAACCTGACTGCGGCGGATGCAGACTACTACAGTGCCGCTCAGGCGGGCACGACCTATACTCCCAGCCCGGTGCTGACGCGCGGCGTGACCTATTTCTGGCGTGTCGAGGCGCTGGAGCCCAATAATGTGGCTCCTTACACGCCCACGCCGCATTCGAGTCCGATCCGGACTTTTACCACGATTCCGCAAATCCCGATCATCGTGATTGAACCTGCTGACAGGTGGCTGGCAGCCGGCGAAACAGCCGTTTTCACGGTCGAGGCAGTCAATCCCTTTACACTGGACGGCACCGGTATGACGTATGAATGGTACAAGGTCGGCCAGGCCGGAATTCTGTCAACCGCCCCCACACTTGAGATCTCCAGCGCACAGCTGGCCGATGAAGGTCAGTACTATTGCAAAGTGATTATCACCGCAAATGGCGGCTCAGCAGAGACCCGCCAGTCCATATTGAGCATCGAAAGATTGATTGGTCACTGGCCATTCGACGGCAATCTTGACGATGTTGCCGGCGGCAACAACGCTGCTGCTTCCACCAGTGTTTCTTATGTGGCAGGTATCGTATCCTCCGGAGATGCCATTGATTTTCCGATTAGCGAAACCGCTGTTTCTGCTTATATTACAACCACGGCTTATGCAAATCCGAACTGGACGCTGGCGTGGTGGGATAAAGCGACTGAAACAACAGGCCGTCAATGGGAATCAATGATTGCCTCGGGCGCAACCACTGGCTTCGAGTTGCTGGAAGTGGACCGTTACAACTCACTTGACTACACGGGCGGATTCAATGCGGCGCCCGGAACATGGTTGTCGCCTGGACAGTATCCGCGGCAAGTATGGTTCCATCATGTTTTAAGTTATGATGATGCGACCGGAGTCTGCACGTGGTATATCAACGGCCAGTCTGTCGGCACAATGACGGGGCTTGGATTGTTTGCCGATTATGACGAAGCCCTGTATATCGGCAACTGTAAAAACGGCAGTCAGCCGTTTGGGGGTTCAATCGACGACCTGCGGCTTTACAACTATCCGCTGAACGCCTGGGAAGCCGCCGATCTTTATGTTGCGGTTATGGGTGGAACAATTTGTGTGGAACAACCCGCGATGGATATCAGCGGGCCGCTCGGCGAACCCGACTGCAAGGTGGACCTGCATGACATTCTAAAATTGGCAGAAAGCTGGCTGGAATGCGGCCGTTCGCCCCAGTCTCTATGCTGGTAAAGATCCGGATAATTCATGCCGGAAACCGTCTCAGGCGGTATTTTTAATGTTTTAAGACTCCGGCGGGACAGCTTCACAAGCATCCGGAGCTGTCCTGCCAGAGGATAAAAGTAAGTGAATACAGCGTGCCTGAAAAGGCATGCCGGATAAAAAAATCGAAAGAAAGTTTTCCAAAAGGATTGAAAAAGGGATGAACCGAAGAGGATTTACATTAATTGAACTTCTGGTTGTGATTGCGATTATCGCACTGTTATTGTCAGTGGTTGTACCGTCCATGCGAAAGGCCAAGGATGCGGCCAGAATGATGCTATGTGCCAACAACCAGCATCAAACCCTCACGGGCCTGTTCGCCTATGCGTCGGACCATGACGGGCTCTATCCGCCGCACCCTGCGGAGCGGCCGAATGGCAGTTTTGGTGTGGTTAACTATTTAAATTATGCCCAGCATGATAAAAGCCGGTCGAAACACGAAGGGACTTACTATTATTTAGGCGGCTATCTGCCGCAGGTGGATATGTTTGTCTGCCCCCTGGGGCCCGCTAAAGACCTAAGTGAGCTGCAGCGGCAGTATGTCGACTATAAAACCAAAACACCCTATTATTCTCTCGAGGGGACCCAGACCTCCTACAATCTGTACTGGGGCGGTTATCAGTTTCAAGGCGGACTTGTCGGTGCCGTGGAGTTTAAAGGCCCAACGGGTAAGGGCGACAAGATGCAGGCCAATTTGCTGGTTTCAGATTCCGTGTTTTACTGGGGCGCAGTGACCAGTTACAACGATTTTTGGCTGGCGCATAAACCGAACAGAGGCAGTGGCGAGATCACTTTCTACACGAATAATGTCGATCCGCAATTCGGAAACTATGTTGAAGTCTTCTGGATTTATAGACTTGCCAACAAGATTACTGGCCCATTGCCTTCAGGAATACAGGATTTGAAGATG
>JAFGQP010000196.1 GCA_016935635.1 Sedimentisphaerales bacterium
CCGCTGCCGGATGAATCCGTAACCGCCAAATCGTAAACCCCATCCGCGGTCGTGTGCCGGGTTTTGGCATTGGCAGGTCCTTCTTCAAATCGCCAATACGCCACGGTTGCGGCCTGAACCGGCAGAAACAACATCAAACCCAGTACTAACGCAATTGAAAATCTATTGCTCATGACAAATTTTCACCTGTTTAAACAAAGAATAGATAAACTGCATCTAACATGCAATCAACCCATTTCAGCATCCAATGGATCTTCTTCTCTCATAATCAGGTCCGGAAGTCACGATGTCTCATTGAGATTGCGGAGTTTGTCTGGCGATAAAATTCCACACTTCATTGGCCGCAAAGGACTCGATTTCATTGAGCCGGGTCAGGCTCTCAAAGCCGGCCTGCTCAACCACCACCCGCGGCCTGGGCCAGGTAAATACCGTCTCCACAAAAAGCTTCTGCGTCTCCCGCATGAACGACTCGATCCGAATTTCAATACTCGCCGGCTCGCCGCTTGTCTGTTGATGCGGCGGAATCATCAGTCGAAGCCCGCCCCCCGCCACAGGCCGGTTGCCCAGCATCTGGAAATCCTGCGGGGCCTGCCCCAGCCGCTGTTCCCATAAGTACTGAAATGCGTGTACTTTAGCGCTGTATAAATGCCGAATGCAGCCGCTGGTGTTCAAAATCTGGTACTGCGGCATCGGCCAGGTTTTCTGGTAGGCCCCCGTCACTGCCTCCACATCCCGACCAAACATCTCCAAATCATATTGCGGATTACCAGATATAATTTGTAAAGTATGCATCTGCGGATTGGTCGTCTCCAGCGTAATCTGCAAAGGCGATGGCTCAGTGCGAACCAGCGTAAAACCCGTGGGCCGGGTCGCAGTCTGCGAGAACTCCAGCCCCGCATCCAGCAGGGCCTTCTGGAAATTCAGCAAAGCCCCCTTTTCATGGCCCCAAGTCCCGGCAATCAGGAAGTTCATTCCAAAGTGAACGCTTGTTTTACTTTCGCGATTAATCGGTATCATAGCTGGTCCTATAATGAACAGGTTTTACATCAATTTGCCCGCCGGACGACTCCCGCAGGGGATTTCCAGGATTATACCTCCGCCTTGGAAAAAGTGAAAGCACTGTCTGGTTAAGTCGGTATTTTTCCTGACCGATACAGAGCATATCGGGTGATATTATGACCAAGGGATAAAATGATCGTATTGGATTGGCTCAAAAAACTGAAAATCAAGCGGCTGCTGGACAGCGACACCGTCCATTTGTACCCCAACACGCGCAGCTGTGTCCGCAAAGACATGAGCACAGTCCAGCCTCACCAGATGCCGCCGCTGATGGTCCGCAAGGCCGCCTGGCGGCGATAACACCTCTGTCTGTCCTCCTCGCCCTAATCTGATTGTTTCCAGCTCTTACTCCACGCGCACTTTGATGACGATTTTCCTGACCCGTTCGGGCTTTTCAAACATCCGGCCTGGCATGTGGGCATCGTGCGGCCACAGAATCGCAAACGTCCCGGCCTCCATATCCAGGCGGGTCATCGGCTCGGCACGATCATAGAACTCGATATCTTTCTTCACATCATAAGGCGTTTCGGTCTTGAGGCCTTCCAGCTCTCGAACGCCGATCCACTCCCGGCCGGACACGATATACTGAATATCAACATACTTGCGATGGGATTCGAACCGGCCCTGGGCTTCGGGCTTGGAGTCATACTCATCCACCGAAAAATACAGGTTCTCGCCATCGACCTCATAGCGTCCCGGCGCCGAGGCCAGCACCGCCGGGTCTTTGAGCAAAGCCAACCCCTGTGCAATCCGCTGCCCCATACCATAGTACATTTCCGCGTTATCCAGTTTATCGCAAATCATCGTCTTTCGCTCGCTATTTGAGTCTTGTTTTAGAACTACCTCAATTTTATTATTCTTTTGACTGTGAAAGTCTAAGAAAACGTATTCATAGCCTTCTTTTGTAAAAGAAATAAAAGATGGCCCCTGTACAAAATCAAAAGGAGATACCGTGGCAACACCTTTTTTGTTAGTTAAATACGACCTCCCTGGTAACGTCAGAGGCATTGCATTAACTCTCACACCCTGAATCGGATTTCCTGACTCATCTTTCACGATAACACATGTGTTGCATCCACTAAAGACGCTGCCACAAAGTAAAACAGCCGCAATTGCTGCAAGTCTAAGTTTTACTTGATTGCTTCGCACTCTACAGTCCCATCTTGTCCCGCAGGAAGTTCTTGAGCTGCGCGATATTGATGCGTTCCTGGGTCAGGCTGTCGCGTTCTCGGACGGTGACGGTATTGTCTTCCTTGCTCTGGCCATCGACGGTGATGCAGTATGGCGTGCCGGCTTCATCCTGACGGCGATAGCGACGGCCGATGGCACCCTTCTCGTCGTAGAAGGTCGAAAAGCAGGGCTTCAATTCATCATAAATCTTATGGGCGATTTCCGGCATCCCGTCTTTCTTGACCAGCGGGAAGATGGCCGCCTTGACCGGGGCCAGCGTCGGGTGAAACCGCAGCACACTGCGCGGTTCGCCGTTAATCTCATCCTCATCGTAGGCATCCACCAGAAACGCCAGGCAGCTTCGGTCAATGCCCGCCGACGGCTCGATGACATACGGCACATAGCGTTCCTTGGTCTCATCGTCGAAATACGACAGGGGCCCCTTGACCCAGTCTTCGGACTCGTCCTTGAGCTGCAGCTTGGTCACATCGCGTGTCTCGTACCAGGCATTCATGGTTCGCATCCCGCGCTGGTGCTGCCGCAGGTCGAAATCCTGACGGTTGGCGATGCCTTCCAGTTCCTGCCAGTCGCCGGAGCCGAAGGGGAATTTATATTCGACATCGACGCAGGCCTTGGCATAATGGGCCAGCTCGTCTTTTTCGTGTTCGCGGAATCGAAGGTTTTCCTTTTTCATCCCGAGATTCAGGTACCAGTTGAACCGAAACTCCCTCCAGTGATGGTACCACTGTTCATCAGTACCGGGCTTGCAGAAGAACTCGATCTCGGCCTGCTCGAATTCGCGGGTGCGGAAGATGAAAGCCTTGGTGGTCACTTCATTGCGAAAGCTCTTGCCGATCTGAGCAATACCAAACGGCACCTTGACACGGGAGCTGTCCATCACGTTGCGGAAATTGACAAAGATGCCCTGGGCGGTTTCCGGCCGGAGCCACAGGGTCATGGTATCGTCAACATTGGCGCCCATCTGGGTCTCAAACATCAGCTTAAAGGCCATCGGGTTGCCAAACTGGCCAACCGCACCACAGGACGGGCAGACCTTTTTGGACAGGTCGAATGCCTTGTCCTGCTCGGTGTCGATATTGACATGCTCGGTATGCTCGTCGGTATGGTTGCCGTCTTTTTCCTTGAGGTGGTCAACGCGGGTGCGGGTGTTGCACTTTTTGCACACGGTCACCAGGTCGGCAAACTTGTCGGCGTGGCCGGAGGCCTTCCAGACCATCGGGTGCATCAGGATGGAACAATCCAGACCGACAATGTCGTCACGCATCTGAACGACGGCCTTCCACCAGGCGTTGCGGACGTTGCGCTTCAGCTCCGCACCCAGCGGGCCGTAGTCGTAGCAACTGGCCAATCCCCCGTAAATTTCACTGGATTGGTAGATGAATCCACGCCGTTTACATAAGGCCACGATGTCGTCAAGCTTGTTCAATTTCGCCATAAGTCATTTTCCTGAAATATGTTATAGGGTTCCCTGTAAATTCATATAAAGCTCCTATTGTAACCGACTTACAGCAAAATACAAGGCGATTTGGCTTCGTTTGGTAAGTAAGTAAAAAAGTAAAAGGCAAAGGGCAAAAGTGAGGAATCCGCCGGCGGGCGGAGATGATTTGACCTCAAGCACGGAGGCTTGAGCTACTTTGGATTTGGGTTCGTTTGGTGGAAAACAAGAATACAAGGATTCAGGGATACATGGATTCAAGAATATGGAATTGGCTTTGTTTTGATTTTTTGTGTTCATTCAATTCTCC
>JAFGQP010000022.1 GCA_016935635.1 Sedimentisphaerales bacterium
CTTGGCATTTTTTTACACGGTATGAAGAATATGTCTGATGGCTTGCAGGAAAAAAATAACTGTTTTTGTCAACCCATAAACTTTGCTGAGGAATGATGGACATTCAAAAACTATTTGAAATTTTATTTGTTGTCGTCGGCGGATTAGGTGTTTTTCTGCTGGGCATGAAATTCATGTCCGAAGGGATGCAGGCGGTCGCCGGTGATCGTCTGAGAAAACTGATTGGTGCAGTGACGAATAATCGTTTTCTGGCCTGTGGTGTCGGGACCGCGGTCACCAGTGTTATCCAGTCCAGTTCGGTGACCACCGTCATGGTCGTCGGAATGGTCAATGCCGGGATTATGACGCTCAAGCAGGCAATTGGTGTTATTTTCGGCGCCAACATCGGCACCACCATTACCGGATGGATACTGACGGTCAAGATCGATAAATATGGTTTGCCCCTGCTGGGGGTTGCGGCCCTGTTTTATTTATTTTCACGCCGCGACCGCATTCGATTTACCGCGATGTTTTTCCTGGGTCTGGGCATGGTTTTTTTTGGTCTGGAGCTGATGAAAGACGGTTTTTCGCCGGTCAAGGACATGCCGCAATTTGTGGAATGGTTTCATCGTTTTGAACCTGTCGATTATTTGGGGGTCATGAAATGCGTTCTGGCGGGGGCCCTTCTAACCGCCATTGTGCAATCCTCCTCCGCAACGCTCGGTATCACGATGGCGCTGGCCTTTTCGGGCATCATTCAATTTAAAACCGGCGCAGCGCTGGTGCTTGGAGAAAATATCGGCACGACGATTACCGCGTTTCTGGCTTCCCTGGGTACGACCACTAATGCTCGCCGTGCCGCCTATGGCCACATGCTGTTTAACATCATTGGGGTCTTGTGGATTACCACCATCTTTCAGCCATATACGGATGGGATAGCGATGTTTGTTGAACGATTCCAGCATGGCCATCTTCCCGACGAGGCAGTTTATGTTAATAATGCTGTGACATATCCCTATACGCAGGCGGCTATTGCTGCGACGCATACCGGGTTTAATATCCTTAACACCCTGTTTTTCCTGCCGTTTGTCGGTCTTCTTGCCCGGCTATTGATGTTTGTCGTTCCAGATAAAGCTGTTCCCGAAACCCCGCGGCTGACGTATCTCGATATGCGTCTGTTTGATACCCCGTCAATTGCTCTGGAGCAATCCTGGAAGGAAGTTCTTCGGATGGGACAGATTTGCAGAACGATGATGGACACCCTGCGGCATATTCTGGATAATGATCAGATTGATTCTGAAAAAGCGGACCAGATATTCCAGAAAGAAAACGATATGGATATGGTTCAGAAGGAAATTGTTGAATTTCTGGGTGATGTGATGTCCGGCAATATTTCGCATGAGGCCGTTGAGGAAAGCCGCCGTCAGGTCCGCATGGCCGATGAATTCGAATCCATCAGCGATTATGTGACTGGAATCCTCAAGTTGCGGCTGAAAATAAGAGATGGCCAGCTGCACATCTCGCCGGAGGGCAAACAGGATTTATTGGCTCTTCATGATACGACAGCTCGCTATATTGATCTCATTAATAAAGCCGCAAATACAGACGAGGTACCGCCCGAATTCTTCAGTGAGGCAAAGACCAAAGGAACGGCCCTGACAGTGAATATGAAGGAATACCGCAGTAAACACCTGGTTCGTGTTGGAGAAGGTATTGCCTCGCCGCTGAAAAGCCTGATTTTTACCGATATGCTGACATCGTACCGTCGTATCAAGGATCATGCCTTTAATATTGCTGAAGTGCTGGCCGGGGAGAAATGATAAGATACGACGGTAGTGGTAGGACGTTTTCAAGCGGTTTGACGGGATTTACTGCAGCGATGTTTACTGCTTGAAAAGCTCGATTATTTTCTATATACTATATCCCTGTAAATATAATCACGATTGAGAATTATAAGGAAAAAACATGAAGACAAACAAAAATGCGGCAGCCAAACAAGTTCAGGAACCGGATCTTTCCTTGCCCTACAAGGTCAGGGATCTTGGCTTGGCCGAATGGGGACGGCGGGAGATGCAGCTTGCCGAGAAGGAAATGCCCGGCCTGATGGCCGTCCGCAAAAAATATGGTAAAGTCAAACCGCTCAAGGGCATGAAGATCGCAGGCAGTCTGCACATGACCATCCAGACGGCCATGCTGATTGAAACCCTGGAAGCTCTGGGTGCCGATGTGCGCTGGGCCTCCTGCAATATCTTTTCGACCCAGGACCATGCCGCCGCGGCGATTGCTGCGGCCGGACGAACCGCAGTTTTTGCCTGGAAGGGCGAGACCCTCGAGGAATACTGGTGGTGTACCGAGCAGGCCCTGACCTGGCCGGACGGTTCGGGCCCGGACATGATTGTGGATGATGGTGGCGATGCGACGCTGATGGTCATTCAGGGGATGCGGGTTGAAAAAAAACCAGCCATTCTGAAAAAGAAGTCAGACAATAAGGAATTTCAGATTATTCTTGACCGCCTGGCGGCCAGCTTGAAAAGAACGCCGAAAAAATGGACCTCTGCGGGCAAAAAGCTGCGGGGTGTGTCTGAAGAGACGACCACTGGTGTCCATCGTCTGTACCAGCTTGCTGAATCAGGTGAGCTGCCTTTTGCGGCTATCAATGTCAATGATTCAGTGACCAAAAGCAAATTTGATAATCTTTATGGCTGCCGCGAATCGCTGGCTGACGGGATCAAACGGGCAACCGATGTCATGGTGGCCGGCAAGGTAGTGGTCGTATGCGGTTATGGTGATGTCGGCAAGGGCTGTGCCCATTCCATGCGGGGATTCGGCGCCCGTGTTCTGATTACCGAGATTGATCCCATCTGTGCCCTGCAGGCGATGATGGAAGGCTACGAAGTGGTGACCATGGAAGAGGCTGCCCCGCTTGGCGATATCTTTGTGACCGCCACGGGCTGCTGCGATGTCATCACGGGAAAACACATGGAGCAGATGAAGGATGAGGCTATCGTCTGCAACATCGGTCATTTTGACAGTGAAATTGAAATGTCCTATCTGGAAAACAATACGAAATGCAAAAAGCTGACCATAAAGCCGCAGGTGGATAAATGGACGCTCCAGTCGCGCCGGTCGATTATTATACTGGCTGAAGGCCGGCTGGTGAATCTGGGCTGTGCCATGGGGCATCCGAGTTTTGTGATGAGCAACAGCTTTACCAACCAGTGTCTGGCTCAGATATGGCTTGCAACCGAAAAACTCAAGCCCGGAGTCTATACGCTGCAGAAAAAGCTGGATGAAGAAGTTGCTCGAATGCATGTTGAAGCTCTCGGTGGAAAAATCTCAAAATTGACCAAACGACAGGCCGCGTATCTGGGCATCACTGTCGATGGGCCGTATAAGCCGGAGCATTATCGCTATTAGTTTCTGTTTTCGACCATGTGTCGCGGAACGCAAAGCTGACAAATCAGAATCTATGTTGAGTATCGCTGATGTGGGAACATTTCCATCATCTGGCTGATATCGGTGTGCGTGGTGCAGCTCCGACAATTGAAGAAGCCTTTGAAGATGCCGCATTCGCCCTGATGGCGGTGATCTGTAATCCCGGCAAGGTGGCTCGGCTGACAGCCGTCGAAATCCGCTGTGATGCACCGGAACCGGACATTCTGCTGGCTGACTGGCTCAATGCGCTGATTTATGAAATGGACGTCCGCAAGATGCTGTTCAGCAAATTC
>JAFGQP010000197.1 GCA_016935635.1 Sedimentisphaerales bacterium
CAGGCCCTCGGGTGCTATCAAACCCGACTTCAGGATTTTATTCGTCGCCAACACATTACCCCATCCATTGACCGAATTGCTGCCGAAGGTGCCGTCTTCGAACACAGCTTCTGCTGCAATTCCATCTGCGGACCCAGCCGTGCCGCAGTGCTGACCGGCAAACACAGCCATATCAATGGATTCATTGACAATTCAAACAAACCCTTTGACGGCAGCCAATGGACTTTCCCCAAAGCATTTCAGGCCGCCGGCTATCAAACCGCGCTGTTCGGCAAATGGCATCTGATCAGTAATCCCACCGGATTTGATCGTTGGGAAGTCTTGCCCGACCAGGGACAGTATTACAATCCCGTCTTCATTTCCCCTGCAGGTCGAAAGCAGCAGTATGGTTATGTCACGGATATCATCACCGATAAAACCATCGACTGGCTGTCTCGTCGCGATACCACAAAGCCATTCATGGTGATGTGTCAGCATAAAGCCCCGCATCGCCCGTGGCTGCCGCCGCTGCAGTATCTGGACATGCTCAAAGACCAGACCGTCCCCGAGCCCGAAACCCTGTTCGATGATTATCAGAATCGAGCCACACCCGCAGCCGAACAGGAGATGACCATCGATGAACACATGACGCTTAACTCCGACCTGAAAGTATTGCCCGCGACCATCCGCAATCCCAATCAAATTCCCGGCGAGATTGCCCGACTGACCGCCCAGCAGCGAAAGGCCTGGGACGCCTATTATAATCCACGGAACGAGGCCTTCCGCAAATCTAAATTGGAAGGCAAAGAACTGGTGCGATGGAAATATCAGCAATATATGAAAGACTATCTGGGCTGCATCAAGTCCATCGACGACAATGTCGGCCGGCTCCTGACCTGGCTGGATGAATCCGGCCTGTCGGATAATACCATCGTCATCTACTGCGCCGATCAGGGCTTCTATCTTGGCGAACACGGCTGGTATGACAAGCGATGGATGTACGAAGAGTCGCTGAGCATGCCTTTTATTATCCGCTGGCCCGGCGTGATCAAGGCTGGTACGCGCTTCAAGCCCATGATACAAAACATCGATTACGCCCCCACATTTCTGGAGATCGCAGGATTAAATGCGCCGCCCGAAATACAGGGCCGATCCTTCCTGCCAATACTGAAAGGGCAGATTCCAGACAATTGGCGCAAGAGTCTGTACTATCATTATTATGAATATCCCCAGCCCCATCGTGTGGCACCGCACCGGGGAGTCCGTACCGAGCAGTACAAGCTGGTGCATTATTACCAAACTGACGAATGGGAATTTTTCGATCTGAAGACAGACCCCCAGGAAATGCGAAGTGTCTATGCCGACCCTGACTATGCCCCGACGATCCAGGAACTGAAACAGGAACTGGCCCGGCTCGAAAAACAATATCAGGTGCCGCCGCTCCCACAAAAAATGAACACATAGTGTCGCCAATGTGATATTTGTCGTATTATGGATTAAAAATCCTTGACAATTCGATGAAATAGAAATATGATATTATTTGAAACATATGTTTTAAATACACGTTTTTTGGTGAAGGGATTTCTACATGGATCAACAAGCTCCTGTGACTCAAGGTGACCCCGGCAAAGATTCCGTCCGGGACCGGCTTCTGGATGCCGCCGAAGCGCTGTTTTGTGAGCGAGGCTTTGACGGCGTTTCTGTTCGTGACCTGACCGGCCAGGCCAATTGCAATGTCGCGGCGGTGAATTATTATTTTGGCGGCAAGGATAAGCTGTATCAGGAGATGTTTCGACGCCAGGTTCAGGAAATATGCTATCGTCAAATTGCCCGCATCAATGAGGCTATGGGCGTTCCCAATCCCACGCTTGAGTCGGTCTTGCGGGAGATTGTCTTTATGCCCCTGCTTGCTGCTTATGAAAAACAGCAGCGCGGCCGGATTATGCGGCTGATGGTGCGGGAGGTATTGAATAAGACCGTGCATGGCGAGACAATCCTTGAGGCCTTTCACACCCAGATGATGACCCATGCAGTCCAGGCCCTTCGCACCCTCGTTCCCCAGCTTGATGACAAACAGGCCCGCCTGGCCGTCTTTTCCGTCGATTCGTTGAAAGTCCACCCTTTCCTGTTTATGGATGAGTTCTTTGCCGTCAATACCGGCATTAACTTTGATGAGATGGTCAACCATATCGTCTTCTTCGCCGCCGCTGGCATCCGAGCCATGGCCGCGAAATGATCGACGAGGTACAATTGACGATTGCAGATTGGGTTCGTTTGGTGACAAGCATAAAGGGAAAAGGGTAAAAGTGAGGATTCCGCCAGGGGCGAAGGCTGATTGACTCTCAATCACAAACGCTTGAGCTGCTTTGAGATTAGCCCTGTTGGATAAACTAAATTCGCCGCGGGAGCGACTGTGGTATGCTCAAAAAACCATTGAAAATCGGTGGTCGCAGCCTGTGTTGGCTTTTCAAATTGAGTCCTGCCTGTATCAACGGCAGGGCAAGACGATCAAGAATTTTTCTGTCACCCTGCCGCTCAAAAGCTCTTTAGCCGCGCCGAATCGGAAAATTATAAGCAGGGTCAGTATTTAAGGGATCAACAAGATGTACAAGATGATAATCGGGATCATTCTGGCGGGCATTTGTGCTCCATTATGCTGTGGGGGGCAGGCTGCGGCACCTTCGATAACACGTTTTCCGGTTGATTATTATTATCAAAAGCAATGCGAGCTGGATTATACCCATCAGTCTGTGGATTTTATCGTCCATGATTTAAGCGAGAAATATGGGATTCCCCTGTGGATTGACATTGACCTCCGTGAGGTCTGTCTGGAATTGACAGGCATCACGGAACAGCAGGTTGATGAAGTGCTTGTCTCCTGTTTGGAGCCCGGCCAAAGCTGGCAAAGGGAGGCCAACGGAGACCGCGTGTTTGTGGGCTTGTCGGGCCAAAAAGCGAACCGGGATAAAGCGATAGAACTATTCAGGCAAAAATGTGAAGTTAAGAAAGTTGACGAAAACAAGTCGCTTTATGTTGATTTAAAAGGCCGGATGTCATACGGTGAGGCGGTTGGCAAACTGGCCATGACGGCGAATCTGGGATTGACATTAAGCCCGCATGCAATTAAGTTAAGCCGCACGGGACAAAAAATACTGTCGTGTACCTCAGCAGGTCCGTTTTATGTGTATTTCTCGCAGGATGTTGGAACTAATCGGGCGATTTTGTGGTTTCTTTACAAGGCTGGCGAATGCGATATCTTTGGTCCGCTGAAGGTGCAGATTCAATCGGTTTTTGTCCATACCGGCGAGACAAAGACGGCGGTGAAGGGTACGTTTTCCATGGATGACGGCATCCCCATATGGACCAGCGATGAACCCGTGTCGGTTCAGGAAGCAGCAGGTTTGAGTGGAGTCCTCCGCGGGCCCGTGCTGGCCGGGCATTATGTGATCCTGGGGCTCAGCAAAGAAGGGGCTGCTGCCGACAGGGAATTTGACATTCGGATCGGACAACATGAACCTGATGCGCCGCCGTATCTCATCAGGGGTGCCAATGCACTGCCGAATCCGGAACAATCCCTGTATCGACTCCATATTGAAAGCCGGCCGGGATTGTCGGGCGAGGACAGGGCCTTTTTCGAGCACTGTGTAAAAACCTATTACGCCGGGTCTCATTCCCTGCCCCGGAAGGATATGCAGCGGTATTTATTGATGAAAGACAGGACGCCTTATATTTGGGTGGAACATGTATGGCGCTGCGATGCGATTGATCCGGAATTGTGGGGAAGTCTGAAAAACCAAGAAAGCCTTTCTGACGAGCAATTGTATGGTATTCTTGAACATGATGTCAGACACGGTTTTACGACGGATATTTATACGGAAGTTTATATCAAGGGCGTGCAGGATGGAAATGATGTCTTTCCGCTGGGCGTGGAAATGCGTCGGTATGATCCCAAAGACTGTGCTTTTAAGCTGGACCTGCCGACGGTCGGAGACGGTGATGACAAGACGAAGGTTCGGCAGAATTCCATCGGCATGGAATTTGTGTGGATTCCAGCGGGACAATTTATGATGGGTAATGGCCGGTCTGCGGAAGAGATGGTGCAGCGGTTTGGCAGCAGTGAGCGTTATTATGAACACGGTTATCCCCGGCATCCGGTCACGCTGACCAAAGGGTTCTGGATGAGCCGCTATGAAGTGACCCAGATGCAATACAAACTGATGATGGGGACCAATCCGAGCGGCTTCAAATATCCCTGTCCGCATTGTGATGAGTTTGTTGACAGCCGGGTACTGAAAGAGAATTTGCTGGATGAGCGAATGGCTGCTCATCCGGTTGATTCCGTGCGGTACGAGGACGCGATTGCCTTTTGTACGAAGCTGAGCCGGAAAGAGGGCCGGATGTATCGCCTGCCGACCGAGGCTCAGTGGGAGTATGCCTGCCGGGCCGGCACGACGACGGATTTTTACTTTGGAGACGCAGCCGGACAGCTCGATGAGTATGCGTGGTATGATAACAACAGAGGCAAGAGCACGCATCCGGTGGGACAAAAGAAACCGAATGCGTGGGGACTGTATGACATGTGCGGCAATGTGACAGAGTGGTGCCTGGATGGATTCGCGGATGATTTTTATAAACACAGTGATAAGGTTGATCCATTTAATGCTGAGTATAAACAGGGGCCTTATCATATTCGCGTTGTTCGCGGGGGAGCCGTCTGGTATCCGCGGGAATACTGCTGCAGTGCCTTTCGTGATTTTGAGATTGCCGGAATGGATGGCAGTGATGAAAAGCAAAAAGCCTTGAGCGGATTCCGGATTATTTGTGAGTCCTGGTGAAGGGATTGCTAAGGGAATAGTCAGGGAAGCAGGAGTTCGAGATTTCAAAATGGTGCGGGACGAAAAAGGCCGTTGTTGAGTTTATCCGGGGAGCAGACTCCGAATTCTTACCCGTCAGTGAGGAAAAAGGCCAAAATACTGTCGAAAGCTCTGGGGGCAAGAGGAAATTGATAGCAACTTTTTGTGTTGTATATCTTTAATGTGGATATGCAATAGATATATACAAATGGGTAAATAAGAGGTAGCATGGGTGAATCACCCGGTTTCTGCCCGGAAAATAGGGTTGAAAAAAGAGGGCTTTGGGCGTATGATTGCCAGACTAAAGACAAGATAATGGTTGAAATTTGGATTTGAATAGGAGAATACGTCCATGGCTAAAATGTATTATGAGAGTGACGCCCCCATTACCGCCCTCCAGGGCAAGACTGTTGCCATCGTTGGCTACGGCAGTCAGGGGCATGCCCACGCACAAAACCTGCGGGACAGCGGCATTCAGGTCAAGATTGCTGAATTGCCGAACACCGCCAACTATAAGCTGGCTGTCGAGCATGGCTTCCAGCCGACCACGATTGCCGAGGCCGTCAAAGGCGCCGCACTGATAATCATTACCCTGCCCGATGAAATCCAGAGCAAGGTCTATGAAGCGGAAATCAAACCCAATTTGACGTCCGGCCAGACACTCGGATTCTGCCATGGATTTAATATCCATTTTGGATATATTAAGCCCGCAAACAACATCAACGTCGTGATGATTGCCCCCAAAGGCCCCGGCCATCTGGTCCGCAGCGAATACGAAAAGGGCGGCGGCGTCCCCTGTCTGATTGCGGTGTATCAGGATGCCGACAAGAATGCCAAAAATGTGGCCTTAGCTTGGGCCAACGGCATCGGCGGTGCCCGTGCGGGGATCATCGAAACAACGTTCAAGGAAGAGACCGAAACCGATCTGTTCGGCGAACAGGTGGTTCTGTGCGGCGGTC
The DNA here is from genome assembly GCA_016935635.1 of Sedimentisphaerales bacterium. Lineage (GTDB taxonomy): Bacteria > Planctomycetota > Phycisphaerae > Sedimentisphaerales > Anaerohalosphaeraceae > Anaeroglomus. Next base: position 5,792 of record JAFGQP010000197.1, read on the forward strand.
TGACGGCCCTGATCAAGGCCGGGTTCGAGACCCTCGTCGAGGCCGGTTATCAGCCCGAAATTGCCTATTTTGAATGTATGCACGAAGTCAAGCTCATCGTGGACCTGATGTATCAGGGTGGTATGAGCTATATGCGGTACAGCATCTCTAATACCGCTGAATACGGCGACCTGACCCGCGGTCCGCGAATTGTCACCGATCAGACCAAGGCCGAGATGAAGAAAATCCTGGGCGAAATCACCAGCGGCGCCTTCGCCAAGGAATGGGTTGACGAATATAAAGGCGGCATGAAGAACTTCAACGCCCTGTATCAGAAGGATTATGACTGCAAGCTGGAAACCGTCGGTCGTACCCTTCGCAAGATGATGAAGTGGATCAAGGCCAAAGAAGTCTAAGCAGCAAAATATCGGATAGGCAGCCAGTGCAGAGCTGCCTATCCTTTTTTTGTATATGCCGGCATCGGGCCTGAAAATTGCGTAAAAATAATCAAAAATGCCTATTAAAACTCAAAATTTGTGTATAATACTGCCTGTTGCGGCAATATATTTGAGTTTTTGTGTCAATGTCCTGCTTTAGGAGCCAGACTATGAAGGGAATTTGGGTCGTTTCGATAGCGGTATCGCTGGTCGTGCTGTCCGGATGCAAAACGATTGACCGGAGCGATATTTATGGACGCTATTATTCCACTACACTCAAGCAAAGCACGTCAGCCGATGTCCTTGGCTTTATCCAGAATACCAAGACCGAGCATCTGAGCCAGTCTGAAAGCATCGTTGCCTCCTGGGGTGACGATTTTGAATCCCGGACGCATTGGTTTAATATGGTTGCTTTTGATGAGGAGCTTCAGACTGCGGCTCGGAAGTATGTGGTGACCATGGAGGACTATCGCGTTGCCAATTCCACGCCTCGGCCTCAGCTGCGGCTGGATGCCGAAGTGGTGATGGATGCCCAAACTCTGAATGCGACTTATCCCAATACTAATCTAATGCGGATAGAGATGGTCAAGAACATAAAATCTATGCTTTTTGATGATGCCCAGGCCCTGACCCATGACAGCGGGATACTGCAGGGCTCGACTCTGCTGGCTAATCAGACGCTTAATAATCTGATCAATGCCCTCAATAAGTCTCCGGGGCTGGCGGCGGACCTTGCTAAGCTGGAAGGGATGATGTTTGATCAGATGACCATGGGCGAGAGCCGGGCGAGGCTTTTGATTGAAAATGATGTGGTCAAGCTGAAAATCAAATCCGGCCCCGGCTGGTTTAAGTCTCAACCCTTCGAAAAACATCAGGATGTCATTGATATGTAGAAGTCTCTTATTGACAAGACGTTACAGTTGCAAACCGTTATCCAAAGCCGGACTAAGTTCCGGCTTTTTTTATTTTTTATGATAAAAAATCAAAAAAACTGCATAATAACCTATAGAGAAATGTTAAAAATTTGCTTGCAGTATTAGTATAGTGTAGTATAATACAGAGGTGGTTAGGTCGCCAAAGCGGCGGTAGATGATCAGCTGTCGAATCCTTTCCAATGCCGCCGGGGTCTGGTTATTGTAATTCTGCAGAAGCGAAGTGCTATTATTGTTATCGTTCTCAGGAAACAGGTATTCGTAGTAATAAGAGGAAAAGATTATGAAAGCGTGTCAAACAAAACCCCGCAAAGGATTCACCCTGATCGAGTTACTGGTTGTGATTGCGATTATTGCATTATTGCTTTCAATCATTGTACCGGCGTTGAACAAAGCAAAAGTCATTGCTCAAAAAACAATCTGTGCCAATAACATCAGAGGGCAGGCTCAGGGTGTAAGATTGTTTTCTGAACAAAATGACGGTATGGTCCCTTATAATGTCGGTGGCAACTGGTTCTGGGATATGAGCTTCTACAGCACCAACCAGATTACTCAGTATTCTGGAGTTGACAATAAAGCCTTTTTTTGTCCGGTTAATAAGATGAAAAAATCGGACGATGCACGTTTTTGGCAATATACCTGGGTAGGGGATAGCGATGGTCCCCCACGCTCGGCCGGCAATCGACCCATTCCCCTTTGGGATGAATCCACGCTGACAATCCAGCGTCAAAAAACAGAGTTCCGGGTATTATCTTATGTTTATATGTTCGAGCGTCTTGACACGGCAGGAAACTCGATGTATGCCGGGATTACCGAGCTCCGCACGGGTGAAAAGCCCGTCTGGATCCGGAAGATGAGTGATTTGCGGAATTCAAGCGGAACAGTGATGATCGCTGATTCTACAATCAGCCAGGTACTGAATGATAACTTTGATAAAATTACTGCTGGCGGCTTATACAGCATGTACGGGCTTTATGATACAACGAACCATCTTTCCAGCAAACGGTCTGGTACAGGTACTAATGGTTTCATACCTACCGGCGGAAATGTGGCATTTGCGGATGGTCACGTGATCTGGCGCGATTATCCAGACCAATTAAAATGCCGATTGCAGTTGGGGCAGTATTTCTACTGGTAATTGGTTATATCCTGAAAACACAAAGCTCCGGTACTCGCAAGAATACCGGAGCTTTTTTATTGTCTATTGGAATAGCGGTTTATTTCTGTCCGTAATAGGCATTTTTGCCATGCTTGCGGAGATAGTGTTTGTCCAGAAGTGTCTGGCTGATGCCAGTCAGGGTGGGGTTGATGGCCAGGGTTTCGAGTGCCATGGCTGCGACCTGTTCCAGGACGGCGGCGTTTTCGACGGATTTGTCGGCGTTTTTGCCCCAGGTGAATGGGCCGTGGCCGGCTACCAGGACGGCCGGGATGCTCATGGGGTCGATGCCGGCGAATCGGCGGACGATGACTTTGCCGGTGTTCAGTTCGTAATCGCCTTCGATTTCAGCTTTAGTCAGGATATCTGTGACTGGGACCGGTCCGTAGAAGTGGTCGGCATGGGTGGTGCCGAAGGCCGGGATTTCATGGCAGGACTGTGCCCAGGCGGTGGCCTTGGGCGAGTGAGTATGGGTGATGCCTCCCACCTCGGCAAACTGGCGATACAGTTCCAGATGGGTTGGAGTGTCCGAGGAGGGACGGAGATCGCCTTCGATGATCTTGCCGTCTAAATCCAGCACAACGATTTTATCCGGAGTCAATTCGTCATAATCGACCCCGCTGGGCTTGATGGCGACAACGCCCAGTTTGCGGTCGATCTGGCTGACATTGCCCCAGGTGAAGATGACCAGTTTGTGTTCGACGAGGGCCAGGTTGGCCCGGCAGACCTGTTCTTTTAGTGCTTTGTACATTCCATATTCCTCTGTGTCGCCCCGCTGGGGCTTGAATCTGTAGATACGAAACCGGGGGCTTCCGCCCCCGGCTATTTTATTGCGTCCCTTCAGGACTTAAAAAACAACGACTCTTCATTACCTGTTTGCTTTTTCCTTGATGGCCAGCAGGTCTTTCATAACGCCGGAGATATCGAGCTTGGCGCCCTTGATGCCGAGGCTGTCGTGCAGTTTTTTGTATTGAGCATAAAGCTGCTGATAGACGGCGACGGCTTTCTTGTTGGGCTTGAAGGTCCTGGGCTTGATGCCGCACATGGCCTTCTGAGCGGCGGCGAAGGACTTGTGGGCCTTGCCGACCACCGCCGCAGCGACCGCTGAGCCGAGGGCACAAGTCTGAGCGGAACGGGAGACCTTCATCTCGCGGCCGGTGACGTCGGCGTAAATCTGCATCAGCATCGGGTTCTTTTCTGCGATGCCGCCGCAGTTGACGATTTGCTTGATCTTGACGCCGTATTCCTCGAAGCGATTGATAATGGTCAGGGCACCAAAGGCGGTGGCCTCAATCAGTGCCCGGTAGATTTCTTCGGGGCGGGTATGAAGCGTCTGGCCAACCAGCAGGCCCGTGAGCCGCTGATCCACGAGGATGGTGCGGTTGCCGTTGTTCCAGTCAAGTGCCAGCAGGCCGGA
>JAFGQP010000198.1 GCA_016935635.1 Sedimentisphaerales bacterium
CGATCCGAAAAATCTGGGAATTGAATTGAAGGTCAACGGCCAGATCCGTCAGCAATCCAACACGGGGCGAATGACCTACAATGCCTATGAAATCGTGGCCTTTCTGAGCCACATCATGACGCTGGCGCCGGGTGATATCATCTGTACCGGCACGCCGCACGGCGTCGGTCACGCTACCGGCAATTATCTGCAGGCAGGCGACACAATCGAATGTGCCATCGAAAAAATCGGAACCCTGACCAACACCCTTGGCCCCAAACCGCAAGCCTTCTACGAACCGCTCAACGTTGGGATGTTCTGACCAGCGGCGAAATCTTTATAATGAATCAGCCAGCTGCCGAGCTTCGTGCTTGCGTTCTTCCACCATGGCTTCTACGGCTTCCGCGGTACTATTTAAGGTTGGTTCCACCAGCATGTGTTCGATTCTGGAAAAGCCGATAAAGCTTAGAATCTGGTCCAGGTAGCGTTTCTGCTGGTCATAGCCTTCGGCCGGGCCGGAGTAGGCTCCGCCCCGCGCTAGGACAACCAGGGCCGGCTTGCCTTTGACAAGGCCTTCGTAACCTGCCTCCGACACGGCAAAGGTAAAGGTCGGCTGGACAATGATATCAATATATTGCTTGAGCCGATAGGGTATGCCGAAGTTCCACATGGGAACGGCAAAAACGTACTTGTCTGCGGATTTGAAATGGTCGATGATGCCAACCACTTCGTCCCAGGCTTTTTTCTCCTGAGCGGTGTGGGGCTTGCCGTGCATGATATTGTATTTGCCCTGCACAACGGGACCATCAAAGGCAGGCAGCGGGGCCTCGAATAGATTCAGGACATCTACAGTATCCTTTGGATTAAGGGCCTTGTAAGCATCGACAAACGCATCGGCCACCTGAATCGATTTGGACCTTTGGCCCCGCGGAGAACACTGGATATACAACAACTTTGCCATTGGCGAATCCTTTCCATTCCATTCGACACTTTCTATCTTCTATTTGTGCTGCACGGATAAAGTTCGCAACAATATGGATTTACAGCATAATTTAAGCCGGATACTACATATCCATAAAAAAGGCCCGCCTTTGCAGACGAACCTTATTATACCCAATGGGTACTGTTTTACTGCAACGAAAAAGCTGGAATTAAAAGACCTTTTCAAAGACCTTGACGCCATCGACGACTTTGCAGGTGTGGACGGCATATTTATCGGCAAAGTCTGGACGGCTTTGCGGATAGGCAACATCGACCGCTTTTTTGACGGCATCGGCGCCGGAGGCCAGCACAAGGGCCCCTGCCGCACCTTTGTCACCACCGCCGAGCATCCGCTCGCCGATGGTCTGGGGAACGGTGCGAACAATATCGCACATCGTTTCCAGCTCAGGGCCGGAAATTTTGTATTCATCACGCAGGCCGATACCATCTTCGCGGAAAATCCTGCCGACGGTTACAATATCGCCTTTCTTCCAGGCAGCCATCATCTTATAAAAGCGTTTCTGGGCTTTGAAGATATAAGTCATCCGATCGACCATATGCGGGGCTTTTTTCTCGAAGGCGGCTTTGATTTTGTTATACAGGGCGTCGGTCTTGATGTCGGCCAGGCAGCTGATTTTGAAGCCAGCTTTTTGGGCCTTTTTGACCAGTTCTTCGCATTCGGAGCGACGGACTTTGTAGGTCGATTTTTCCAGGCCGGGACGAACGGTGCCAGTGTCCATGACAACGATACGGAAGTCTTTGGCTTTCTTGCCGAGGGGGACATAGCTGATGGAGCGGGTGGCGGGTTTATAGTGAGTCCCCATGCCCTGTTTGGCGAACAGAATCATAATCTGATCGAGCTTGCCGCAGGGAGAACCGATGTATTCATTTTCGACCGCCTGAGCCAGATCGACAATTTTCATCTGGTCTTTTTCGACAATCCCGTTGGCATCGAGGACCGACAGAATCAGGTTGAGCGCCAGCGAGGCCGAACGGCTCATACCGCCGCCGGGGATGTTGCCCAGCAGGACCGCATCGATGCCCTGAGTCAGTTTATAACCTGCCTTTTGCAGGATATAATTCACGCCATAGGGAAACCTTGCCCAGGTGTCGGCCGCTTTGGGCGACCTGGGAGCGGGAACCTTGCCCAGTTCAAACTGGATGACGCCGTCGCCGGGGAAATTCTCACTGTACAGCCGCATCTTATTGGTACCGTTGGGCTTGTAGGCCATCCAGATGAAACGGTCGGTACCGACACCAAACAGCTCGGTGCCGTTGTAGTCGCCGTGTTCGACACCGATACAGAACCGCGAGGATGTACGGCGAACTTTGGCGCCCTTGATATTAATTTTCTTCTTTGCGGCAATCGTTTTAATGGCCGCAAATGCCTGCTTATCATTAGTTACCTGGGATACTGCTTTCACTGTCATGACTCCTTTATTTGGCAATTACCAGGGGGCTGAAAATGACGTATAAAATCAACGTTACCACGACAACCACAACTCCGACCCACATGGCCCCGCGAGACCCTTCCAGATTAATCGTAGTATTCTGTTTGAACTCCATTGGCTGGGCCAGCGGACGAACCACCGTAATTAATGCCATAACCAGCAGACACAAACCAAAGCAGATGGCCATGCGATTGAGGAACTGGACCTGCGGAACAGCCGCTTTGAGAATGCCATACGATACAATATTGGTCACCAGCCCCAGCACGCCGGCCATGCCAGGCGCTTTGCGTACCAGTAATCCAAAGGCAAACACTGCAAGAATACCGGGCGAGATAAAGCCCTGACCTTCCTGGATGATGGTGAAGATACTGTGGCTGATTTTGGGATTGCCCAGCTGCGGTGCCAGGAGAACCGCGATTAACGCAAAGACCACCACAGAAATACGCCCTACCGAAACGATCTGTTTCTGCGTGGTTTCGGGGTTCATGAATTTCTTATAAATGTCCATGCTGAAGATAGTTGAAGCGGCGTTGAGCATGGCTGCCAGCGAGCTGACCACAGCGCCCAGCAGGGCCGCCAGAACAAATCCTACTATTCCCTTGCCCTGCGGCAGGACATTGCCCAGCAATTGTGCCAGGGCGGTGTCGTATTTGTGGGCAATAAACTTTTCCGTAACCACAGGTTTGGATGCAGCGGCTGCGGCAGTTTTGGTTTTTTCATTATAGACTATCAGCTCTGCTTCCAGCGACGAGAACACAAAATTCCATGACTGGTCATCGGAGGCAAAGGTCGTAAATTCCGCTGGCTGGAGTGTTTCATAGATAGACTTGATGATGGGAAGGACAAACATGTTTTTGGTCTTCAGAGCCTTGATGGTCTGTTCATTGTCGAACAATGCCACCATGAATCGCCCCTGCGGCCATGCGGCAATGGCTTCTTCAGACGGAGAATCCACCACTTCGACAAGCTGCGTCTGGGGGTTGACCTTGTGATACTTGGAAATCACCGGGGCGTTATCATAGACGGCCTCGAATTGCATGTTTTTGGCAAACAGGTTAAAGGCAATAATGCCGGGGATCACAATCACAAACGGAATCAGCAGCTTCATGAATGCGGCAAAGACGATACCTTTTTGCCCCTGTGCAAGCGAGGCAGAGCCGAGGGTTCGCTGCGTGATATACTGATTCAGACCCCAGTAATAAAAGTTGGGTATCCACAATCCCAGCAAAAGCGCCGTCCAGGGCAGAACCGGGTCTGTACGGGGCAGGAACATATTCAGGCGGACACGGTTCAAATCCATAAACCGCTCCATCGCACCCTGGCCCTGATCCATCTGCACGAGAGCCACGGCGCCGGTTTTGACATCGGCGATTTTCCAGGCTTCCGAGACGCTGCCCAGTTTGTCGAACGCGAAGAACATAATCAGGGCACCGCCGACAATCAGGGCGCTTCCCTGAATCAGGTCAGCCCAGGCGCAGGCTTTCAGCCCGCCGGTGACGACATAAATCATGGCAATCAAGCCAATAATCAGGGACGCAGCCGCCAGGCTGACATTCAGCCCCCACAACTGGCCGGCAAGACTGCGAATGGTTAATGCACCCGAATAGGTCACGGCTCCCAAAAGCAGCATATAAATAAACATCGTCGCAACGGCCATGATGGTACGTGTTGCCGTATTATAGCGATGTTCGAGGAATTCAGGCATGGTATAGATGCCCGTTTTGAGGAAATACGGGAGGAACGCAAAAGCAACCACAATCAGCGTAATCGCCGCCATCCATTCATAGCTTGCGATGGCCAGGCCCACGTGACTTGCCGCATTGCCGGACATACCCACGAACTGCTCGGTGGAAATATTGGCCGCAATCAATGAAAATCCAATGAGCCACCAGCTTAAGCCGCGTCCAGCCAGAAAATAATCTTCACCGGTAGACTCATGACGGCTCTTGTACATTCCGATGCCAATGACGCAAGCCACAAAAACACCAAATACCAGAAAATCGAGAAACATGTCTTTCTCCTTAAAATTTGAACCTGATATCCTCTCTGACGAACAAAAAATCCAGTCCGTATTATGCCCATTTTTGTCCAGATATCAAGCAGGAATCTCGTCGGGAAGTCATTTTTATAGAAGACAGGGAAATTCCACTTTTGAAGTGGCTATTCTTCTAAAACATCAATTTTCTCATCGGGGGTACAGATAATCACTTTGGATGCATTTTTTTCATAGAGGAGCTGCCGGATTTTCTCTTCGGGCATAATCATAACGGCTGTTGAGAGCGCATCGCCGGAGGCTCCATCGGGGGCAAAGACCCAGCAGGCCAGTCGGTCGGTGACCGGTTTGCCGGTGGAGGGATTAATAATGTGCGATTTGCGAACAATACTGGAGGCACTGAGGGCCTGATTGGCAAGAACAGGCTTTTCGATAACCTGGTCGGGGTTCTTTGGGTGGCGGATGACGACCGGCCAGCCGGACTGGTTTTGCGGCGGATCCATGGCTAAAATGGTGCTTGCCCCAGCGTTGAGCATCGCGCGGGTAATGCCCCACTGCTGAAGAACTTTAGCCATTTTATCCAAAGCAAATCCTTTACCTATTCCTCCCAAATCCAAATCCGCATATCCGCGAATCACTTTTACGGTGAACGTTTCGGGATTCAGTTCCAGATTATCCAATCCCAGAGGATGGTCAGGAGCATGAACTTCTGAGGCGGTTTGTTTGTGTTGTTCGGCGACCTTGCCGAGGGTCGGATCAAAGGCCCCGCCGGTGAGATGATGCAGCTTTTGGGCCGTCATGAGACAGTCCATGGTATCAGGGCTGATGATGATTTCCTGACCGGACTGGAGATTATTGATTCTGGATATGTCGCTGTTGGGAATATAGCGGCTCAGCTCTGCTTCAAGGCCGGCCAGTTCGGCAAATGCGGCCCGGGCAGCAGCGGCAGCATTTTTGGCATCTGAGGAACTGATGTAGATTTCAAATACCGTCGCCATCGCCTGCTCGCTGAAACGCATGGGCTTATCAGACAGAACCGATAGGTCTTGATTCATCGTCGAAGGCTCCGTAACGGGGGGTTTGCCTGCACCGGCGAGGTGATGCTGCAGCCATTTATCATAATCATTCTTGCGGATATAACCCTGCCAGAGGACGCCGTGGCGCAGCGGCAGCGGTGTATCAAAAACGGGCATGTAGAGCGATTTTTGTCCCGGCGGAGGCCATTCATAGAGGGCATTGAGAATCCGGTCTTCCATTCGCAGAGGAGCCAGAATCATTGCAGCCGACAGCATAGACCTGTCAATTTCGGTCCAATAGCCGACTTTATCAGACTGCCTGAGATACCAGGGCCAGGGCCAATAATAGCCCGTATCGTCAATAACATAAATGCCAAAATCCGGCTTGTCACCAATGGCCTCAATCATACTCTGGATACGGGTGTTCATCTGCACAATTTCCGGGCCCGTATGAGCATACACATATGGATTGGCCGGATCGGCGGGGATTTTAAAATTCAGCCACACGCTTTGCACCGCCGGATTAATCAGACATACTGCGATCAGAATTCCCCTGAGCCATGCGGAGCTTTGCTGCCACAGCCAGGCCATCATGATGCCCGCCGGCAATGCCATTGCGTAAAGGATAATAACGCCATTCCAGGGTGTTTTGTATGGGATGATAGAATAGATGGCATAAAGGGCCAGAGTCATGCAGGTTGTAAACCGCAGCATTTCCGTTGAACACGGGAGGCTGACTTGACGGGTGCGAAACAGCATAACCACGGCCAGGGCGGACAAAACGACCAGAACATCTTCATTCCACGGTTGTTTTTCAAAAAATTCCAGCCAGGTAAATAAATCCAGATAATAATACCATGGGTAGGTATGAACGGGGGTATGCAGGGCACGAGCGGTGCTGATGAAAAAGGTAGAGTACGACTCCCTGACTGCCTTGAAGTCGCGACCAAAGCCTGAATACAGCAATGCAGATATGCCCACAGCGGCAATCAGCATAGCCATCTTGCAGAAGATTCTCTTTTTGGTGTTGCGGATAAATTTTCTCTGGTCGGTAATATGAGAGAAGACGATTGCGGCGGCCGCGGCGGCATATACGAGAACGCAGGTTTCTTTGGTCGCGTGCAGTAATCCCGCAAAAACGCCCGTTAAAATCGCCCAGTGTAATTTTTCCTGGGCAAAATATCGCCAGAGACAGGCAACAAAGGCACCGGCAAACAGGGCAAAGAGCATTTCATGGATGTAATAGCGGCTGTAATAGACCAGGCCCGGAGAAAAGGCCAGAAATGCCGCAGTAAAAAAAATGGCCCGCCGGCTCACGTACCCCCAGAACAGAAACGGTACGCCGCAAAGCAGGATGCCCAGTGCGGCTGTGGCATAACGCAATGAAACCTCGTCGAGTGTTTTAATGTCATGGTGACCAAAAATAACCGCAAAAGGATATGTCCAGTAATGCAGTGTCGGGCCGTGGAATTCACCGGGATCGTACTCGTAATACCCTCGCTCGAGAAAATCGGCAAATCGGAATGCATTGACGGTTTCATCCGGGTGCATGGGACGCTGGTCCAGCGCCCGAAAATGCAATACCACGGCTGCAGCCACCACAAGCAGTGTCGAAAGTATCCAGACTGTCTTAGATTTGGGATTCATGATTGCAGCCGTCCGCCCTGCCTATAGAGAAATGGGGCGCCGGTTGGACGCCCCAAAACACACTTCAATAACCTTAACAGTACCGAAAGGCTGGTGCCGCTTTCGGAATCTGGTTCTTTTATTTTTTACCGAACACTTCGACTTCGATGTAGTGATTCAAGTCGCTGGAATTGTTGCCGGCGCTATAGCAGCGGACGTAGCGGCCCTTGGTCCCTTTGGCATCCACGACCAGACCGTTGCGGTCATCGACATAGTTCTTGTCCTGTCCGACGCCCAGGCCGGAGCTGTTGTCGATATCGCTGTTAAACAGAGTCGTGACGCCGGTGACGAATTCCGGATCATCGGATATCTGTACGATAACATCGAAATAAACGCGAGCCTGTTTGTGGAAGTGCCAGATGGCCACGGCGTAGACCTCATGCGATTCGCCCAAATCGACCTGTACCCACTGGCTGAAAGGCCCTAATTCCACAACGCTGCCATCGGTGGCTTCCTTGTCGCCATCGGTAATCATTTTAAGCTCGCCCATGATCGGTTCCGGCTCGGAACTGGTCACCGGTTTGTTGAGGGCAACATTGACCACACCTTTGGGAGCCATAAACGGAGGCTGTACCCAGCCATCCGGTTTTTTGTCGATATTCTCAATACCAAACAGGTTTTCGGGAGTTCCGACAAACTGGGGTTTGGGCAATACCAGAGGAATGGCAACCAGGTCACCGGAGGCTGCGGCCGGAGGCGTCTGTTCAGTCTGTGCCGCTGCCGGTTTGTCTGTTTGCGGAGCCGGAGTGGTCGGCTGCTGATGGACTTCCGGGCCTGGACCTACAGGTTCAGCCGGGGGTTGTTTTTTGCAGGATACAGCTGCAAGTAAAAGTGCCAAAAAGATTAAACCAAACATTTTTTTCATTATTTTTTCTCCTGATTAGTGATAGTTGAAGATAGTATTGTATCATTTCAGAACGTTTTGACAAGCAAAACTTATAGTGCCCAATTGGCTCGCGGGCTGCGGGATAAAAGCCTATTGGCATCCGGATCATCCACAAACTGTTCCACGGCGGGATTCCATTGCAGAGGACGCCCCAACTGCATGGCGATCGTACCCAAGTGGCAAACCGTAGAGCTTCGGTGGCCGATTTCAACATCGGTTACCGCTCGACGGCGTGTGCGGATACATTCAAGAAAATTGGCTCGATGATTGACGCTGCGATACAGCCGGGTTTCTGTGGGGAGGATTGTGGTCCCTTTCAGAGAATCCGGCCATGTTTTTAATTCTTCACGGCTGACGTAGATCTTGCCGTCGTCGCCTTCGAATAAGACCGATGAGCCGCCGGTTCTGCAAATCATGGTAATATCGCCGGGATAGGTATATTCAATCATGACATTGTCGGCGGTATCAAACAGGCCGTCTTTGGGGAATTGGCCCTTGCCGGAGATTTGGATGGGGCCGGATTCATCCATGCCAAGACCCCACTGAGCAATATCCAGATGATGGGCACCCCAGTTGGTCATCTGACCGCCTGAGTAATCGCTGAGAAAACGGAAATTATAATGGCAACGCTGGGACACATAAGGCTCCCACTGGGCCGGCCCCAGCCACATATCATAATCAAAATGGGCAGGGACAGGCTGTGATTGCCATGTCAGTGGATTGGGACGATTATTAGCCGGTATATCGACAAAGACTCTTCGTATTTTGCCGATTCGTCCGTTGCGTACCAGTTCACAGGCAAACCTGAAATTGACATCAGAACGCTGGTGAGAGCCTACCTGGAAGACGCGGTCGTACTGGCGGGCTGCATTGCACAAGTCTCGACCCTCGCTTATCGTCAGGGTCAGCGGCTTTTCGCAATAGACATCTTTGCCCGAGCGGACAGCCGCAAGCGAAATCGGAACGTGCCAGTGATCCGGGGTTGAGACCACGACCGCATCAATATCCGGCCGGGCCAGCAGGTCACGAAAATCGTGATAGCCGGCTGAGTCCGGAAGGCGGGCGTCCTTAAGGGCCTGCTTGAGATGCTGCGAATCCACATCGCACACCGCGACTATCTGGCAGCCGGGGGTATTAAAAAAGCCTTTTAGGTTGGCTATACCCATGCCGCCAGTGCCGATGCATCCAATAGTGATGCGGTTAGACGGTGCATCCTGTCCTCGCGCCATCGACGGCATGACTGCGGGAAAAAGAAGGCCTGCCGCCGAACTGCCGGCCAGGCCCTTGAGAAACAAACGTCGTGTCAATTCATCCGATTTCATCAGAATACTAAACTGTACCTTTCATTTTGCCCAGTACAAGGGCCAGAACAATCAATATAATGACGGCGGGCAGCAACAGCTTGATGCTCTGCTGAATTGAAGATCCTTTAGCCATATTGCCGATAGCTTTGGGCACGAACATGCCGCCGACAAGCCCTACGGCAAAAATAATGCCGAACAGGCTGCCGTAGATAGACGGGTCGAACTTTGCAAAGGTTACGCCGACAATTGTCGGGAAACAGGGAGCAAATGCAAGACCCGCACAAACCGCCAGAGCGCTGGTCCAGATGGCTCCGCCCCGCATCATGGCAAAAATCACGAAGGCCATGATGACCGCAGCACCCGAAATAAACCAGCTGCCGTAGGCCGTAATCATTCCGATCTGGCTGGCAATCAATCGACCGGCCATCATGGCAACTGCAAACAACGACAGCATCTGTTGAGCCGTAGCATCCACTGCGTCGGAAGCCATGGAGGGGAAGTCTTTGGCAATCACTTCTTTGCCGTACGGTGCAAGCCAGTTGCAGAATGACGATTCGAGGCTGATATAGCACAACAAGGTCAGGGCAGCCACAAGAGCCGCCGGTTCCTTGAGCAGAGCCACTGCGCTGGCCAGGGAAAATCCGGCGTTGCCTTTTGGAAACTCGGCAAAGAAGACCAGGACGGTCGGAATCAAAACAAGAATGCCCAGCGCACCGACCGCAATTTCATAACTGGTCTTGCGGAACAGCAGGCTGACCACAAGCGGAGTCAAAAATAATCCAAGACCGAAAAAGACATTGCCCAGGTTACTGGCGGCAGCAGGGTTTTTTCCTTCGAAAAGAATCTGCGGAATCAGGGTGTTGCCAACGGTATTCATGGCCATGGCACCAAATCCAAGCAGCAGACAGGGTAATACTGCTGTTGCATAGTTTTTCGCATTAGCCAGGATGAAGATGCAAATGGCTGTGGCAATAAATCCGAAAATTGCTACGGGTTTATACCCGATTTTATCCACCGCGATACCCATCACCAGAGACCCCAGCAGACAACTGAACATGAAACTTGAAATCAAGGATCCGAAATGCCCCTGATCAATCTTGAGACGAGGCATCAGCTTGACGCCAATTGAACCCAGCAAAGAAAAACACAACCCAAGACCAAATACGCTCAACAATGCTACAGCCTTATCCATGGCATGCCTCCTGAAAGAAGATTTCGAAAGTTATACGGTTTTGCAGTCTTTTAAGATTCCGGATCGAATACACAGATATGTCTGCGTGATTGCCACCATGACAAAGCACAGTGTGCAGTAACGATGAATCCACAGCAGCATTTCCTGACCATAGGTGCCGAAGATCGGGTACATGCTCAGCACCATCGTCAGGCTGATGGGCAGCGTCAGCAGCAGCAGCAGCCAGAAGCCCGCCTTGCGAAGACACGTCTCCAGCGAACAGCCGCACCCACCCGTACGAGACTGAGCCCTGCAGACAAAGGCATTGGCCCAGGTGACCGCCAGAAACGCCATGCAGAACACAAATACACCGGCAAACGTGGCATGAATCATGAGCAGCCAGCCGCCAAGACGGGAACCGAAGACCACCGGACCAAAGCCGGTTAGAATCAGTATCAGCACCGTCAGCATAGCCAGCAGATATACCAGCTTGCGGATTCGCCCGATCCAGGTCAGCTGCTGTTCGAGAAACAGCAGTGTAAACAAATGAACGCATCGGCGAATGAGTCCGGCGGCTGATAATCGCGGTCCGCTGCCGCACGGAAAAATCAGGGCGTGAAGCAGAACCAGTCCGACCACTGCACCGATTCCAAAGATGGAAATCCATTGAAACATATTAAGCCTTATCCTCCACACACGCGCGGGTTATCGCAGATAATGCCTTCAGTCCATACAGCAGCAAGACCAAAGCAATGAGTCCACAGGCCGACCAGGTTACAATCTTCAGCCAGGGACGGAACACAAATGAGAAATTAAACGCCCAGACATATATCCTGCTGACACCCTGCAGACTGGCCATTTCCACCGGCTCAAGACCTGCAGGCACCGGGCCATCGACGGGCAGTTTGCCGAAGAAAAATGGCGAATTAGTTGTATGGCAATCGTCACAGGTTTTGGCTCCCAGCGACTGATCCATGGGACGCACATCGTGGGCCAGCGGCCAGGCATACGGAGCGGCCGCAGTATGTGAATCGGCCAACAGCTTGCCGCCTTCGCCGAGTTTATACATCTTACCGGAACAGATATAGACAGGCGTTTTTCGCTCATCGGACTGCAACACAGTTAATATCGCGGCAATTTGTTCTTCCGATAAGGTCATCCACTCATTTTCTTTGGGCTCATTGCCCTGCACGGCGGAGCTGACCGCATCGGACACATCGCGGGGCAGCAACGGTTTGACTTCATTGTTATCCAGAGCCGCCCAGAACGCCGGCCACATCAGGCGATACGGTCCGATTTTGCCGTCCTGACCCTTCATCAGCACCGGTTCATAGACATGCGGCAGCTTCATATCAACTTTATGTTTGCCATGCAGACCCAGCTTGTGAATACCGGCAGTTCGCACCTGGCCAGCGGTTTCTTTGGGAGCCGGCCCGCTATGACAGGCCGTGCAGGTCAATTTTTCAAAGTGAATCGTCGGAATCCCCGCATGTTTGGGGGTTGGTGAACCCAGCCGTCCTGCAGCGGTTTCCTGACCTTTGGGGCCCAGGTGACAGCCTTCGCAGGTCAGTCCAGCCAGATCCGGGTTGTCCGTTTCGTAGCCGCGGGCAATCTGGTGGTCTGTGCCATGCCTGTGACAATCGGTACAATTCAGACCCGAATGCAGGTGAACATCTTCATCACGGGTCCACTCCGAGTGTTCCGACAGGGACATGTCCTGCACGGAATGACAGAAATAACACCGTTCATTAGAGACATCACTGGTGATGTCCAGAAAAACCTTGTCGTCTTTATCGAAAATTGACGGATTATACGCAACACTGATTCCCTTATCGATGGTCGGGTCAAAAAAGTCTGACAGCGCCGAAGCGGTTCCGTTGACCACCGCCATCCCGGTTGCCGCGGTATTCATCCAGCGGAAATTCTGCCGGGCCGCCTGCAGGGCCGCAAGGCTCTGATCCTGGCGGAAATCGGCATTATGGCAGGCCAGACAGTTGATCTCCCAGGTACCGCTGATTTCCTTGCGGAGCATGACCTGCGGATCCTCTTCAGCATCAGCGAACTTTCCGAAATGATTGCCGGGAATGTGGCTGCTGAAGGCGCTGATAAATTCCCACTGGCTCATGCCAAGCTGTTTGGTACTATACACGCCCGGCCAGCTGCGTTCCGAGACAGGCAGTACGGTTCGTGTTCTGGGATCGGCCAGCACAAAGGGCTGCCCCGGACGACCATCGTTTTTCTGCGGGTCAGATAACTGAAAATGCCAGCCATGCGTAATCACATCGAACGTGTGACACTGACCGCATGTTTTTTCCATGGAAAACGGCTTGGCGTCCGTATCCGCAGCACGTATCGCAATACCGTTTTCATCCATCAATTGCATGAGATGGACCGGTGTATAGCGGTTTCCATCGTTGCTGTCGCCAATCAGGGCTTCCTCGGCCCATACCCATCCGCTGCCCAGAATGACCAGCAATATCCATCCTAATCGTCGTTTCATCCTGCGTTCCATCCGCCGACTAAACCTTGAAATCTTCGGGTTTGAATTCCAGCTTGCATCCTTTTTCAATGGCTTCGTTGATCTTCAGGACAGTCACTGCTGTTTCGTAGCCGATTTCGGCGGGGCAATTCAATTTGGCCTTGCCTCGAATGGCATCGAAGAAATTGACCAGGTGCGGCTGGTGATACGCAACATCCATCGTCACCGGAATTTTGTATTCGGCGGCCGGAACTGATTCACGGACATCAACCGGGGCGGTTTCATCGGCTTTTTTGGCAACGATGCCGCCGGCTTTCTTGATATAGCCTTTGGCAACCCAGGGTTCCCACTTCTGCTCTTCAACCCAGCCTTCACGGTAGATACTGCCGCGGGCTGCTGCTTCGGAAATCAGCAGGGTTCCCTCGTCGCCCATGAAGCATTCATAATATCCATTGGCACTGTTGGTTGTTGTGGTCTGATACGAGGCACGCACAATGCCTTCTTTGGTCTTGTATTCATAGACGGTAATCACGTTATCATACCATTCATGGTCGGTCCAGTAGTCGGTGCCGCCGCTGGCAACCACGCTGGTCGGCTGAGCATCCAGGAACCAACTATAAATATCAATCTGGTGAGAACCTAAATCCACAATGGGCCCACCGCCCAGACCTTTGTACCATCGCCAGTTCATAAATTGCTTCATGTCCTTGAAGCCGTATTTGTTGAGCGTGGCTTCGTCGATTTCCTGTCCGGGAGGACAAACATTGTCGATACAGGCCTGACGGCTGCGATTCCACTGGCCGTTGATGGTGGTAATCCGGCCCAGCAGTTTGGCTTCCTGAATGTATTTTTCATAACAGTGACGGTAGCGGGGATTACTGCGACGCTGATGGCCGATTTGCAGCAGTTTACCGGTCTCTTTGGCGGTCAGAGCCATCTGTTTTGCACCTTCGAGGGTATTGCTCATCTCTTTTTCGCAATACACATGGAGGCCTTTTTTCAGACAGGCAACAGTCTGCTCGGCATGCCAGAAATCCGGTGTTGCGATAATCACAGCATCCAGATCCGTTTCCTTTTCCAGCATTTCCTTATAATCGACATACGGAGTCCCCTTACAGCCATAGGCTTTGTAAGCATTGAGGATCTTGGAAACACGCGACAGATTTCCCTTTTCCCAGATATCGCAAACAGCCACAAAACGCATATTCAGGGTTTTGCACTGTTTCAGAATGGCATTCATCAGGGCTTGTCCCTGCGGGCCGGCACCCAGCAAGGCAACGTTTATTGTGTCTTTATTGGCATCGTCAGCACCGTAGGCGCTTCCGGCAACAAACAGTCCGGCTCCAATGGCGGCCGTGCTCTTCATAAATGTTCTGCGGTCTAATTTCTGCGTCATTGTTAAATCTGCCTTTCCGTCAATTCAGTTCTTTAATTTTGATATTTCGATACCAGACCTTCACACCGTGGTCCTGAAGACCGATAAAACCGGTCCTGGGCAAATCTTTATAGGCCACGTCAAATTTATTCTGCGTGCCATCCGGATTTTTATGCGCTTCGGTCCATTTGTCAAGATTCATATTGACAACCTGCTCAGAATTTAAGACCACCTGGATAATGGGACCTTTGGCCTGAATGGTCAGACGATTCCATTGCCCTGCCGGCAGAACGGCGTTGCGGGTCGGCTCGAGAATATCATAAATGCCGCCGCAGACATGCTTGGAGACGGCTTCACCGGCATTATCGGCGACCTGAACTTCCACCCAGGGCAGCCAGTTGTGGTCACCGGCGCGGACAAACACGCCGCTGTTGGTTTTGGGATCCAGTTTGAATTCCATATCCACCACAAAATCACTGTATTTGGCCTTGGTCCAGATATCCTTGCTGCCGGCCTTGAGTTCCAAGACACCCTGCTGCGAGGTCCAGCCCCCTGCCTGGAAGTCTGCGTTGGACAAATCTTCGGCAAACAAGGGCTTCCAGCCGGTCGGTTTCAGTTCAGAAGCAACTTTATTGAAATACAGCATACTCTGATAGATAAAAGGCGAATTATTTTCCCATGCCGTTTCATATTCAATGGAAAAGGTTCCCTGATAGCCCTGCCGATGCAATTCTTCAAGGATGCCTTTCATACGGGCTTCGCCGGTACCCCAGACAATATCCTCACCGTTACCGATTTCCTTGATGTGGCTGGAACGGATGCGGCCCTTGAGCTGCTTGAGGCAATCAACCGGATTCAGGCCGGAACGGACCCAGTGTCCAAAGTCCGCACAGGCACCGACCCATTTGCTGCGACCTTCGCAGGCCTTCAGCACGGTTTCGGGATTCCAGTAGCGGGAGGGTTTGGGGTGATTATGAATGGCCAGACCAATCTGGAATTCCTGACACAGTTTATCCAGCATTTCCATCTGCTCCAGCGAGGGCTCGGAAACGATGGTTTCGATACCCATGTCTTTGGCAAATTCAAATACTTTTCTGGCTTCGGCTTCATTGTTTCCCAGCCCAACGACACCAAAATTGACCAGGGTGATGCCTTCTTTTGCCAGTTTTTCCTTGACCTGCTTACGGAATTCGGCAGGCATGGAGGCATCCATTTTGATATCTTTATTTTCGGGTGACAGGCTCTGCCCGGGGAAAGCTTCAATCCAGCCCAGCCCCAGGGCCCGTGTTTTTTCGATGGCTTCATAAAAAGTAAACAGCCGGAAGGTCCAGGCCTGGGTGCCGATGCGCCAGCTCTGGTATGCATCCGTCTTCGGATGAGACTTCAAATCTTCGGCCATCACCGTCACTCCCAAAATACCTAATAAAACAAATAATGCCACTTTCTTCATCGTATTCATATTCCAACCTTTCTGTATTCGATATCCGATAAAACTGAACTTTCAGTTTGATTTTACAATGACCAGCCTTCGCGGTAAAGATGTTTTACATATTGATTTGCCTGGGGCAGACTGGTTGCCTGCATAGCCTGTCCATCCCAGCGGATTTTCTGGCCGGGAAAGTACAGGGACAAATTGCCCATGAGCACCATTTCCGTCAGAGGTCCCGAAAAGTCGAAATCGGCACAGGCTTTTTCGCCCGTTTTACAGGCATTGACCCAATTCATCTCGTGTGAAGTCGTAATTCGCGGCAGCGTCTTTTCCGGCCGCTGAACTTCTTTCATCAGGCTGTACGGCAATAATTGGGTGCCGTTGAGGAGTTTGCCTTTTTCGCCGACAAAAATCATGCCCCCTTCCGGGCTTAACTTCCGGGCTTCTTCCATCTCCGGCGGAACATCCGGCATTAAGCCGCCGTCATACCATGTGATTTTGACCGGGGGCATATCCTCGCGGGCAGGAAATTCGTACACAATCCGCGACCCGGTGGGGAATGTCTCGACAATATCCTGCCGCTGCCAGTCCAGGGGAGGATTGGCATAGCTGCCCTGCACCGAAGTCGGATAGTTGAGCTTCAAGGCCCAGAAGACCCGATCAAACGAGTGACAGCCGATATCCCCGAGTGCGCCGGTTCCGAAATCCCGCCAGCCTCGCCATTTAAAGGGGTGGTAGATGGGATGATACGGACGCATGGGCGCCGGGCCAATCCATAAATCCCAATTCAATGAGCCGGGAATACCGGGCGTTTCTGCGGGCCGGTCAATTCCCTGCGGCCAGACGGGACGGTTGGTCCAGATATGAACTTCGGTAACTTTACCGATAGCCCCGGACCATATCCATTCACACGTCAGGCGGACTTCTTCGGTACTGTGGCCCTGGATACCCATCTGTGTGGCCACTTTATACTTGCGGGCGGCCTCGGTCAGAAGACGGGCTTCATCCACCGTCCGCGTCAGGGGTTTCTGCACATAAACATGCTTGCCCCGCTTCATACATTCCATGGCAATAACGGCATGGGTGTGATCCGGAGTCGCAATAATCACCGCATCGATGTTTTTGCCCATGTCATCAAGCATCTTGCGGTAATCAGCAAAGACCTTTGCCTTGGGGTATTTTTTGAAAACAGGCCCCGCATAGCCGCTGTCCACATCGCACAAAGCCACGATGTTTTCGGTCCCAGCCACAGCGTTGACGTTATTTTGCCCCATCCCGCCGACACCCACACCGGCAATGTTGAGCCGATTATTCGCGGATGGTTTTCCTTCCTCACCGAATACGGAAGAAGGAATAAAAAGAAACGAAGCGGCCCCCGCCGACAAGCCTCCAAGAAAACTGCGTCGTGACAATCTTGTACGTGTGTCGGAAAACGAGCCGTTTCGTTTCTTCATTGCGATCCGCCTGTTCAGTCACCTATCTTTATACTTATGCCTGAATTACAAAGACCAGCCTTCGCGATAAGCAGGATTGACATATTTATTCAGTTCAGGGAAGTTGGTCACCTTCATATTGTCACCATCCCAGAGAATCTTTTCGCCGGGTTTAAACAAGCTGAGGTTGCCCATCAGCACCATTTCCGTGAAGGGTCCGGCATAGTCAAACGGTGTAGAGGCTTGTTTGCCGGATTTGCAGGCTTCCACCCAGTTCATTTCATGGCTGGTTTCCACTCTGGGCAGGGTCTTTTCCGGCCGCTTGTATTCTTTCATTTTGCTGTACGGAATCAACTGCGGTCCTTTACCGTAACAGCCGCACATCAGTTTGCCCTTGTCGCCGACAAACAGGACGCCGCCATCGCCGTCGCCCATCTTGCGGCCCGGCTCAAGTTCTTCCGGCCGTTCGGGCATAAGACCGCCATCATACCAGTGAATCTTCACCGGGGGCATATCGCCACGAGCGGGATATTCCAGATGAATAATCGAACCCAGCGGGTAGGATTCATTGACGCCCTCTTTTTGCCATTGCTTGACAACATTGGCCGCGTAGGTTCCCTGGACACTGGATGCATATTTCAGTTTTAACGCCCAGAAAACAGGATCCAGAATATGGCAGGCCATGTCACCCAGAGCACCTGTCCCAAAATCCACCCATGCACGCCAATTCCAGGGATGATAGGCGGGATGATACGGACGCATCGGGGCCGGCCCGATCCATAAATCCCAATCCAGGGATCCGGGAACCGCCGGGGTTTCGGTTGGGCGAGGCAAACCCTGCGGCCAGACAGGTCTATTGGTCCAGGTATGCACTTCGCGCACTTCACCGATGGCGCCATCCCAAATCCATTCACAAATCAGACGGATGCCTTCACCACTGTGGCCCTGATTGCCCATCTGGGTAATCACGTTGTATTTGCGGGCCGCTTCCGTCATCATGCGTGCTTCATAGACGGTTTTGGTCAGAGGTTTCTGGACATAGACATGTTTGCCGCGCCGCATGCATTCCATGGCGATAACGGCATGGGTATGGTCAGGCGTCGCTATCACGACCGCATCGATATCCTTGCCCATGTCATCCAGCATCTTGCGATAATCTTTGAATTGTTTGGCCTTGGGGTGATTTTTAAAGGTGCCGGCCGCATACGAGAAATCCACATCGCACAGGGCGACGATGTTTTCTGTTTTGGCTATTTCGGCGATATTGCCCCCGCCCATTCCTCCAACACCCACACCGGCCACATTTAACTTGCGACTGGGCGGGGTCTGTCCATCTGCACCTAAAACATGACTGGGTACGATAGTAAATAATGCCATTCCTGCCGCAGAACCAAGAAAATCACGACGCGATAATCCCTGTCCCGCTTTTTTTTGCTTATCCATTCTTCTCTCCAAAAAATAGATTTTTATTATTTCGGCTATTTACTACCTGCTATAGCCTGTATATTATTAACTGCTTTACCATCCTGCGTTACGACTCTCAGACAGAAACCCCATTCGCCTGCTCCCTGAACCACTTTAACCAGAACAGGATTGGCACCTTTTTTCAA
>JAFGQP010000199.1 GCA_016935635.1 Sedimentisphaerales bacterium
ACCGTATCACAGGCATTGGACACCACCATCGGCATCGCAATTGCCAGCATCTCCCGTATTCCGCCGGGCCCGTCGAATTGTCGTTTTAAAAGCGTATCCATAAGCTCGGCGATTGTACCGGCAATACGCCGAAGACTAAAGCAAAAAATATGCGAATCAAGGATTCCAGCGAAGACTTAATTTGCTATGCCAAATCAGCCGAAGGCCGGAATTCCAGCGGGGGTTCCGGGCATAATGGCAGTTGAACATCATTTTAACAAATGGGCAGCCATTGCATAATAAACGGCAGCATCAGCAGCAGGGCAATAGCGGAAATTACAAATGCCAGCCATTTGCGCTGGTCCTGAACAATCCCGATAATCCCGAATACCAGTGCCAGCGGCACACACACCATGCAGAGTATCGCTCCAAGCGATACAATCGGGTTGCCTCACCCCGGCTGCATCACCAGCAGCAATCCCATCGCAATTCCTGCCGTGGCCAGTAATTTTGCCGCAATCAGTCCGTATTTCATTGCTTTCCTTTTCGATCAAGTCTGTGAAGATGTGTTATGTCTTCGCAGTAATTCACTGATATAATGTTTTCCCAAAAGGTCCTTGTTTTGTTCCAGCCAGCATGTGAGTTTTGTGCTGCCGGTTGGAGGACTGTCCACCACCAGCAGATTATTCATCAGGCTTTTGATCTCGTCCCCGGTGATCATGACATCCTGCACCCATAATCCAATCAGCTTACTGATCATCGCCGCAACAAAAGGCGGCGTCGGCAGGATAATCCGTCTGACTCCAATCGTCCTGGCGATGGTCTGGATAAATTCCCTGAATGTAAACGTTTCCGGGCCAACCGCATTGATGATTATGTTTTCCCGGCTCATTGCCTGCTGCACACACAGACTTGTCAAGTCTCCTACATAAACCGGCTGCAGTTTATACCGGCCCAAACCGAATACCCCGAAAATCGGAAATGTCCGGAGCATCCAGGCGACATTATTAATCAGGACACCTTCGCTGCCGAACAGGATGGTCGGACGAACAATCGCATAGGATATCCCCAGGTCCATCAAAAGCCGTTCTACCTGTGCTTTACCCCTGAAATAGTCCAGCGGCGAGTCGATGGATGGATTGGTGATGCTGATATGGACAATGCGCTGCACGCCGGCCTTTTTTGCGGCCTCAAACAGCCGGGAAGTATTGGTAATTGCCTGTTCGAATGTGAATGACTTGTGGTTGAACCGTACCCAGTATGTATTGTAAAGCGTGGTTACTCCTTCCAGGGACCGGCAGAGTTTGTCCGGATCGTCGAAGTGGAAAGGATAAGCCTTGACCTTATCCCCAAATGGATTGGGACGGTTTGAAGCGTTAGTCAGCGTGATAACACGCTGTCCCGCCTCCAGCAATTGTCTTGTGATATAGCTTCCAGTATATCCGAAAGCACCCGTGACCGCATGGATAGGGAGATTCATAAATCACCGCCCGGCAGATATTTTTGAATATATGCTTCCGGCCTGAATTTCCGCTTCAAGCCCGCATAATTCATGTACCGTACTTTCCCGAATACAGTCCGCTCGCCCCAGGGGCGGTCGTGCTTGCCGAAGCACCATGCCACCCCGGCGAAACTGTTCGGGTCGCGTCCATCCAGTTGGTATTTGTTGTTCAGATACAAGGCCCACTCGAAGGCCTTCCGGGGCGTACGGGTCCATTCCAGAATCTTCTTGCCCCAGTACATCCGCATATAATTATGCATCTTGCCGGTCAGCACCATCTCCATCTGGGCGGCATTCCAGGCCGGGTCGTGCGTCCGGGCGTTTTCGAACTGCTCCAGCGTGTACACATATTCTCGTTTATCTTTTGCATGGACGTTCAGGGTATTGATCGCCCAGTTCGGCAGGGCGTTATACTCATCATATCGGCGATTGTACCAGACATAGTTGAATGCCAGCTCCCGCCGGACAATCAGCTCCTCCAGAAAGGCATCTTTGCCCGGGCTGTCGGTCCCGGCAATCGTCAGGGCGATCTCGAGCGGACTGATCTGCCCGAAATGCAGATAGGGGCTCAGATGCGACTGAATATCCAGCGAGGGATCGTTTCGCTGCCCGCCATAGGAATCCAGTTTCTGCGAGATAAAGGCCTTCAGACGCCTGGATGCCTCCGCCGGCCCGCCCAGAAACACTTTCGATGCGGGCACGGAGCGGTCGATGTTCAGTTTTTTGATTATCGCATCAATGTTGCCAAGCGGGAGGGATTGAGGCAGCTTGTCAGTCCCGCGAAGGCGGGAATCCAGCCTGCTCGATTTGAATCCTGTCAAAAATGCCTCTAACTGCCGGTGAATCCGCGGCCTCAGTGTCCCGGCCGAGAAATTTTCCTTATCTGAGGCTGTCTGTACCGGCACGATGACATTGGTAATCACCTCAATCATCTCGCAATCGATGGTTTCGGCGATCTCCTTGCGCCAGTCCCGCTGGATACGCAAATAGCCATCATCCGTAACAATCGTATCGGCTTTGTCCGAATATTCCGCCAGGACCTCTGCCGGCCGGCCCACCCGGACCACCAGTTCAATTCCCCGACCCGCCAGAATGTTTTGCGTCTGAGCCAGTCCTTCCAGCATAAATTGATAATGCCGCAGATTTGCCTCCGGATAGGCCGTCAACGCAAACACGGCAACCAGGGATTTCCTGCTTGCATTGGCCGTGCGTATGGCATACTCCAGTGCATGATTAAAGTCGGCACGTTGTGCCGCCTGCATCCAGTACACCACCCAGGCCCGATTCTGCCGGGGCTTATGATTTAAGGCGCGTATACGTTCTTTCTGAATCATGGCGGCTCCACATTTTATGTTTATGTAACACTATATACGAAACAAGAGTAAAAATGTCATATAATTTTTATGAATTTCATAAGCAGTATGATGTATAGCCATGTATTCGGGCGGGGGATATCTAGAAATCGCATGCGGATTCAAAGAATCCATATTGACCTAAGCGATATTTTGGACTATATTTGTGCGCTTTGAATTGAGTATGATCCGGATTATAAAATAAGGCGAAAAATATGTTAAAACGAACACAAACGTGCGGCCAGCCAAGAATTAGTGACGTAGGGCAGACAGTAATATTGACCGGGTGGGTGAATTCCTACCGCGATCACGGAAATCTGGTTTTTATCGACTTACGCGACCGAACGGGGCTGGTGCAGCTTGTGTTCGATCCGGAAAAATACCCCCAGATTCACAAAACAGCCCGCAGCTTGCGTTGTGAATGGGTTATCGGTGCCAGGGGAGCTGTCCGCCCGCGCGGTGATGGGATGGAAAACCCCCGTCTGGTCACCGGCCAGATTGAAGTTGCCGTTGAGGAACTGGAGATTTTTAACCAATCCAAAACCCCGCCATTTGAAATCGACAGCGATGTTAATGTCGGCGAAGAGCTCCGCCTGCAATACCGTTATATCGACCTGCGGCGTCCCGGCATGCTCAATCGCCTTGCCGTGCGTCACCGTGTTGCCAAGATTGCCCGCGATTATTATGATTCCAACGGCTTCTGGGAAATCGAAACCCCCATGCTCGGCAAGAGCACGCCGGAAGGGGCCCGCGACTTCCTCGTTCCCAGCCGGCTGTATAAAGGCTCATTCTATGCCTTGCCACAGTCGCCGCAGTTGTTCAAGCAGATTCTGATGGTCTCCAACGTGGACCGTTATTTTCAGATCGTCCGCTGCTTCCGTGACGAGGACCCTCGCGCCGATCGTCAGGCCGAGTTCACCCAGATCGACGTCGAAATGAGCTTTGTTCAGGCTGATGATGTGATGAAGATCAACGAAGCCCTGATTGTCCGCGTTTTCAAAGAAGTTCTCGGTCTGGAAATCCCCACCCCGATTCGCCAGATGACCTATGCACAGGCTATTGAGGAATATGGTATTGACCGCCCCGACCTGCGGTTTGATATGCGGCTTAAGACCATTACTGATATCGCTGCCGCCAGCACTTTCCAGGTCTTCGTCAACACCGTCAAGAAGGGCGGCATCGTCAAAGGCTTATGCGTGCCCGGCGGAGCAAAATACTCCCGCAGCGACATTGAAGTCGGCCTGACCCAGTTCATCACCGAACTCGGCGCCAAAGGGCTGGCCTGGTTCAAGGTTGCGCCCGATGAAGCCACCGGCGCGGTCAGCCTCAAGAGCAATATTGCCAAGTTCTTTACCCCTGAACAGCAAAAGCAATTGATCGAACGATTCGGGGCCAAAAGTGACGACCTGATTCTGATGGTCGCCGACCAGTCTGCCATTGTCAATAAAGTCCTGGCGCCACTGCGTGTCAAACTCGGCAAAGACATGGGCCTGTGCGATCCCAGCAAGTTTGAATTCGTCTGGGTCATCGATTTCCCGCTGCTGGAATGGAATGCCGACGAAAATCGGTTCGATTCACTGCATCATCCGTTTACTGCGCCGGTCCCTGAAGACCTGCACAAACTCGATACCGACCCGGGCAATATCCGTTCGCAGGCTTATGACCTCGTGGTCAACGGCTCGGAAATCGGCGGCGGCTCGGTGCGTATCCACAACATGGAAACGCAGGCCAAAATCTTTGACCTGCTCAAGATTACCCGTCAGCAGGCCATGGATCGGTTCGGTTTCTTCCTCAAGGCCCTCGAATACGGTGCTCCGCCGCACGGCGGCATCGCCTTCGGCCTGGACCGCATGGTCATGATTCTGACCGGCACCGACAATATCCGCGACGTGATTGCGTTCCCCAAGACTCAGCGAGGCCAATGCCTTCTGACCGAGGCCCCCAGCGGCGTTGATCAGGCCCAGCTCGACGAATTAAACCTGAAGGTCCAGAAGCACCTGCATCAATTGGAAGACAAGCAGGAAAAACAATAACAGCTGACAGCTTTTGCTTTGAACAGAAGTATCCGATCTGTTCGTGCAAACAGCGTGAGGATGTATGGCATTGAATTGGCGAAAAAGGCTCGATACGGTTTTAGAAAAGCTTCGCTTAAAGCCGTTGTCGCTGGCCGAGAAATGCCGCATTCAGTTTGGTGCCGCAGTTGTTTTCAGCCTGATTCTGGCCTTGTGGGTTCCTTACTTCTGGATGGGCAAGCTGACTGAAAAAAATGCGCTCGATTCGGGGCGTGCTGTCGCCCAGAGTATCTTTGAACAGCATTTTCGGCTGCCGGCACATGGTCAGGATGCTTTGCCGATGATTGATGAATCGGGCAAAGTGCGTTCGGCCGACGACACGGTTGCCCTGTGGTTTCGCATGGATCAGGAACAGAAAGGGCCTGCGGGCCTGGATCCAGCCCTTCAGAAAAAACTCAAGCTGCTTCAGAGGGACATGAATATTCAGGACATCGGCTGGAAATCGTCGGTGGAAGGCGTAACCAAAAATATGTATCTGCATTTGGTCCGGGCCAGCGAACAATGCCTGGTTTGCCATAATCCGCAGGGTTCCGCAACTCCCTACAGTAAAAATCAGGAAATCGGTGTTATCTGGATTCAAACGTCCGCACAGGAGTTTTCCAAGACCCAGCTTCTCAATCGTCTCTGGATTATTGTTGCGGGGCTGCTGGCAGCCACCGGCGCGATGGTGGCTTTCTATGCCATCACCCAGCGGGTAATTTTACGTCCCATTCGACAGTTGCGGGCCCTGGTCAATAACATCGCCGAAGGCAATTATGATGCCCGAAGCGCCATCAAAACCGGTGATGAGTACGAGCGCCTGTCCGATGCCTTTAATCACATGCTGGACAACTTTGTGGAATCCCAGACCAAGCTGCAGAAAGCCAACCAGCAGCTCGATGCCAAAATCGCCCAGCTTTCGGATAAAAATATCGAACTGTTCAGGGCCAACAAGCTCAAAAGTGAATTCCTGGCCAATATGTCGCATGAATTCCGTACCCCGCTCAATGCTATCCTGGGTTTTGCTGAACTGCTGCGTGAAAAACCCGGCGCGGACATTGAAAAATCCCGCCGGTATGCCGAAAATATTATTACCAGCGGGCGTTCGCTGCTGAATATGATTAATGATCTGCTTGACCTGGCCAAGGCGGAGGCAGGCAAACTGACTTTGCATATTGAACGTACCAGTATTCAGCAGCTGTGCGAAGGCTTATCAGCTTTCTTTCTCCCGTTGACGGAAAAGAAAAAACTGTCGCTTGAAATTGAAGTGGACCCCAAAATCCCGCTGGTGATGACGGACAGCGGCAAGGTCCAGCAGATTCTGTATAATCTCCTGAGTAATGCCATTAAATTCACTTCCGAAGGCGGACATATTGATGTCAAAGCGACGATGCCAACCGATATTACCGTTCGAATTGCTGTGATCGATACCGGCTGCGGCATTCCTCCCGAAGCTCAGAGTCAGATATTCGAAAAATTTCGCCAGCTGGACGGCTCTATTACCCGGCTTGGCGAAGGGACGGGTCTTGGGCTGGCCATCTGCAAGCAATTAACTGATTTGCTGGCTGGAACCATCGGCCTCAAAAGCGAACCGGGCAAAGGTTCTACCTTCTGGCTGGAAATCCCCATTCATCTTCAGACCCAGACCGACGAGAAAAAATAGAACGTCCGGGGAGTTGAATTTATGTGCCGTCGTTGTTTTGTATCGTCCACAGCCATGGACATACGCGTTTATAGTGCCGGCAGTACAACCCGATAACCCGCATTGCATATAACATTCCAAAGATCGCAGCCAGTCGGCCGATCAAAAAAAGGACTGTCTTGAGCGTTGTCATATCTTTCGTTGTGGCAAACGTAAACAGGCTCAAAAACCAGCCCACAAAGGCAATATCGGCAATTACGGTGGTTACCAGGTAAGGCCGGAATGTTTTGAGAATCGTACGAATTATCACATCCGGCCGAAAGATAACAACCCACGGAGGGGTATCCATGCCGAATATCGCTAAAATCAGCCCGAATAACAAGCCGGATGTCAGCATTAATCCCCCTTTGACCCATAGGGTGACAATTCCCAGGGATTCCAGCCAGGCGGCAACGGCCATACTTGGAATCAGTGATAAAACGGCCGCAACAATGAATAAATAGATGGATTTAAGCAGGTTGCCCAGATATTCAAATCCGAAGCCGATATCCAGTTCCGGCAGACTTTCAGGGTACATCGCCGTCGAACCAATGATTTGAAAATAATACCAGCACAGCCCGCCCAGTGTAAAAAACTGCGTAATCCACCCCACAATCAGCGGGGGGCGGAATCCGCCGCCGGAAGCCCCCGTAACCGAAAACGAATAGTCTAAATCACCCAGATAAAACTGAAACACCGTCATTGCCAGGCAAAATACAAGGCCTACGATGCTGTCTTTCACAAACAAGCCCTTCCAGCCATCCACAAAAATCGCCCGATAAAAACCCGGCAGTGGAGGTTGGGGCGGATCCACGTAGATTCGGGCCTTCTCGCCCTGTTTGGTTGGAACAATAAAACGGCAGGAACAATGCGTGCACCGAACTCGCCGCCCGGCATACTCTTCCACCACTGCACAAAATCGCTTGCATTTGGGACATTTGAAACTCAGCACATCCAGCTCCCTGTGAAACTATACTGATCCCGCTTGAAATTTTTCAATTCGGCGAGGCTAAGTACAGCCGCTTCAGTCACTTGCTTATTGACTCGCGGAATATCATGTCCGTTGGGGATATCACACCCCTGGACTGTGTGCTCGTTTATATCAGCTCAAGATCGCTTTCGCTGTTCATGGCATCCTGGAAGCTCTTGAGGTCATTGGCCCATTTCTGTGCCTCACGCAAATCCACGATGCCGCGTTTGACCAATAACGCCAGGTGACGCTCCATCGTGACCATTTTTTCTTCGACCTGATTTTTGGTTTTGACCTGAAGCTGTGAATAAACCTGTTCCAGCTTGTTTTTGCGAATCAGGTTGGCGATGGCATAATTGTTGTTTAAAATCTCCATCGCCACCACGCGTCCTTTGCCGTCTTTGCGAGGCAGCAGTTTCTGGCTGATGATATACCGCAATCCCAGTGACAGCTGATTGCGGACTTCTTCCTGCCGGCCTTCCGGGAAAAAGTCCAGAATACGTGTAATCGAGCCGACCGAGTCCCGGGTATGCAGCGTTGAAAATACCAGATGCCCCGTCTCCGCCGCCGTCAGTGTCATGGATACTGTTTCCTGGTCGCGCATCTCACCGACGAATATCACATCCGGGTCCTGCCGCATCATGGATCGCAATCCCGATGCAAAGGATGGTACATCACGCCCGATTTCCCGCTGGGATATCATCGAGTTTTTCTGCGAATAGATATATTCAATCGGATCTTCCAGCGTGATAACTCGGCACGCTCGATTGTCATTAATCCGTTCAATCAGCGAGGCAATAGTCGTGCTTTTGCCCGCCCCGGTAATCCCGGTGAATAAAATCAGCCCGTGTTTTCGTCGGACGATATCCTGCCAGGCATCATTGGGAAAACCAATCTGCTCCGGCGGCGGAATTACAGTACCCAGTGCCCGGATGGCTGCACACAGGCCGTCATTCTCATAGAATGAGTTGATGCGGAACTGGATTGTCCCGTACTTGAACGAACAATCCACTGCCATGTCGCGTTTGAGAAATTCGATGTTTTTTTCTCCCAGGACAGGAAAAATCAGCTTTTCGGCCACATCCTGAGTAACCACACCCCCCTTGAGTTTAACCAATTCCCCATCGATTCGGTAACAAGGCTGAGTGCCAACCTTGATATGGAGGTCCGACACCCGCATGGCTCCCTGTTTTTCGAAATAGGCCAGCATATCATTAATGCTGAGCAAGGCACCTTCCCCGGCCGGGAAGACCTTCTGATCGGTGGTATATTGCATAAGCTGACAACTCCTAGTTTATAATATCGAATCAGCCGTCATTTTACTCATTAACCGGAAAATATGCAAAGACTTTTACAGAAGCAATTTGTCAGATTTTTGAATCGAAAACGCCGCTTTTGCCAGTTGGCCGGAGCCGACACCCTGCGGGAGGTTTGCGGCGGGCTATTGACGGCGATGCGCATCGCGCCAGAGATGGGGAAGCTGGCCGGTCAGTTCCTTGAACGCTCGGCGCATATTGGTGGTCGAGTTGAATCCAGAGCGAGATGCGATCGTGTCCATAGGCAAATCGGTATCAATCAGGAGGGCGCGTGCAATATCGAAATGGGCATGGACGATTTCATCGTGGATGGAACGACCGAGGGTCTTTTTGAATTTCATCTGCAGAGACCGCTTGCTAATACACAGATGGCGCGCGATGTCATCGACCTGCAGGGCCTGGCTGCTGTTGTTGTGGATATATCTCAGGGCCTGGACCATGTCGGAGTCATCGACGGCAAAAATGTCGGTCGAGCCGCGGTTTTTGATTTCGGCCGGCTGCATGCGAATACATTGACCGCGGAGGATTTCGCGTCCTGAGATAATGTCATCCAGCATTGCGGCGGCATCATATCCGGCCTTGTTCAGATTGAACGAGATACTGGATAGCGGCGGGTCACAAATGGTACAGACGGCTTCGTCGTTGTCCACGCCGAGAATGGCTATATCTTCAGGAATAGGGAAACCTGCTTCACGAGCAGTATTGATAAGATAGCATGCCAGAATGTCGCAACTGACCAGAATGGCGACAGGTTTAGGTAATTGCCTGAGCCAGTCCACCAGGCCCTGCTGGCCGTGATTGAGGGTCATGCCGATCCAGAGCTGGTTAAACGGAACCAGGTCGTTGGCCAGAGGAATCTGGCCGCCTTCATAAACATGGAGTTTACGGCCATCTGCGGTAACATAGCGTGAAAAATGATTCATACGTTCCAGTGACCAGCGTGCTTCGGTCAGTCCGAAGAAGGCAAAATTAGTAAAACGTCTTCGAACAAAATATTCATAAGCAGTATAGGCAACTTTTTCTGAGTCAGCACTGATATAGGGCAGTGAGTGCATGGCTTGAAGAGTTGAAAAGGCGACCACTGGCATCCCGATATCGAGGATTTGCTGTGCCTTGGCAGAGGTTTGAATACTGACAAAGGCACCTTTGCAATTCCGTTTTTTGAGAAATGCCAGGGATTCAAGAGAGCTGTCCGGCCAGACGATTAAATGCCAGTTCGTTTTAGCCTTTACATAATCGGTTATTCCGGACATGATTCTCTGGGTATTCTGGGTGATACTATTGTGGACAAACGCGATTTTTGTCTTTTCTTTCATAGGCACCTAATCGACCCAGTCATTGAATTCCCGTACCATGTCTGCATTTGCTATCTTGTGCTGATTACCATGTTTGGGGAGAGTTGTCAAGCCATTGCATGGATACTTAGAACTGTCTGGGTGGCTTGATAGTGGTTGGTGTATGTCCTACAATTGCGCAAAAAAGCTGTTATTTCTGCGCAACATTGCCTTATTTTAACGCATCTGGTTTGAGATAATGTACAAGGAAAACTGTATACATTGACATACATTTTGTTCTTGAGGGTACCATGGGGTGTTGTGCTTCATGGTCGCAATTTACGATGTGCAACGCATTGAATTGAGAGGAGAGGTAAAATGGACAAATTGGGTACATGTAAAATTTTGGCCGTGATGCTGATTATGCTCATTATATTACCAGCTATCTCACAGGCTGGTGCTGTTATCACAGCCACACAAGGCAAAGCGATTCAGTACAAAAATGATTCTGGTGTCTGGATTTCCGAAACCCGCCTGAAGACCCGCACGGCCGGGGTTTGGGACGACGATCCGGAACTCAATACGCTGGATGCCAACAAATCTTATCTTCAGTTTGATCTTTCAAGTCTATACACTGCAAATCCAGGCCTGCAGGGCAATATTGCCAATGCGACACTGACGATTTATGCCATTACCAATGCCAAGTCGTATGTCGTCAGCGGCTTGAAGGACGGCGGCAGCGAGGTGTGGAGATCGGATACCATTGACTGGTTCTCGGCTCCGGGTAACGATACCGCCAGCGGTACAGCACTGCTTGCTGATCAAACGGTTGCGCTGTACACAATCAATCCCACGGTGGCCAACGGTGCTGCGACTGAGGATGTGACATCATTTTTAAATACGGATACCGATGGCCTGGTGACCTTTATCTTTACGGCTGGCGGAACGACGTACATGTATAACGTGCTGGAAGGCTCCTATTATAATGCGGATTATGTTCCTGTGTTGACGATTGAAGTTCCGGAACCCGCAAGTCTGGTGCTGCTTGGATTAGGCGGGCTGGCTATGCTGAAGAAAAGAAGCTAGGGCCCGGCACATAAAATCAGCTTGAATTCCCGGGTTTGGTTTTGGTTTGGATCTGCAGCGAATGTCTAGAAGGCAGGGCAGCAGTTGATTGTGCATATTTTGCAAGCTGAATCTGCAGGGGAGGGTGGATTGCGCACAGAGAGAAGTTGTGAAGACGCCGGCGACATGGAGTTGTATCTTCACACATAACATAAATGAGGAGACAAGACATGAAAAAAGTATGTTTCTTGACGGCAGGGTTAATGACATTCCTTCTTGCATTCAATTCGATTGCCCAGGCAGACAGGACTGTTTCTGTCAAGGCCTCGCAGGGCAAAGCAGCAGACTGGCGAACCCCGGACACCGTGATGGGCAATACCACACAATTAATGACGCGCAGTGTATCGGGCAGTAATGACTGCAAAAAATCATGGCTGCAATTTGATTTGAGTTCCTTGTATGCCGAAGATTCCAGTGTTCCGGGCAATATCCTTGACGCCAGGCTGACATTTTATGGCGGCAAGTCCGAAACGGGTGCCAAAAGCTATGTGGTCAGCGGCCTCAATGATGTGGCGGGGCTGGAAGAGTGGGTTGCAGCAGCTTTGACATGGAATAACGGACCGGGCAATGATATAAACAGCGGTACCGGTTTAATTGCTTCCCAGACGACCACGCTGTACTCGACATCGATTCCGGTTCCCGTGCTGGATGTGATGTCGGAAACACCCGAGGCCAGCCGTACGGCACTGGCGGCGTTTCTGAATACCGATACCGATGGCAAAATCACCTTTGTTTTTACTGCCGGCAGCACGACTTATCTGTGGAATGCAGGACAGCCTCTGGAGCCGGTGCTGACTCTGACTTATGTATTAGGCAAAAATCCTGATAAGGCTCACAATCCCAATCCGGCGGATGAGGCGATTGTGGAAACTGATTTGGCATCATTATCGTGGATTAATCCGGAACCTAATTCACCCGGTGGGATTATGATCTGCGATGTCTATCTGGGAGTGGAACCCAACCTTATGACAATGGATAAAAAGACATTGGCGGCGGGTGCTGCCTCAGTTGCCATCAACACGACAAATTTCCCAAAATACGGCATCTTAGACAATCAGAAAACGTATTACTGGAAAGTGGACGTTCATGACAGCAGTTCACCGGACGTTATAGATGGGCAGATATGGAGCTTCTTTACGAATGATAATGCAGCTCCAATCGTGGATGCCGGCCCTGACCAGGTGGCATGGCTGGGCAAAAGCGGCACGCCGGGGCAGGACATTCTTCTGCTGGACGGGACAACATCCGATGATGGCTTGCCGACTTCCACGTATACCGTTGCATGGAGTCAGCTTAGCGGTCCAGCCATTACAATTAGTCCTGATAATACAGAGGACACCACGGTGACGATTACTGCACGAGGCACCTATGTTTTTGAGCTCAAAGCCGACGACGGCAACCGGCAGACAGTCGATACAGTTCAAATTATCGTTGGCGACGATTCCTGTGACGCCTCGCATCTGAGTACAGGTCAGCCGTACGATGCCGGCGATCAGAATCAGGACTGCATCGTAAACCTGCAGGATTTTGCAGTGCTGATTTCCGCCAACTGGCTGGATTGTACGGATACGTTAACTGATTGCACTAAGTAAAGTCAGACGGGACTGATATCCAGCCTGAAGGCGATGTTCATTGAGCGTGTTGGCCGATGAATATCTGAGAACAGGCAGTTCAGTCGATGAGGAGATATACAATGAAGAAATTATATTTACTGTTTGTGATAGCGATTTTAACCAGCGTGGTATTCGGTGAGAGCGTCAGTTTTACGGCTAATGTCAGCTGCAGAACAGAAGGCGGCAGCTATGTGGATACCAACCGGACGGATTCAAGCAAATTGTCCGTCCGCCGGACATCCAATGGAAATAAATCCTGGATTAAATTCACGGGGCTGGAATCGGTTGATACCGCCCGGCTGAAGACAGCCGTATTAACAATTGCCCTGCAGGAAAACAAGACGGGTGCTCAAAGCTGTGACGTGTCGTATGTGAATGATGATTGTCTGGATAATATTACCTGGGCCGAAAACACCATTACATGGAATAACGCCCCGGGCAATGACCCCGGCAGTCTTGCCGCTCTGGACACGACAAAGACCACTTATCTTTCGACAGTGAATTTCACCAACGGTGTAGCTGGTCAGACATTTGACATTGATGTCCTTGCTGTTCTCCAGACGGACACAGACGGCATCGTTCAGTTTGTTTTGCACAACTCGCCGAATTTATTGAACTTTGCTACCCATGACAATTCAGTCACAGCGCGACGACCGGTGCTGAACATTGTCTATTATCCAATCGGTGCAGATGAGCCGTCTCCGGCCGTTGGAGCAGTGGTGGAAACATCGCTGCAGGCCTTGTCGTGGACGCTTCCTGAACCGAATGCTCCGGGTACGCCAATCTATTGCGATGTGTATCTGGGGACTTTGCTGCCAGGTCAGACCGAACCCAATCGGCCGCAGATGGATAAGGCGACACTGGGTAATAATGTCAATACGGTTGCGATCAACACGACGAATTTCCCCGCCTTCGGGGCGCTGGCGGATAAAACCACGTATTACTGGTTTGTTGATTGCCATGATTCAAGCAAAGTCCCGAGCCTCATTCCCGGGGAGCCCTGGAGCTTTTCGACCTACAACAACGAAGTTCCTGTTGTTGAGGCAGGGGCGAATCAGACCCTCTGGGGACTGCCCTTGGAAGTATCGCTCGATGGGACGGTTACCGATGACGGCATGCCGGTTCCACATACGCTGACGTATGCCTGGACGCAGGTTTCAGGTCCG
Source organism: Sedimentisphaerales bacterium (assembly GCA_016935635.1). Taxonomy (GTDB): domain Bacteria; phylum Planctomycetota; class Phycisphaerae; order Sedimentisphaerales; family Anaerohalosphaeraceae; genus Anaeroglomus. The sequence continues at coordinate 14,029 of JAFGQP010000199.1, forward strand.
GTTTCGGCAGTGATCAATTCACCCGCTGCCGAGGACACAACGGTTACCATTACTGAACGGGGCGACTATCAATTTATGCTGACTGCCAGTGATGGTGAAAAAGAAAGTTCGGATTCACTTCGAATTGTAGTCGGAGATACTTCCTGCGATGCATCCCACATTGAGACGGGTGCCGCTTATAATATCGGGGATTATAACCGGGATTGTATTGTAGATTTAATTGATATGGTGGAACTGATTGCTGCCGACTGGCTCAATTGCACCGACACGCTGGTTTTTTGCGGAAACTGAGAAATATTCTGACAAGATTGAATTCAGGTGTGTTTAGACCCGTTCCGGGTATCGCTGCAGGTCTGATGAAAAAGAATTGAATAACAACAGGAGGGTGTAAATCGACAGGCGGATCAAACCTGTCATGTGTCAGTATGGTTAAGGGATTGAAAAATGAGAAATGAAACGAAAAGACACGCATTTACACTGATTGAGCTGTTGGTGGTGATTGCCATTATTGCATTGCTGCTTTCGATTCTGATTCCCGGATTGAAAAGGGCCAAAGATTATTCCAAGCGGGTAATTTGCGGAACCCGGCTCAAACAGATTGGCACGGGATTAAAGCTGTATGCTGACGCATTCAGGGAATTTCTGCCGGATGAATTCGATTTGTCCAGTCCGCCAAAACCCGAGACTCATCGCTATACTCTCTATCGCGACAATCTGCGATATGCCAGCGGAAAACTCAAGCCGCTTCGGTTTGCCTATCTGTACGAACTGGACTATGTTGATGTGCCTGAGATATTTTACTGTCCGGGTAATCGGCTGGGGGGGTACAAATATGAATCTTATGTCAAGCCCGGTCCGTGGGGATATCTGCCGCAGGATTATAATACGGCCAGTGGAAGCAACCAGTGGGTTCGCATGGGATTTACTTACTACCCGGTGGAGAGAAACTCCAGGCTGAATTCAGCAACCCATGCTCCGCAGGAAATGGCATCCAAATATATCCGGCTGCACCCAAGTCTGCCCTATACCACGGACATTATCCATAACCGCCCAACGATCAGCCATCAGAATAACAAGCTTTACGGGCTGAATGGATTGTACAGTGATGGTCATGTGGCATACTGTAATGACCAAACAGTGTTTAATGATCTCAAAGATCCCGCCGGCCGGGATATATGGACGACTCTGGATGCCGGAGGCTTTGATTTGGGCTTTTACAGTACAGCTATTTATACCGTATTTCGAGCCATGGGGCCCTAATCTGAACAAATCAATGTGTGATAAAGCATTCACTGTTTTTCATGTCGATGGACTCTGCCCTTTACTGTTTTGATTAAACCAATGGGGTATTCAGCTTAATAGCTATGGGATTCAGCAATGATGAAATATTTCGGTTATTTTGCATGGTTGGTTATCGGGGGCATATCTGGGGGGGCGGTATCGAATCAGCCCGCCGGTTTTTATGCGGATGTTGTGTATGGAACCGCAGGGGGCGAATCACTGCTGCTGGATCTGTTTGTGCCGGAGGGAAAAGGTATACGCCCGGCGGCGATCCTGATTCATGGGGGTGGGTGGAGCGGCGGTGATAAGAAGGATATGAAGTTTCTGTACAAGCCGTTGTCTGAGGCGGGATTTGTGTGGTTTTCCATCCATTACCGGCTGGCGCCAAAGCATCGCTGGCCGGCCTGCTTCGAGGATGTTCGAACGGCAATTCGCTGGGTTCGCGCCAATGCAGCAGCCTATCGGGCGGATGCCGGCCGGATCGCATTGATTGGCTATTCAGCCGGTGGGCATCTGGCGTGCCTGGCCGCAGTTCAGGCCGATGAGACCGAGCGTGTGCAGGCGGTGGTGGGTATTGCGCCGCCGACGGATCATGAAGCGGATTCAGAGCGGCGCGGAGGATTAAGCCCTTCAATGCAGAAACTGCTGGAGCGTCCCGGTGAGATGGATGATGATGCCCGAGCGATGCTCCAGCGGATATCGCCAATTCAGTATGTCAATGCAGGACTGCCGCCGTTTTTGCTGCTGCATGGAACGGACGATAACAGCGTGCCTTATTCGCAATCGATCAATTTTAAGGCCAAGCTGGATCATTACTGTGCACCGTGCGAAATCATCACCATTGAGGGTGCCGGACATCGCATCAGCGAATGGGATCAGATTCGTCCTCATTATGTCAAAGAAATTGTGGATTGGCTGACCCGAGCCGTTCAGGCCCAGCGTCGACCTGCAGAATCGGATTCTGCGGCCGGCAAGCCTTTGGAAATAACAGTCTGTGCCGAGGGTAACGGACAGTTTTCTTCGGTCCAGGCGGCGGTGGATGCTGTGCCCGATGGCAACCTTGAGCCGGTGGTGATTACGATTACCCCGGGTGTGTATAAGGAGCGGATTGTTGTGCCTCGCTATAAGCGGTTTATCCATTTTAAGGGACAGGATGCCGAGAAAACGATTCTTACCTTTGATTTATATGCCGGGATAAAGAATGCTGATGGCAAGGAAATCGGGACGTTTCGAACGCCATCGGTGACGATTGAGGCCGATGATTTCAGGGCCGACAATATGACCTTTGAAAATTCCGCCGGGCCGGTGGGGCAGGCTGTGGCGATGGCCGTATTCGGGGACCGGGTGATTTTTCGTAACTGCCGTTTTCTGGGCTGGCAGGATACGATACTCGACCATGTCGGACGACATTATTATGAAAATTGCACAATCCTTGGGCATTGCGATTTTATTTTCGGCTGCGGGACGGCATTTTTTGAAAAATGCAGGATTGTCTGTCTGAAAAATGGATACATTACGGCGGCATCCACGCCGGAATTTGAGCCGTTTGGTTATGTTTTTTCTCACTGTACAATCACCGGCCAGTCGCCGGAGGTCAGGACTTATCTGGGCAGACCCTGGCGGGATTATGCCAATGTGATATTTCTGAATACGGATATGTCAGAGGTGGTTCGTCCGGCCGGTTGGCACAATTGGGACAAACCCTATCGAGAGACTACATCGCGGTATGCTGAATTTGGCAGTACCGGCCCGGGTGCCAATCCAAATGCTCGGGTACCGTGGGCCAGGAAATTAACCGAGGAACAGGCCCGAGAGATAACAGCGCAAAAGGTACTGGCCGGTAAAGATGGGTGGAATCCGTTTGCGAATAAGCCACAATAATATTGGATTGAAAAGGGATGTTTATGATGCGAGATAAAGCTGCAATGAAAACATGGATGATTCTGGTATGTCTGTTTATTGGATTAGGAAGTATCTGCTGTTCTGAGCCGATAACGGCTGAGCAGGGCTGGGCGATGCTGCCGGGGATATTGGAACGGATAGTGCCGCCGATGTTTCCGGATAAGGATTTTCTTGTGACTAAATACGGCGCGGCGGGCAATGGAAACAAGGATTGCACTGAGGCATTTAAAAAAGCAATTGATGCGTGCAGTTCTGCGGGCGGCGGCAGGGTTGTTGTGCCGGATGGAACATATCTGACCGGGGCGATTCATCTGAAAAGCAATGTGAACTTATATCTTGAAAAAGATGCCGTTATCAGTTTTTTTACAGCGACGGAGGATTATCTGCCAACAGTCTACACGCGTTTTGAGGGTACTGAATGCATGAATTATTCGCCGCTGATTTATGCATTTGAACAGGAAAATATCGCCATTACTGGCAGCGGTACGCTCAATGGCAATGCCGATATTACCAACTGGTGGCGCTGGAAATGGACGCAGAAGGCTGATGTCAGTGCCCTGGTGGAACAGGCCGAAAATCATGTGCCGGTCGAACAGAG
>JAFGQP010000200.1 GCA_016935635.1 Sedimentisphaerales bacterium
CTTGAAAACACCTGCCGCCGGGGATATAGTACGCGCTGGAATATGCCTTGAAACGCTGCCGAAATGCCTTCTGTGGCCCAAACACAAGGAAACAGACGATGACAAGACTATGGTTATGCTTAATGTTTGTTTTGAGCGGACTCTATTTACCCCTATGCCAAGCCAATCCCCCAGTCCCTTCGGTCACAACACCACCGGCCGAGCTGAATCTGGACCCCTTTTATGCCAAGTATCTCAACTGCGACGGCATCACGGTCATCAGTTCCAAAGCCGTCTCAGACCAGGCCTTTTATCGGCTTAAGTTCCTGCTGGATAAGATGCTCGAAAACCGCTCCGATGTGCGGGAAACCCTGGCCAAAAACGGCAACCGCTTCATCATCATCGGCCACAACGAGCAGGTCACAGATATCCCCGACTATGCGGATATGAAGCCCAAAGCATTCTGGAATGAACGGGCCCGCGGCTTCGGCGGGCGGACGACCAGCGTCGGCGAAGAAAACCTCTTGTCGCTGCCGGAGGACCGTTACGAAGACGAAAGCATCTTCATTCATGAACTGGCCCATTCGATTCACTTTGTCCTGCGTCGGCTGGAGCCGGACTTCCAGAAAAAACTGGACGCCCTGTATCACAAAGCCATGGCCAGGGGACTATATAAAAATGATTACGCCTCAACCAATGCAGAAGAATACTGGGCCGAGGCGGTACAGGGTTTTTTCGACGCCGACCGCGCCAACAACTGGAATCACAACCACGTGAATACCCGCAAGCTCCTGACCGAATACGACCCGGATGTTGTCGAACTGGTCCGCACGACCTTCCGCATTACCCCGGCCAATGACTGGCACTACAAACCGCTGGTCAAGCTGCCCAGGGTGATTCAAACCCCCAACCGATTCAAAGAAAGCACCGCCCTGCACAAATACATCTGGTGCCGCGGATTTTCCATCTTCGGCACGGCAAATGTATCCGACGAGGCGATGCTGTGTGTGGATCATACCATTCGCAACCTGTTCCGCTATCGCCATGATATCCTCAAGGCTATGATTAATGCCGACGTCGCGGTGGTGGTCTATGCCGACGATGAATTCCCAACGTCGCTATCGGTTCAAAAGACGCTGAATGCCGAGGCGTTTCTGGAACAAAAAGACGGTGCCGATTCCGCCAAACTGCCCGCTTCGCTGCGGCTGGGGATTGCACAGTCGGAGATTTACAGCAACAACAATCGGCTCATCGGTACGATGGCCCTGGCGGCCTATCTCTATACCGGCCTGCGTCCTGTTGACTCGGACTTTGACAGCAGGGAACAAAAGCTGCAATACGAAATCGGCCTGCAGCGGATGGACGTACGGTTTGACCAGCAGGTTAAGACGCTCTATGATGCAGCCATCAGCAAGGACCTGTGGGCATCCACCCCAGCCGCCCAAAATCGCTTCGTCTATTTTGCCGAAGGCGTGCGGGCTTTTTATGATAATGGTAACGCTGCCGACACCCAGGGCCGGACCATCAACACCCGCGACCAATTAGCCGGGTATGATCCCAAACTGGCGGACCTGATCGGCGGCCTCTTCAAGCACTCCGAACGATATGACTGGCGATTTACCCCGTGCAGCCCAAAACAGGCAGCTCCGTAAACGACCTGAGTTAAACTACACCTCACGATTAAACCAAGGATGAGTATGATTTATCTGGCAGCGATTTTTGTCTATTTGTTTGTTCTGGTCGGCATCGGCGTCTATACCTCACGCCGGGTCAAGACCGAATCGGATTTTGCCGTGGCGGGCCGGTCGCTTTCACCGTGGGTGATGGTCTGCACAATGCTGGCCGTCTGGATCGGCACCGGGTCCATCGTCGGCAACGCCGAAGAAACCTACCGGACGGGCATGGCGGCCCTGATTATCCCGGCGGGCACCTTTTTCGGCATGATTCTGCTGTCGTTCATCGCCTCCCGCGCCCGCAATATCGAAGCATCCTCGGTGCCGGAAATCATCGGGCGCCGCTATGGCCGGGCGGCCCGGCTGCTGTCGGTCGTGGCTCTGGTGACGGCCTATATGGTTATTGTCAGCTACCAGTTCAACGCCGGCGGAGCAGTGCTGGAGGTCATTGCCGGCGATAAAGAGCCGGTTTTGCTGAGCCTCAACAACACTCTCACGCCTCGTCAATTAGCCAAAGGCCGGATGGTCTATTCTCCGCCGCAGGACTGGACAGGAACCGTCCAGCTTGCCGTCGTATCCACGCAAGCCTCCGGGCAACCCATCCCATACACGATCCATGTCGTTGAGGACAACACCACCGCGGCGGTTGCCGACAAGAACACCTTAACCATTCTCAAAAACCGTCATGCGAAAATCCGCTATCCGATTGACGACAATAATTCGGATTATTGCATTGCCGCAGGTGCAGATGTTGGAACTCTCAGCCTGATTGAACCGCGGCTGGAGGCCAGCCACGCGACCATCATGGCCGCGATATTCATCCTTGCCTATACTATGCTGGCGGGCCTGCTGAGCCTGGCCTATACCGACATCGTCACGGGAATCCTGATTATCGGGGCGATGGTGGCGGCGCTGCCGGTGCTGCTGTATCAGGCCGGCGGCTTTTCAGGCATGACCGAGGCCTTTACCGCCATGCACAATAAAACCCGCCATATGCAGTTCTTTGGCGTGTATTCGCCGGTGCAATTGGTCAATTATCTGCTGCCGGTCTTTCTGCTGATTCTGGGGGATGCGAATCAGTATCAGCGCATCTTCGCCGGACGCAATGCCCGCAGTTCCAGACAGGCGGTCACGACCATGATTTTTATCGCCATGGCCATTGAACTGCTGATTATCACCAATGCCTGGATTGCCGCCAGCATGACCCCTGACCCCGAGAACGGCAAATATATTCTCATCTACGCAGCCAAACATTATATGCCGCCAATCCTGGGGGTCATCTTTTTAGTTACGGTCGTCGGCATCATCGTTTCGACAGCCAACTCGTTTTTACTGATTCCCGCGATTACCTTCATCAAGGATGTCTATCAGACCCACATCAATCCCAAAGCCACCGACAGGCATGTCGTGTTTCTCAACCGTGTGCTGATTCTGGTGTTCGGCCTCATCGCCTATGGCGTATCGCTGGCTTTTTCCGAATCAACGGGTTTTTTCCACAAAGCCCTCTATGCCTATACAATTTACGGTGCGGCCATTACGCCCAGCCTGGTAGCGGCGATTGTCTGGAAACGCGCCACCCGACAGGCGGCCATGGCCTCCATCCTCGCCGGTATCGCCATCCCCCTGCTGTGGGGAGAAGTCATCAGTCCGCATTTGTCCGGATGGCTTAAAGAACTGGATGCGGTTCTGCCGGCCATTATCGTCTCTGTCGCGGCACTGGTCGGCGTCAGTTATCTGACTCAGCCGTCAATTACGCAGACCCAATCCGAATCAAAACAACCCTCAGTGCATTAAGGAGGATTAATCATGAAGCGATCCCTGATCATTCTTTGCCTGGCTCTTTTATCAATCCCGGCAATTGGCGAACCGGCCCTGAAGACCCGCCAGATTCAGGCTCTGGATGCAGGCTGGCAATTTCTTAAGGCCGATGCGGCCGGGGCCGAAGCTGTGGAGTTTGATGACAGCTCGTGGAAGACCATTGATGTACCGCATGACTGGAGCATCGAAGGGCCTTTCTCAAAAGATGCCCCATCCAGAGGCGACGGCGGCTTTTTACCCACAGGCGTCAGTTGGTATCGCAAGAGCTTTGCGATACCCAGGGGGTGGGCCAATAAACAGGTCTTTGTGGAATTCGATGGGGCCATGGCCAACAGCCAGGTCTGGATTAATGGGCATCTGCTGGGCACTCGTCCCAGCGGCTATGTCAGCTTCCAGTATGAGCTGACGCCCTACCTGAATGAAGAGGGGTTGAATGTGCTGGCGGTGCGGACCGATACGACGCTGCAGCCGGCCTCACGGTGGTACACGGGTGCCGGGATTTATCGGCATGTCCGGCTGATTGCCACCAATCCCATCCTGCTGGGACCGTGGCGGACGTTTGTCACCACCCCGCAGATCACGGACGCCCAGGCTACGGTTCGCGTCCAGACAGCCGTCATCAATTCCTCCGACCGCAGGAAAAAGGTCTGCCTGGAGATTACGCTCTATAGTCCGCAGGGTGACGTTGCCGCCAAAGCCGCCTCACCCGCAAAGATAGTCAATCCCGGAGCCATGGTGGAATTTCAGCAGGATCTGATCGTCCCAAACCCGACCCGATGGGACTTGGACCGCCCTGCCCTTTATACCGCCCATACAGAGGTGGTCTCGGGCTGGTCCAGACTGGACGACGAAATCACTCCCTTCGGCATTCGGGAATTTGCCTTTAAACCGGCCACCGGCTTCTGGCTCAATGGACGCAACTTTAAAATCAAGGGTGTCTGCGTCCATCACGACGGCGGGGCTTTTGGTGCAGCGGTACCCGTGCAGGTCTGGCGGGACCGGCTGGCGGTCCTGAAGGAACTGGGCGTCAACGCCATCCGAACCGCCCATAATGCCGTGGCGCCGGAGTTTCTGGATGTATGCGACCAGATGGGCTTTCTGGTCATGAATGAATTTCTGGATTGCTGGACCGTCGGCAAACGGACGGGCGATTTCCACCGCTACTTCAAAGACTGGGCCTTAATCGACACCCGCGATACGATTCGACGCGACCGGAATCATCCCTGCGTGGTCGTTTACAGTGCCGGCAATGAAATCCATGATACGCCCAAGGCGGAATTAGCCAAGCAGATTCTCGGTTCTCTGATCAACATCTATCATCAGGAAGACCCGACCCGTCCGGTATCGCAGGGTCTGTTTCGCCCCAACCAGAGCCGCGACTATGACAATGGGCTTGCGGATATGCTGGACGTGGTCGGTCAGAACTATCGGGAGAATGAAATTCTGGCCGCTTATCGACAGAACCCGAAACGGAAGATTCTGGGCACGGAAAATGGGCACGACCTGAGTGTCTGGCTTGCCTTGCGGGATAATCCCCCGTATGCAGGACAGTTCATCTGGAGCGGGATCGATTATCTGGGCGAGTCGCGTGTCTGGCCTGCGATATCGACACCGTTTGGGATGATTGACCGGGCCGGCGGTCTGCGGCCCCGCTCCTATCAGCGGCAAAGCTGGTGGTCGGACAAGCCTATGGTCCATATCGTCCGACGGATCGGCAGAAACGAACCCTCGCCTGTGGATCCAGGCTATGAACTCAGCACCGATGATCGGTTCCGCGTAACGCAGTTTTCTGACTGGACCCCGACTAACCTCCAGCCGCATACTGAAATGGTGGAAGTCTATAGCAATTGTGAGTCGGTGGAACTGTTTTTGAACAATAAGTTGCTGGGGGCTCAGGAAAAGCCTGACAATGACTCTCCGCGGGTCTGGAAGGTGGAATTTGAGCCGGGTACCATTAAGGCTGTGGCATCCAATGGCGGCAAGGTCGCTGCAACCCAGATATACAAGACCGCGGCAAAGGCATCGAAAATTCGGCTTAACGCCCTGCGCAATACCTTGAGTCCATCATGGGATGATGTGATTCGCGTGGAGGCTGCTGTGGTCGATGAACAGGGCGTGCTGGTTCCGACAGCGACAAATCAGATTGCCTTTTCTGTCACCGGGCCGGGAGTGATTGCCGCGTTGGACAATGCCAGCGTGCTCAGCCATGAGCCGTTTCAGGCGGATTCCCGCAACGCCTACCAGGGACGCTGTTATGTCTGGATCAAGGCCAGCGATGCAAAAGGACAAATCACATTAACCGCTCGTTCAGAGCAGCTTGAATCCGAAACGATAACATTTACAGTCAGTCAGTCGCTATTCAAATAATGATCTGGAGCAAACGCATTTGGAATTGTCGCCGATTCTGATTTTGGTGGTGGGGATTGCCGCGGTGCTGACACTGATTATCGGCCTGCGGATGAATGCGTTTCTGGCCCTGATTACCGGAGCGATCCTGGTCAGCCTGATGACGCCCGGCCCATCCGATGAAAAAATCAGCCGGGTCGCAATCGCCTTTGGGGAAACCGCCGGCAAGATCGGTATCGTCATCGCCATGGCGTCCATCATCGGACGCTGTCTGATCGACAGCGGTGCCGCCGACCGCATCGTCCGGATGTTTGTCGGCCTGCTGGGTGAGAAACGATGCCCGATGTCGCTGATGGCCAGCGGATTTGTGCTGTCGATTCCGGTGTTCTTTGACACCGTGTTTTACCTGCTGATACCGCTGGCCCGTTCGATGCACCGACAGACCGGCATACGCTATATGCTGCTGATTCTGGCAATGGGTGCCGGCGGGTCGATTACCCACTCGCTGGTCCCGCCGACACCGGGGCCGCTGCTGATTGCCGAGATGCTCAAGATCGACCTGGGCATGATGATGATGGTTGGCTTGCTGACCTCTGTTTTCACGGCGGTCGTCATGCTGTATTTTGTCCGCTGGCACAGCAGCAAACATGATTATCCCATGCGGCCCATCGAAGGGTGGGACCACGAGCCGGAGCCGCTGGCTGCTGACAAACTGCCGGGCCTGCTGGCCTCATCATTGCCGATTCTTCTGCCGGTCGTTCTGATTTCGGCCCATACGATTATTTCAGCCCTGGCGGCCAAGGCCAGCCCTGAATCAGTTGTGCATGGGATCAAAGCCGTAACTTCTATTCTCGGCAATGCCAACCTGGCGATGCTGATGTCTGCGGCGGCGGCTTTAGTCGTGCTCTGGCGGCAGCGAAGGCCTTCACGACAGGAACTCGGGGCTCTGGTGGAACACTCGCTGACCAGCGGCGGGGTCATCATCCTGATTACCGCGGCAGGCGGAGCCTTCGGCGCGATGCTCAAAGAAGCCCAGATCGGCTCGGCGGTGCAAGCGATGATTACAGCCGATTCGACACAGGCCCTCGGGGGCATCCGACTGCTGATCATGGCCTACATGATTGCCTTTGTCATCAAATTTGCCCAGGGGTCCAGTACCGTTTCCATGATAACGGCCTCGTCCATAATCGCCCCGCTGCTGGGGACACCGGCGGCGATGGGGTATCATCCTGTGTATATCGCCTGTGCAATAGGATTCGGGGCCCAGTGCGGCAACTGGATGAACGACAGCGGCTTCTGGATTTTTGCTAAAATGAGCGGCCTGACGGAAGTGGAGACGCTGAAAACCTGGACGGTCACGGTCAGCAGTCTTGCCTTTGTCGGGTTATTTTTTACAATGGTGTTTGCCAAACTGCTGCCGCTGGTGTAGGCAGTCACTGTATAGTATAGAACCAGGAGAACGGTATTGAAAGCGCTTGTTCTGACCAAAGCCAGTCACTTTGAGATTCAGGATTGTCCGGTCCCGCTGATTGGGGCCCAGGATGTGCTCGTCCAGGTCAGGGCCTGCGGCATCTGCGGCAGCGATGTCCACGGCATGGACGGCAGCACGGGCCGGCGACAGCCTCCGATTATCATGGGCCATGAGGCGGCCGGGGTGATTGCGGATAGGGACTCCGGCGTCACGGGCTGGAGCATCGGCGAGCGGGTGATGTTTGACTCAACGGTGTATTGCGGGCAGTGTCATTTTTGCCGCAAGGGTCAGATTAACCTGTGCGATAACCGAAGGGTGCTGGGGGTATCCTGCAATGAATACCGACGGGATGGAGCGTTTGCCGAATTTGTGGCTGTCCCGCAGCATATCCTGTATCGTCTGCCGGAGGGGGTGAGCTTTGAACAGGGAGCGATGACCGAAGCGCTGTCCATTGCGGTTCATGCCGTGGGGCGAGCGGGCCTGACGGGTGGGGAAACGGCGGTCGTGGTTGGGGCGGGGATGATCGGGCTTCTGGTGATTCAGGTGCTCCGTGCCCAAGTGTGCCGTCGGATTATTGCCGTCGATGTGGATACCGAGCGGCTGAAGATGGCCGGGGGCTTTGGGGCAGATGCGGTGCTGAATCCGGAGACAGCGAATGTTGTCCAGCAGTGCATGCAAATGACCGAAGGCCGCGGAGC
>JAFGQP010000201.1 GCA_016935635.1 Sedimentisphaerales bacterium
TCATCCAGGACAAAATCGAACACTGGGCACATCAGATTGTTACCCTGAATCTCAAAGTCGGCCCAATTCCAGTCAATCATACAGCCCTCGACAATCACCAGCGGCTCTTATGGCTCAAAGCCCCGCAGCCGCAGTTTGACGCCTGTTTCAGTCCGCAGGATTTTGCTCCTATTCTGAATCTCGATATACCCGATTTTGACGAGCGCTTCCCCATTCAGTCGGTTTCGACGGGCCTGCCGTTTATCCTCGTACCGCTGCGTACCCTGGACGCGGTCCGCCGGGCCAAAGCCAACCTGGAAGCCTTCGCGTCATTTCTAAAAATGCACGATACCGCCCGGATGATGTTTATATTCTGCCCACAAGCGCAGAATCCCGCTAACCACATTCACTGCCGGATGTTCGGCCATCTTTACGGCGTTCCCGAAGACCCCGCCACCGGCAGCGCAAATTCCTGCCTGGCCGCCTACCTGACCCGCTATCGCTATTTCGGCGACAGCAGCATCGATATCCGTGTCGAACAAGGCTATGAAATGGGCCGTCCCTCGCTGCTGTATTTGCAAGCCCAACAGCATAATGACACCTTCGACCTCCGTGTCGGCGGAAAAACGCACATCATCGCCGCCGGTACGCTCATATAGCCGCAATATTATCGCAAGGTTTTACTTGCGAAGTCGTCTCGTTTGCATCACAATAGAGGGAATTTATACCTTGATAGAAAACAGGAGTAACGGAAATGATCAATAAAACAATTACAGCCCCCAAAGGCTTTCTGGCCGCGGGGCTCTACTGCGGCATCAAAAAATCGGGCAAGAATGACCTGGCCCTGATGTACTGCCCCGCCGGCGCAGTTTCGGCAGCGATGTTCACCACCAACAAAGTCGTCTCGTCGGCAGTCACCGTCTGCAAAGAACACACCAAAACCGCCAAAACCTATGCTGTCATCGTCAACAGCGGCAACGCCAACACCTGCACCGGCACCCGCGGCCTGGCCGCGGCCAAGGCCATGTGCGGCAAAACTGCCCAGATGCTGGCCCTCAAACCGCAGCAGGTCCTGCTGGCCTCCACGGGCATCATCGGCCATCAGCTCCCCATCGACAAAATCACCACCGGCATCGAAAAAGCCTCCGCTAAACTGAGCGACTCCGCTGCCGCCGGCCTGGCCTTTGCCAAAGGCATCATGACCACCGACATCCGCTGCAAACAGGCCTGCAAAACCGTAAAAATCGGCGGCAAGACCATCACCCTGGCCGGAACTGTTAAAGGTGCCGGCATGGTCGGCCCCAATATGGCCACCACCATAGGCATCTTCACCACGGACGCCGCAATCTCTAAAACTCTGCTGCAAAAGGCGTTATCGCTGGCTATCGGCCAATCCCTCAACCGCCTCACCGTGGACGGCCACCAGAGCACCAACGACACAGCCATCCTGCTGGCCAGCGGACAGGCCGGCAATAAACCCATCACCAAAAACGACGCCGCCTTCAAAAAATTCGCTCAGGCCCTGATAGAATTGTGCACTGACCTGGCAAAACAAATGGCCCTCGACGCAGAGGGCGCGACACGGATGTTTACAGTTGTGATAAACGGCGCAAATACTAAAGAACAAGCCCTTATCGCCGCACGGGCCGTGGCCAATTATGACCTCGTCAAGTGCGCCATTCACGGCGGCGATCCCAACTGGGGCCGCATTATTTGTGCCGTAGGCTCCTCCGGTGTAAAGCTCAACGGCGACAAACTCACCTGCTCCATCGGCGGCATCACCGTCTTTCGCAACGGCCAGCCTGTGAACTTTGACCCCAAAAAAGTCAGCCGGATTATCAGGCAGAAAGAGCATACCATTGTCGTAAACCTTGGTGCCGGCAAGCACTCCGATTTCTGCTACGGATGTGACTTAAGTCGTGAATATGTAACGATTAACGCCGATTATCATACCTAACCGAGGCCTTTTTATTGGATCTGCTTATAGACCTATAATATCTTTTTCATTAAAACAGACAACAGACCCGCGTTTCTTGCACGGAAAATGCTTGCAATCGGGGGGCAAATTTGTAAGATTGGTCGAAATTTTTTGTTACTATTAAAACAATATTTTGTTTGAAAGGAAAAAAGTCGTGAAAAGATTAACAAAATCACTGGGGTTGTTTCTGCCCTTGCTGGCTCTGTCGAGTCCGGCAATGGCCTCCGAAGCTGCCGCCGAAACGTCCTTCGGTACAGAATGGGGAGCTCCCCTTGCGGCCCTGGCCGCGTCTGTTATCGCATTAGGCTTTGCGATGTATTTCTATAAGAAAATGATGTCGGCCTCCGCGGGCAATGAAACCATGATCACCATCGCCGCCGCGGTCCGCAAAGGCGCCTTCGCCTACCTCGGCCAGCAGTACAAGGTCGTCGCGATGGTCTTTGCCGTGCTGGTTGTTGTCTTTACGGTTCTGGCCTACATGGGCATTCAGAATCCCTTCGTGCCGATCGCCTTCCTGACAGGCGGTTTGTTTAGCTGTCTGTGCGGCTTCCTTGGCATGAACACCGCCACCAACGCCTCCAGCCGTACTGCTCAGGGCGCCAGCGAAAGCCTCAACCGCGGCCTTCAGGTCGCTTTCCAGTCCGGCTCCGTCATGGGTCTGGTCGTTGTCGGCTTCGGTCTGCTGGATATCTCCCTGTGGTACCTGTTCCTCGATAAAATCATCTACACCACAAGCAACATGGCCTCGGGCGTGGAGTTCCTCGGCCTGACGCTGGTTCCCCAAAACATGGATGCCGGCCATAAGCTCGTCGAAATCACCACCACCATGATCACCTTCGGTATGGGTGCTTCAACCCAGGCCCTGTTCGCCCGTGTCGGCGGCGGCATCTACACCAAAGCTGCCGACGTCGGCGCCGATCTGGTCGGTAAAGTAGAAGCCGGTATCCCCGAAGACGATCCGCGTAACCCCGCCACCATCGCCGACAACGTCGGTGACAACGTCGGTGACGTCGCCGGTATGGGTGCCGACCTGTACGAAAGCTATTGCGGTTCGATTCTGGCCACCGCTGCCCTCGGCGCCGCCCTGCCGCTGAGCGCTGTTGCCAACAGCGGAATGCACCCGATTAAAGCCGTGATGGCCCCCCTTCTGGTCGCCGCCATCGGTATTATCCTGTCCATCGCGGGTATCTTCCTGGTTCGCTGCAAAGAAGACGCCACCCAGAAAAACCTGCTCAAAGCCCTGCTGACGGGCACCCTCGGCAGCTCGGTCGGTATCCTGATCGTTCTGGCAATTCTGGCCACCACCGACTGGATCAGCTGGGGTATCTTCGGCTCAGTCGTCTCCGGTCTGATGGCCGGCGTCATCATCGGTCAGATTACCGAATACTACACCTCCGACGAATACGCCCCGACCAAGGGTATCGCTAACCAGGCCAAGATGGGCCCGGCAACCACCATCATCGACGGTTTCGCTACAGGCATGTACTCCACCGGTCTTTCGGTGGTCACCATCGTCCTGGGTATTATGTGTGCGTTTGCATTTGCAGGCGGCTTTACTGACTTTGCAATGGGACTCTATGGCATCGGCTTTGCCGCAGTCGGCATGCTGTCCACACTCGGTATCACACTGGCCACCGACGCTTATGGCCCCATCGCCGACAACGCCGGCGGTAATGCCGAAATGTCGCATCTGCCTCCGGAAGTCCGCAAACGTACCGACGCCCTCGATGCTCTGGGCAACACGACCGCCGCAACCGGCAAAGGTTTTGCAATCGGGTCGGCCGCTCTGACCGCCATGGCTCTGCTGGCTGCCTATATCGAAGAAATCCGCATCTGGGTCGGTCGTCTGGCCGAACAGGGTTCCGGCATCTATACCGTCGGCAAAGTCAGCTTCTTCAAAGGCACAACCGCCTCGGCTCAGGCCCAGGCCGCATTTGATGCCATCAAGACCGATGGCGCCATCCTGCTGAGCAACACCAACGCGACGATTATCGACTTTGTCAACGCCTACAACCTCAATATCATGAATCCCAAACTCATCTGCGGCCTGTTTATCGGCGGGATGATGGCATTCGTCTTCTGTGCGATGACCATGAAGGCCGTCGGTCGTGCCGCCGGTTCGATGGTCGAAGAAGTGCGTCGCCAGTTCCGTGAGAAACCCGGCATTATGGAAGGCAAAGACACCCCGGATTATGCAAGCTGCGTCGCCATCTCCACTGCCGGCGCCCAGAGAGAAATGATTCTGCCCAGCGTGCTGGCGATTATCATCCCCGTCGTCACGGGTCTTCTGCTGGGTGTATCCGGTGTCATGGGCCTGCTGGCTGGCGGTCTGACCACCGGTTTCTCGCTGGCTCTGACGCTCAACAATGCCGGCGGGGCCTGGGACAATGCCAAGAAGTTCATCGAAAAAGGCAACCTCGGCGGCAAGAAGTCCGACCCGCACAAGGCCGCCGTCGTCGGTGACACCGTGGGCGACCCGTTCAAAGATACCTCCGGCCCCAGCTTGAACATTCTGATCAAGCTGATGACCATGGTCAGCGTTGTCTTCTCCGGCGTCATCGTCAAATTCGGCCCCGTTATCGCCGAAAAACTCGGTATGAGCATGAATTTCTAATCCATTGACGATGTAACCCGTTTCGGTTATAGTACAGGGACGTCCCGGTTTGGGGCGTCCCTTTTTTATTGCGGCATTTATTGGAGATTGCAAGATTGGCAAAGACAAAAACAACATCTGAACGGAAATTTGCGATTGAAGCGGCCCGGCTGGCCCATGATCGGCATTGTACCGACATCGTCGTGCTGGACCTCAAGGGCGTATCCCCGGCCACCGACTTTTTCGTCATCGCCACCAGCACCAGCGACCGGCAGGGCAAATCTGTCGCTGATGAAATCAGCGATATGGCAAAACAATATGACCTGAAGAAATTCGCCTCCGCCGGCTACGAACAGGGACGATGGATTCTGATCGACTATATCAATGTCGTGGTGCATCTGTTTGACCCGGAGATGCGATCTTATTACGACCTTGAAATGCTCTGGGGCGACGCCAAAAAAATCCGCTGGCAGCGCGTTAAGAGAAAAATTAAAAAGTAAAATTAAATAGAATAATTAAGGACAGCCCGAGAGTCTGGGCATGATTTAACGGCTTCCCCACCCCCGCCTGCGGTGGAGATTTCAAATAACTTATATCACAATTAAGCAGGATGACATGAAACCTGTACTTGAAATACTCGAACAGCGCATCAGCAACACACTGGCCAAAGTCAGCGGCCTGCCCAACTGCCCCGCCGTAGTCCGCATGGCCACCGACCCCAAATTCGGCGACTACCAGGTCAACGGCGTCATGGCCGCGGCCAAGCAGCTCAAGACCAACCCCCGCCAGTTCGCTCAAAAGCTCGTCGCTGAATTAAAGCTCGACGACATCTGCCAGACTCCCGAAATCGCCGGCCCCGGCTTTATCAACCTGCGGCTGACACCCGAGTTTCTGGCACAGTCCCTGATGGATATTCACCGCGACGCGAATCTGGGCATCGAGAAAAAACCAAATCCCCAAACCGTCGTCGTCGATTACTCCGGCCCCAACATCGCCAAACAGATGCACGTCGGCCACCTCCGCAGCACCATCATCGGCGACTGCATCTGCCGGATGCTCGAATGCCTCGGCCACAACGTCATCCGTCAAAACCACATCGGCGACTGGGGCACGCAGTTTGGTATGCTGGTTCAGTATCTCTATCAGAAAGCTGCTGCCGCAACGAACGGCAGCAATCCGGCGGCTATCGAAAAAGCCTTGCAAAATATTCACATCGCAGACCTCGAAGAATTCTATCAGCAGGCCAAAAAGCGTGACGATGGAGACGAAGCGTTTCGCACTGCGGCCCGCCAGCGGGTTGTCGAACTGCACAGCGGCCAGAATCCGCTGACTCTGACACTCTGGCGGCAAATCGTCAGCGAATCCCGCAAGCACTACCAGCCCATCTATCAGGCCCTGCATATCACGCTAAAGGCCGACGATGAACGGGGCGAAAGCTTTTATGCTGACAAACTGGAATCCGTTGTCAAACAGTTGCAGGACAACAGCCTGGCCGTCGAATCCGATGGCGCCGTCTGCGTCTTCCCTGAAGGATTCACCAACAAGGAAGGAGCCCCCCTGCCGTTTATCATCCAGAAATCGGATGGGGCGTTCCTGTATGCTACCACCGACCTGGCCGCGATGCGTTTTCGCCTGAAAGACCTTCACGCCAATCGCATTATCTACGTCACCGACGCCCGGCAGGCCCTGCATTTCAAGATGCTCTTTGCCGTCGCGAAAATGGCCGGCTGGGCTGACGACTCCATCAAACTCGAACACGTCACCTTCGGCACCATGCTGGGCACCGATGGCAAACCCTTCAAGACCCGCACCGGCGGCACCGTCAAACTGGCCGAGCTGCTCGGCGAAGCCATCCAGCGGGCCAGGGATGTCGTCGAACAGAAGAATTCCGAACTTCCGGAAGAAAAGAAGGCCCAAATCGCTGCCGCTGTCGGCATCGGCGCCGTCAAATATTCCGACTATTCCAACAACCGCGACAGCGACTATATCTTCAGCTTCGACAAGATGCTGGCCATGGACGGCAACACCGCCCCATACATGCAGTACGCCTACGCCCGCATCAAATCCATCGAACGCAAGGCCCAGGACAAAGACGTCGATGTGCAGGCCGAGCTGTCGGCCATCGCCCAAATCGCCCTGACCGATCCGGCCGAAATCGACCTGGCCAAACACCTGATTCGCTACGGCCAGTCCATCCAGAACGCCGCCGTCGAATGCCGGCCCAACTACCTGACCAACTACCTGTATGAATTGTCCGGCGCCTTCAGCCGCTTCTATAACGCCTGCCCGGTCCTGCAGACCGAGGGCTCAATCCGTGCCGCCCGGCTGCTGCTGTGCGACCTGACCGCTCGCACCATCCGCCACGGCATGAGCCAACTGCTGGGCATCGACGTCCCGGAACAGATGTAAACTGGACCTGGCTTGAAATTGTTCGCTCCGGAGCAGAAGGTTGCTGCAACTTCAACTGCGTCCTTTTGCTCGCAGAATCGCGACTGCTCGTCGGTACAAATTTGAATTATTTTTGAAAAGATTATGTGAGAGGTTTTTATGAAAATTATTGGACATGCCATATCCGTATCCACATCCACCCGGAACCAAATGCTCAATATCACCCGTCAGGTTGAAGATGCCGTGGCAAAAAGCGGTATCCAGAATGGAATTGTCACTGTTTTTTGTCCACATACCACGGCAGGAATTACCATCAATGAAAACGCCGATCCCGATGTCTGCCATGACATCCTGCTGACCCTCAACAAGCTCCTGCCGCAGAATCTGTCGGGGTATCAACATTCTGAGGGCAACAGCGACGCCCATGTCAAATCCAGCCTTGTAGGCTGCAGCAGGCAGGTTATGCTAAACAAGGGCAATCTTGTGCTGGGGACCTGGCAAGGTCTGTTTTTCTGTGAATTTGATGGCCCAAGAACACGTTCCGTTCATATCCAGGTTATGGGCCAGTAAATAATAAACAACTGTTTACAAGACTCGCCTTATCTGCTATCCGAAATGACAACAAAAATGGCGAGGTGGTGGGTCCGTCTGGGGGGGAAAACGGATAGCCACGTAGCCTCGCCGAGGTTTATGACTTCGACTGCTTCTATAACCAGAAGCAACCGCAGTATTCAATTATCAAATATAGTTCCTTTTCATGCTCTTGTCAATCCTGTATCGTCAAAATTTAAGGAAATATTGAGGCTTTTTTCATAAAACTCTCTTAAATTTGTATCCGTAATTATACCGACTGAATTAACTGACTTTCCCAAAATCACATTCTCCGTCTGTTCAACCACCTCTCCAGACAGCATCGGCAAGTATTGACACTCAAAGCACTTAGTAACAGACAAGCTGGATAATGCTCTATGCCAGATGAAATTTTAAATGATAACGCATGACCGCTCCAAATCCCCTTGCCAAGCGCATCAATTTATCATACATTACACATTGTAGCTCAGGATAAATTCCTGACAGGACTAAAAAAACATCGCCTCAGGACGAAAATTAACGCGAGAAAAACAGTATGGCAAAGAAACACAACGTCATTGAAGATATTCAGAAGAACGCACGCGGGGTCTATGACAAGATTATGGCTAATCAAAAGCCCACGATGAGTACACCCGTGCGCTCCCTGGCCAATGTCAAATACCTCGAGAAAAAAGGCCACTTCCAGATTCAGGACAAAACCAAAAACAGAACCCTGACCGTCTCCACGGTCAAAACCTTCGCCCAGACACTCAAGATGATGGCTCTGAGCAAAGAGCTTATCGAAAAAGACGACATGGCCACCAAAAGAGAGGCCTATTACATCTCCAAAAACTGGGGCAAAGCCGCGTTTGCCGAGCAGCCTGAGTCGGATACCATCATGGACGATATCGAGGCGATGTTTGGTGTCAACCGCGAGCAGCTGAAATTCGTCCCGGAAGAAAAAGGCGGCGACATCGCCGGCAAGCTGATCGTCTTCGACAAGGACGCCTCCGGCAGAAAACTAAAAATCGATTGCACCAAGTTCGGCTCCGGCGCCTACTCAATCCCTACCGATGTCGAGGGGCTTGATTTTCAGTCCGATGCCAAGTTTATCCTGGCGATCGAAACCGCCGGTGCTTTTCAGCGTCTGGTCAAATACGACTACTGGAAGAAAACCAACTGCATCCTCATCAGCATGGGCGGCGTTCCGACGCGGGCCTGCCGCCGATTCATCCGGAGGCTTTCCGATAAACTGCGAATCCCGGTGTACGCATTTGTCGATGGCGACCCATACGGCTACTTCAACATCTACCGCACACTGAAGGTCGGCTCGGGCAACGCGGCCCATCTCAACGAATACTTCTGCGTCCCCCAGGCCACCTTCCTGGGCGTGACACCCCAGGATGTCATCGATTACCAGCTTCCGACCCACCCGCTTAAGGATGTGGACATCAAACGCGCCAAGGATGCCCTCAAAAACGACCCCTTTGTCAAGCATTACAAACCCTGGCAGGCCGCCATCAATCAGATGCTCAACATGGGCGTTCGTGTCGAACAGCAGGCATTCGCCAAGCACGGCCTCGAATTCGTCGTTACCGAATACCTGCCGTCCAAGCTGAAAAATCCGTCAAAATTTTTACCATGATTTAATCCTGTCGGGATATTGCAATGAGCCAGATTGCCGATCGACTTAAACAAATACAGGAGACCATCGTTTCGACCAGCGTCAAAGCCGGCCGCAAGCCAGACAGTGTCCGTCTGATTGTCGTGACCAAAACTGCCACCCCCGAACAGATTCTGGAGGCCGTACGCTGCGGCTTTACCGAACTGGGCGAAAACCGTGTCCAGCATCTCAAGCAGATCGCCGAACAGATCACCCAGTCGCTCGGGGCCAGCGGCCAGGCTGATATTGCCTCCCGCATTCGCTGGCACATGATCGGCCATCTCCAGCGCAACAAGGTCAAGCCCACTCTGCAGGTCTGCTCGCTGATTCATTCGGTCGATACACTGCGTCTGGCCGAAGAAATCGACACCGCCGCCGCCAAACTGGCCATCCACGCCCCGGTCCTGCTTCAGGTCAACTGCTCCGGTGAGCCGCAAAAATACGGCGCCCCGGTCGGCGCAGCGTTCCATCTGGCCGAACAAATTATGTCCATGCCCAACCTCCGCCTCGAAGGCCTCATGACCATGGCCCCGCTGACGATGGACAAAGACATTGTCCGAAGCAGCTTTGCCCGCGCCCGCGAACTGTTTGACGAGATGCGCACCGAAAAAGTGGCCGGCTCCAAATTCCGGCACCTGAGCATGGGCATGAGCCAGGATTACGAACTCGCCATCGAAATGGGCGCCACCATGGTTCGCATCGGCTCAGCCATCTTCGCATAATCGCTCCGAGAATCTTTTTTTCTCCTGCGTCCCATAACTCTCAATTCATCGTATTTTAACATTAAGTCCGGCCGATTCTGAGTCGATGCAGAGAATAAGAATAATAATTAGAACACAATCCGGACATATTCGTTCTGTATTATTCTGATTCTGAATAAAATGATTCGCCCGTGGCGCGGCTATGTATCGTTTCGATGTGTTCTGTGGCCCTCCTCGCGGCAAACTATACTGGTTAAGTATACTGGTTCAGGAAACAATGGCAGAACTACATCCAACAGACACAGGGGTATTGCAAGTTGCCGCCGCCGGCCAAGTACCGACATTGACCTTCGTGTCCGACCGTCTGAGCCTGACTGACACAGTTCGCACGCGCCTTGCTGCACGTCAATGGTCCGGCCGGCTTATCGACCTGCCCTGCTTTTTCGCCGCCCAGACCAACACCTTTAAACCGGGTGCAGTTCTTCTGGATGCCGGCGACGTGCATCTGATCAACTGGAAACAGCTTGATGAGAAAATTCGCCTGCTGGACCAGGCCAGCATCCCGGTCATTCTGCTCAACTGGCCGGTATCGATGGAATTCAGCCGTTTCCGGCTGGCCTCCAAAATCCGCAGTTCCTCCATTGAAGAAATCTGGGCCCGTATCGAATCGGCGATGTGCTTTGCCCTGGCCCTGGCCGAAATCCCCCAGCAGGAAGAACAGCAGCGCCAGCTCCAGGAACAGCTCAAAATCGCCGGCGCCGTCCAGCGGAATTTCCTGCCCCAGATGCTGCCGGCCACCGACAAGGTCCGTTTTGCCCACGTCTATCACCCCGCAGAGTGGGTCTCGGGCGATATCTTCGACGCCGTCCGACTCGATGAAACCCGCATCGGCTTTTACATCGCCGACGCCGTGGGCCACTCGGTACCCGCCGCCCTGCTGACCATGTTCCTCAAACATACCGCCGTGCTGCGTGAAACGCACGGCAATCAGTACCATATCTTCCCGCCCACAGAGGTATTGAACCACCTCAACCGGCAGATGATTCAGCAGCACCTTAAGGGCTGCCTGTTCGCCACCGCCTGCTGCTGCCAACTGAATACCGATACGATGGAACTGTCATTCGCCCGCGCCGGCCACCCCTACCCGCTCCTGCTGCGTCCCGGCCAGGACCCTCAGCAACTGCACAGCCGCGGAGGTCTTCTGGGCGTATTCGAGGAGATGGAATTTGAACAGGTCCTTGTCCCGGTCCAGTCCGGCGATAAGATTCTGCTCTACTCCGACGGCGTGGAACCGCTGATCGGCGAAGTGGACAACGGCGGAAAATTCCGTTTCACCAACCTGTTTTTGAACCTGTGCGACAGGCCCATTATGTCCATGATGTCCACCTTCGAAAGCGCCATTACCAGTTGGCGCCGCAGTTCTGCTGAAGTCGACGACATCACCCTCCTGGCCGTCGAAATCCTCTAATCCTACTGCATATATTTCGTTTGCTTTCTCCTTTTGAAATTTTAAATCTCAAATTCTTTTTTTCCCAGCTCATCCCCCGTGTCCTTCCGATTCGTGTTATTTCGTGCTGTTCCTTCTTAAAGCCCAAATCATAACAAAAGGCTGTGAAGCAATGAACTCCACAGCCTTGGTTTGCATCCATACACATGCCGAACTACTGAGATATCAGTTTAACCTCATATAGAACCCACATCAGGTTGAATCACTGGTTTCACTATTGAGTCCCGGATTATATGCGTATCCATTCAGAACAACATCGGTCACCGTCAATGTGAACGTTCTGCCGTTTTTCACATTCGCAGACCCTTTACGGCAGCACCGTGAACCCATCCGGCAAAACAAAGGTTGTCCCGTCAGGATTTGTAACCCGCACGTCCCAATACCTGGGTTTGGACGGGCCGCCGGCTTTCGCATAAACACTGGCCGTGATGGTAGTGCCGTCTGGGCTTATAGTAATGCTGGAGGCTTCGGGCGCAGGACCATCACCGTTCTCAAAGCTCAGAATTGAGCCTTCCACAAAACCCGTCCCGGCAACTTCCACACCTACCGTTGTCCCCAGTTTCATAGTATTGGGTGTAATACCTGTTACTTTAAGTTCGGCAACAGCCGGGTGAACAATAATCGTTACTGCGGCTTCTGCTGAGCCGCCGGCCCCATCGTTGACAGCATACTGAAATGTATCACTGCCGAAGAAACCTGCAGCCGGCATATAGCTGAATGACCCATCTGTATTGAGTGTCAATTCGCCGTTGGCGGGTCCACTCACCACGGAAGCGGTGAGCCCAATGCTGTCTGCATCACTATCATTGCCAAGTACACCGGGCGCGGTTATCGTCAGCACCGTATTTTCCATTGTCGCATAGGAATCCGCAACTGCAACAGGCGGATCATTGACCGCATTTACTGTAATCGTCACCGCAGCGGTGTCGGTTCCGCCCTTGCCGTCGCTGACCGTATAGGTAAAGGAATCTGTGCCGTAATAGTCCCCGTCAGGCGTGTAGGTAATGGTTTTATCCCCATTGACAACCACTGTCCCATTGGCAGGATTCACGACTCCTGTTACCGTCAGGGAGTCTCCATCCGAATCGGAATCATTGCTCAACACAGCAACAATCACCGACGTATCTTCCTCGGTCAGGGCCGTATCA
>JAFGQP010000202.1 GCA_016935635.1 Sedimentisphaerales bacterium
GCCAGCGATGCGACCAGGGCATACTTCTGACCGCCGACGGCCGCCAGATCATTCATCAATTCCTTATCAAACGCCTCACAGCGGCGAATGAGGGATGACAGGTCCTCGTGCGTTGTCTGCAGCAGGTCTGAAATCGTGGCCCCGTTTCGTTTCCAGAACGGACGCAGCTTCTGACCAAAATACACAATGCTGTAAATATCATCATACGCCACATAAGCCTTAAACTCCACGGCCTGGGTCACCTTCATCGGTGCCGACACCATCGCCATCACCGGCGCCTTATCCACGCTGACGGCAGATGCCGCAGCGGCAGACAACTCCGCGCCCTGGCTAAAGGCCTGCCGACCCTGTTTGGCATCGGTAATCACAGCCTGCTTAATGCCGCCCTTATCGCCGGCGATATAGAAATACCCCCAGTCAATCCGCAGGTCATCGCCCTTGCGGCCCAGAACACGCTGTTCGGTCGTGCCGGTACGCAGCACCGAAAGCGGTCCCATCTGCTCAGCGAAAAACTCCACCTGCTGCGAAGGCTCATTGACCGCCAGTTCCGCAGTCCCTTCAAAATACACCTGAACATCATGCGAAGCACCATTCAACGACTTGAATGCCCAAACCACCGCCACCACCGGGCTGCTCATCCAGGTAATGTCATCCGGCAGAGCAGGCTGAATGAACATCAAGTCGACAGACACATTGTCCTGATTAAAGCAATAAATTGTCCGTGTCGGCAAGACCTGAACATCAATCTGCCGCATCGCGGGAATATCAGCCGGCTCATCCCCCATCAAACGATAGGTTTTGCCGTCAATTCGAGCCAGACTTGTCAGCGCCTGACGCTTGCCCGTCCAGTGGCAAGTCGATGTATCGGTCAACTTATCCGCCGGCGACCAGACGCTGAAGTATGGATCACACGATATCAGAGGATATGCCGGATAACGCGACACAGACGTTTGTGTTTGGGCAATACACAAGCCTGCAGCAAGCAGCAGTAGTGCCAGGCCTAAATTCCGCAGATTTCCTGTCATAATTCATTCCTTTCTCATTTTGATTCATTGCTTATTACACTCTGACCGCAGGACTCAAACCAGTGACACGGCTTCGACTTTGCGGCAAATCCCATCACCATAGTTACAACAAAAAAGGCAAGCTCTTAACCTGCCTTTTGACAATTTCGGTTTTTTTCGGTTTTTTTAATGATGTACCGGCTCGCCCAGCATGCCCTTTAATTCCTCAAACTTATCCTTGAGCAGATCGGCATTCTTGGCTTCCACATTCAGACGCAGCAGCGGTTCGGTGTTGCTGGGACGGACATTAAACCACCAGTCTTTGTACTGAACTGTAACCCCATCCAGATCATCCACCTGACCCTGACTGTATTTGCGGGCCAGTTCCTTCATCATCGCGTCTTTGTTTTCCACGTGAAAATTCACTTCGCCGCTGCTGAAGTACCGTTTGAGCGGAGCAATCATCTCGCTGAGGGGCTTGCCGCTCTGGCTGATGATATTGAGCATGTGTACCAGCGTAATCATGCCCGAATCGGCGAAGTAATTATCACGATAATAGAAATGGCCGCTCAGCTCGCCGCCAAAGCAGGCATGGCTGTCACGCAGTGTCTTTTTCATAAACGCATGACCCACCCGTTCGCGACGCGGTGTGCCGCCGTTTTTGAGAATTTCTTCCTGCACCACCAGGCTGCTGCGTAAATCATACACCACCGCCGAACCCGGATTCTTCTTGAGGAAGTACGGCACCATCAGCGCCGTCATAATATCGCAGGGAATCGTGTTGCCCTTTTCATCAATCAGCATCAGGCGGTCCGCATCGCCGTCAAAACAGGCGCCGAAATCAGCCCCTTTGGATTTGACCAGGGCCTTGGCCTCGGCCTGATTGGCCTCCACCAACGGATTGGGGTCATGCTTGAAAATACCATTGTGTTCAAAATTAATCGGAATAATCTCAATCGGCAAATCACTGAAAATCGCAGGGACCATCTTGCCTGCCATGCCGTTACTGGCATCGACCACCATCTTGAGCTTCTTGAGGCCCGGCTCAATAAATTTCAGCACATGTTTTTTATATTCCGACGTCAAATCGCAATGCTCCACAGAGCCGGTCGGCTTGCCCAGCGTATGCAGCAGCGCTGTGGCAATATGCTTGATATCTTTCAGCCCGGTATCGGCGCCGACAGGTTTGGCCTGCTGGCCGGCAATCTTGAAACCATTGTAGCGGGCAGCGTTATGACTGGCGGTAATCTGCACCCCGCCGCATGTCCCCAGGTGATTAATCGCAAAATACATCTGCGGCGTATCAATGATCCCGATATCAATGACATTCGCCCCGGCCGCATTCATCCCTTCAATCAGGGCATTACGCAGCGACAGGCTGTGCGTCCGCACATCACGTCCGACACACAGACTCTGGGCATTGGCCATCCCGCGGTCATACCCCCGCAGCAGCGACCGCAAAAACTGGGCGGTGGCATGACCAATTTTCCATGCCGCCTGCTCATCAAGCTGGTCCGGATACGTTCCTCGAATGTCATACGCTTTAAAGATTGAAGGGTCCATAGTCCCGCTCCATTATTTAGGTTTCTATATTCTTTTAATCCTGAATATGCCATTTTGTCTGGTAATCTGGAATATCCTCAGCGAACAGCCCTGCAGCCCTTTTAATTCTGCAGCGGAACACGCATTTGAGGACCTGTTTCCAGATGCGCATCATAAACTCATGCCGCCTGGTTGTCAACAAAACAACCCCGGCGTTTTTGTTCGCAATTGCACAACACTTGAAACACGAGGAACATTTTTTAACAACGCAATGTCTTAATTCACGACCTTGAAAATCCGATAAGGATGCCGCTTACAGAAACCTATCTCGGCTGACATATTAAATAGATTCCATAGACCGCCAGCAGAATCACCCCCTGCCACCGCTGAAGAATATACCGCCGGCCAAGCAATAAAAACACCAGCAGCAGCACCACCGCCAGAACGCCAACATACAGGCTCAATCTCAAATCTCCCGGCACTGGAATCTGTCCCAGTACCGAACTGGTCCCCAGAATCAGAAAGA
This sequence comes from Sedimentisphaerales bacterium, assembly GCA_016935635.1. GTDB lineage: Bacteria > Planctomycetota > Phycisphaerae > Sedimentisphaerales > Anaerohalosphaeraceae > Anaeroglomus. Next base: position 3,073 of record JAFGQP010000202.1, read on the forward strand.
TATTGAAGATGTTCGAGCCAACCACGTTGCCGATGGCAATGTCGGCCTTTTTCTTATAGGCCGCCACGACCGACGTTGCCAGCTCCGGCAGGCTCGTTCCCACCGCCACCAGCGTCACAGCCACAAAACTTTCACTCAACCCCAGCGCTGTTGCCACCTGCACAGCCCCCACCACCACAAGCTTGCCGCCGACGATTAACAGGACCAATCCCGCAGCAAGCAGCAGTAAAGACTTTGCTGTAGAATAAATTGCATGCTCGCCCTGCTCAGCAACCTCGGGCAGTTCCCTGGCCATCCCGGCAATATAGGCCAGGAAAATCACAAACAGAGCCAGCAGACCAAATCCGTCCGTCCGGGAAAGGATATCCTGCGGCGCCCCATCCAGCCATCGATCACTGGCCATCACCAGCAGCAGAATCCCAGCCAGAAGACTGAACGGAATTTCTTTCCATGTTGTGTTTTTGCGAACACCCAGCGGACAAAACAGCGATGCCGCCCCAAGAATCAACAGAACATTACAGATATTGCTTCCGGTAATGTTGCCAACTGCCATTTCCGGCTTGCTTTGCAGCACTGCCGCGATATTGACCACCATTTCCGGCAGGCTCGTTCCAAACGCCACCACTGTCAATCCGATCGCCAGGTCCGAGACGCCCAGCCGACGTGCCAGACTGCACGCCCCATCCACCAGCCAGTCGGCTCCCTTGACCACCAGAACCAGCCCCGCAATTAACCAAATGAATCCCAGCATGATTACTCCTTTACCTGGGCTGCAGAATCAAATAGACAACATACAGCCCCAGCATGACCGCACCTTCCCAGCGGTCAATCCGATGCTGTTTCCCTGTAAACAATGTAATAAACAAAATCACGGTCGCAAAAATCCCGACGTAAAAACTAAACATCAGATCCGCCGGCACTGGAATAGGCTGGACCGTGGAACTGACACCCAGAATCAGAAAGATATTGAATATATTCGACCCGACCACATTCCCCACGGCAATGTCGGTCTTCTTTCGATAAGCAGCTACCGCCGAGGTTGCCAGTTCCGGCAGACTGGTCCCCACTGCCACCAGGGTCACCGCGACAAAGCTTTCACTGATCTTGAGCCATTGAGCCACATCCAGCGCCCCCTTGACCACCAGCTTGCCGCCGATAATCAGCAAAATCAATCCCACCATAATCAGTACTGCAGACCTGCCGGTCGAATGGATGCTGGCCTGGTGTTCATCCTGTACCTGGGGTAAATCCCTGGCCATCCCCGCAATATACGCCAGAAAAATTACAAACAGAGCCAGCAGACTCAGCCCGTCCGTTCGACTCAGCACATTGATATCCATCCCATCCAGTACCCTGTCGGCAGCCATCGCCAGCAGCAGTATCTGGGCCATAAGACTGAACGGAATTTCCTTCCAGACCGTACTGATCCGGACCTGCAGCGGGCACAACAGTGACGAGATTCCCAGAATCAGCAGAATATTACAGATGTTGCTGCCGGTGACATTTCCAACCGCCACGGCAGGCTGACCCTGAACCGCCGCAAACAGACTGACCGTCAGTTCCGGCAAACTGGTCCCAAAGGCCACCACCGTCAGCCCGATTGCCAGGTCCGACACACCCAGTCGGCGTGCCAGACTGCTGGCGCCATCCACCAGAAAGTCGGCGCCTTTAATGACAAACACCAATCCAACCGCAAAAATCACGATACCCAGCATACGTTTTTTCTCTATATTCAAACTCTTTATTGTTTTAACTCAGGACGAGGTATTTTATCCCAACCCGGCAAAAAAGCAATGAAAACCAAAAAGGGTTGAATCC
>JAFGQP010000203.1 GCA_016935635.1 Sedimentisphaerales bacterium
ATTTCGAAGTTGCGCTGCTCGACTTTTTTCTGGGCCTTGGCAATCCCGCGGCTGATGCTGGGGTGATAAATCGGCTCGCCTTCCTGCCAGCCGATCATCGACAGCGCCTTGACAGTCCATTCGGGAGCAAAGATGCTCATCAGGTCATCGTCAAATGACAGGAAGAAGACGCTGCTGCCCGGGTCGCCCTGACGGCCGGTACGACCGCGAAGCTGATTATCGATGCGGCGGGCTTCATGACGCTCGGTGCCGACGACGTGCAGACCGCCCAGTTCCTTGACGCCGGGGCCGAGCTTGATGTCGGTGCCGCGGCCGGCCATGTTGGTGGCGATGGTGACATTGCCCCGCATGGAGCCGTCGCGGGCGGCGTGCTGATAGCCGGCCTTTTCGACAATAAGAGCTTCGCGAGCGTGCTGCTTGGCGTTGAGCACTTCATGGTCGAGTCCATGACGACGGGTCAGGGCCAGCGAAAGGGCCTCGCTCTTTTCAACGCTGGTGGTACCGACCAGAACAGGCCGACCGGCCACACTGGTATTGTTGATTTCATCGACCAGGGCATTGAACTTTTCGCGAACGGTCTTGAAGATCATATCGTCGCGGTCATCCCGGACACACGGGCGATTGGTGGGAATGGTGACCACGTCGAGCTTGTAGATATTCATAAATTCATCGGCTTCTGTCGAAGCGGTACCGGTCATACCGGCGATTTTTTCGTAGAGTTTGAAAAAATTCTGAAGCGTAATCGTCGCCAGTGTCTGGGTTTCTTCCTTGACCTGAACGCCTTCTTTGGCCTCGACGGCCTGATGCAGACCATCGGACCACTGACGGCCGTGCATAAGGCGTCCGGTAAATTCATCGACAATAATCACCTTGCCGTCCATGACGACGTATTCTTTTTCCTTTTCATAAACCACATGCGCCCGCAGGGCCTGTTCCAGCAAATGCGGCCAGTCCATATTCGAGCCGGTAAAAAACGATCCAACGCCGGCGATTTCCTGGGCCTTGCCGATGCCATCATGGGTCAAATGTGCGGCCTTGCGGTCGTATTCGACTTCATAATACTGGGTCATCGTTTCGAGACGGGCCTTGTCTTCATCGATTTGTCTGAGGGTCTGGTCGATGAACCGATGGGCCTTCTCCATACGTGCACTGTCTTTGGCCTGCTTGGCCTCGGCCAGTTCGCCTTTGGCATTGGCGACAGCCTTTTCCGCTTCTTCAGTGGCTTTTTTGAGGCGGTCATAAGAGCTTTGCAGGCTGATAATCTGGCGGGCAACGGCGTCGGCTTTTTTATAACGGGTAACATCATCCTGGGCCGGGCCGGAGATAATCAGCGGCGTGCGGGCCTCATCGATCAGAATCGAGTCCACTTCGTCGATGATGGCGTATTCGAGCGGCCCCTGCACCATCTGGGCCAGCGATGATTTCATATTGTCGCGGAGATAATCGAAGCCGAATTCATTATTGGTGCCGTAGGTGATATCGCACTGGTATTGGGCACGGCGTTCTTCGCCGATGGTATCCATATCCGACTGAATTGCCCCGACCGTCAGGCCCAGCGCCCGATACACCGGGCCCATCCACTCCGCATCGCGTTTGGCAAGGTAGTCGTTGACGGTAATAACATGGACGTGCTTGCCGGTCAGGTGAACCAGGTACGCTGCCAGCGTGGCGACAAGGGTCTTGCCTTCACCGGTTGCCATTTCGGCGATCTTGCCATCGAATAACACGTTGCCTCCGATGAGCTGTACATCGAAATGCCGCATGTTATTGTTCCGCCGGGCGGCTTCACGCACGACGGCAAACGCTTCGGGCAGAATCTGGCCGGGCTGCTGACCGGAAGCCAGACGCTGTTTAAATTCGGCGGTCTTGGCCTTAAGGGCCTCATCATCCAGCGCCTTAATCTGTTCCTCAAAAGCCCCCGCCGCCAGTGCATCCCGCATGTACCCCTTCACCAGGCGCTCATTCCGCGAGCCGAAAATCTTAACCAGAAACTTATTTAACGAAAATGCCATCTATCTATCCTTAAATTACACGAATTATTATTTCATATATATATCGACATTATCCCTATTATAGACGCAACATTCTAACCCGTTTTTCCTTAAATTTATACCCTGAAATTGTTAGAAAACCAGCAGCACCTCCAGGATCGCCCCACCTGTCGCATCGAGTATATAATTAAGGAATGAGAAGACAATCGATAATACATAACAAGTCTATCTTGAATATGCAGTTATAATCATCAAATAAGTCTTTGAAATTTCATGCGCAGTCGAGTATTTTGTGTTACTTTATAAATGAATCGACAGAGCAATTATGACGTTAATATCGTTTCGTGATATCCATAAATCCTACGGGCCGGAAGTGGTCTTTCATAACCTGAATGCCCAAATCCATCCCCGTCAGCGTGTAGGTTTTGTCGGGCCGAATGGCTCCGGCAAGACGACCCTGTTCCGTCTAATTACAGGTCAAACTTATCCGGATATGGGTGAAATAAACCGCACTCGGGATTTGAAAATCAGTTATCTGGCCCAGGAACCGGAGCTGGATTTGAACCGCACTGTGCTGGAGGAAATGCACGAAGGTCTTGTTGATATCCTCAGTATGCACAATAGGTTAGAGATATTATCGCATGAACTGGGCACCCTTTCCGGAGACCGGTTGAATGCGGCCATGAAGGAATACGACCGCCTTTGTCACCAATTTGAAATCGAAGGTGGCTATTCCTATGAAACGCGAGTCAAAAGCACTTTGGCCGGGTTGGGGTTGCCGCAAGAGCTGTTCGAAGAGAAAATTTCAGCACTGTCCGGAGGCCAGAGGTCTCGATTGTCGCTGGCCAAGATACTAATCGCCGATGCCGACCTGCTGCTGCTGGACGAACCAACCAACCACCTCGATTTGCAGGCAACACAATGGCTGGAAAAATTTCTGCTGAATTGTGAAAAAGCGGTATTGCTGATCAGTCATGACCGTTTTTTGCTGGATGCGGTAGCTGAACGAATCCTTGAGCTCGACGGCAAACGAGCCCGGTCCTGGCGCGGCAATTACAGCTGCTACATCGATACCAAAGCAACCTTACGTCTGCAGCTGGAACGCCAGCATCAGAAACGGCTGGAGTTTGTGACCCATGAGCTGGATTTCATCGCCCGCAATAAAGATAAGGAAGGCATGCGCAAGACCGCCCGCGGTCGCAAAACCCGCCTGCTGCGGATGCTCAAGGAAAATCCTGACTATTTGGACAAACCAACCGACCAGAAGACCATCCAGTTTTCCTTTTCTGATGCGAAGGTCCAAAGCGATATCATCTGCCGGGCACAGGGGTTATATAAAGCCTTCGGCCCGATTGTATTATTCGAGGATTTGAGTTTCGATCTCTATCGCGGCAGCTTTTTGGGCATCACCGGCCCCAACGGCACCGGCAAAAGTACCCTGCTGAAGATGGCGCTGGGACAGATGAGACCAGACCAGGGCTCAATCAGACTGGGCAAAAATTTACGAATCGGCTATCTGGATCAGCATGCGACGGTCCTGGATCCGGAGGCAACCGTCCTGCAGGAAGCGACGCGAATCCGGCCCGACCTGACCCCTGAACAGTTGCGCGGCAAACTCGGCACATTCCTGTTTTCCGGCGAGGATGTCTTCAAAAAGACCGGCAATCTGTCGGGCGGACAGCAAAACCGGCTGATTCTATTTCGCCTGGTTCTGTCGGAGCCGGATGTGCTGGTGCTGGATGAACCGACCAATCATCTGGATATTCCAAGCCGTGAAATGCTGGAGGAAGCCCTGGATGGATTTAACGGTGCCGTGATTGCCGTCAGCCACGACCGCTATTTTCTGGATCGACTGGCCGACCAGTTAATGGTGGTCGGGTGCGATGAATTCGGCGACAAGCAGATGGGTCGATGCGAGATCATCTGCCCTATCGAAAATAAAGGCGTATGGAGTACCTATACCGAGCTGCTTCAAAAACGACGACAAACCGCAGCCGAAGAAAAGCAGAAAAAATCCGCAGCCCAGAGCCGTCCCGACAAGGTGCGTGTGACCGCCCCGCCGGAACTGAAACGCTTCAACCGATTCACCGTAGAACAAATCGAAACAATGATTGCAGAGCTGGAAGGCAAGATCGCCAGAATGCAGGAACGCTTCGGCTCTGATGAGGTCTATCGCAGCGCCGAAAAACTGGCTGCATTACAGACCGACTTCGAGGCTGCTAAAGTCGAACGCGAACTGCTTTATCGCGCCTGGGATTTCCGCTCGCAATAACCAGGCGCCTCTGTGCTTGTAATCAAACACGAATCAGATCGCATCAGCCAGCGGTTCATCCCACCATTTCGGATCACGCAGATAATGCTTCATGCACATGGCGGCATTGACACCATCAGCGACTGCCGTTACAAGCTGCATTGCTGCACCGACACGACAGTCCCCTGCCGCAAACACACCGGGAACGCGCGTCCGCAGATACGCCGGCTCGCAGCGGATAAATCCCGCTTCCGTCAAATCCACAAAGCCATTCAGAAAGGCGGTATTGGGAACCATGCCGACAAAAATGAACACGCCGTCACAGGCAACATCGTTGGTCTGGCCGGTCTTGACGTTTTTCACGACTGCTTTTTGAACCTTGCCGCTGCCTTCGATGGACGTCAGTGTACTGTCGAGCATCAGACTGAGGTTGGAATCCGGCGCATGGACTTTGGCCATCAATTCCTCTACAAGCACTTTGGTTGCACGAAACTCTTTGCGGCGGTGGACCATGATGACTTTGGCTGCGAACTTGCTTAAGTGCAGCGTATCTTCAATCGCGGTGTTGCCGCCGCCGACGGCCACGACGGTTTTGCCTTTGAAGAACGGCGCATCACAGGTGCCGCAATAACTGACGCCTGTACCCGCATTGCGAAATTCTTCTTCCCCCGGTACACCCAGATGACGATACGAACTGCCCGGCGTCAGAATGACCACCTTGCTGACAAACAGGTCTTTACCGCAGGCCACTTCAATCATGCCGTCATCACGGCGGCGCAGTTCCGTGACTTCGCTGCCGGTGCGCAATTCAGCGCCAAAAGCGGCCGCCTGAGCCATCATCTTTTCCGTCAGGTCCGGCCCGCTGATTTCAGCAAAACCGGGGTAATTTTCAATCCGGTCGGTTGTAATGATTTGCCCGCCGGGATAAAACTTTTCGAGAATGATGGTTTTCATGCGGTCGCGTGCGGCATACAAAGCTGCCCCCAGCCCCGCCGGACCACCCCCGACGATAATACAATCAAAATGCTGCTCAGCCATAATACTCTCCGTAGTCTCAATGCAAGAATTATTTGTTTTCCAAATTGGGCAATGACACGGTGGACCATTGCCGGACGATCGGCCCGCTGCGCTGCGGGCGGGTATCAAAATAGGTGTCTATCTCCTGGCGACTTGACGGTTCCCACAACAGTGCCCCCCCGCGGCCGATCGTGGTTAATTTCCCCAGGAGCTTTTTGTCTTGTGCATAATAAAATTCCGTCCTTCCGCCGCTGATCAAATTCACGCGAACGGCGTATGCCATCTCTTCGGCTTTGGCTGTACTCTCCGAGGCGGAAATAATCTCAATAATTGCTGGTGTGATTCGGCCTTCCGGGCTGATGATATCCAGCACAATTCTGCCCTGGCCGCTGTCCAGAAAAAAGGGAACCAGCCCGTCCAGCAGCATTTCACTGACCGCCGACGGTCCCGGTTCGAAAGTACGGGTTTGTCCGGCCGGTTCACGCACCGTCAGCAGCCCGTTGCTGAAGTCCAGCTGGAACAGACTGCCCTGGCCGGATAAGCCGCTGTGTCGATTCTGCCAGCGGAATCCGCGGAAAGGATTGGCGCTTTCAAAGGTCTGTTCTTTGCGTCGGATAGCGGCGGTGTTGACAACGGTTGTTTTATCAATGCGAAGATTGCCCTCGGAATCCTGTTTAATCTGAGTCCGCTCGTAACCGCGGACACTGCGAGCCGCGTCACGGACCAGCAGGGTCTGCCCTTCCTCACTGGGAAAGAACTTGTCAGCCCCGAATCGCTGGGCATTGTTGAGCAATTCAATCCCCGCCGACAATTCCGTCGGCAGCGTATAGTGCATGGTCTGTGCCAGGGTGATAAACACATCACGCCCGTAAAACAGGTCCTCTGCAGACCGGACTTCCAGCATCAGCATTCTGCCAAAATCCAGAATTGCCACACCAACAAAACGATCTTCTTCGGTTTTCTGACTGACCAGGTGAGCGAATTGCATCGGACATGGGCCGTCCAGAGTGGTGATATCCTGGAGTGTCCCGCTGGATTGTTTAGCGATGGTGTCGAGGATGTCGCGGTTATTTTTGGCCGGTGCACTCAGACAATATCGCCATTGCACCTCAATCACCGGTCGATTCAAACGAGCCAGAATCACAAAACAGTTGTTCATCTCGTATTGCCATTCAGTCAGCCCCTGCCAGCCTCGCTCGGCAGGCAGATGTATCGTGACACCGGCCCCC
>JAFGQP010000204.1 GCA_016935635.1 Sedimentisphaerales bacterium
GCCGTACATCGACGATGGCAGCAGGATCATCCTGCCCAGGCGAGCCATAACGATAAGTGCTGGCACGCCAGTTGCCGCCGTAATCCAGTGTCCCGAAGGGCTGGTCTTCGAGGGCATAGTCATTAACAACCAGAGAATGTCCCCCGCCATCAGCAGCGGCCGGCCAGCCGAGCCCATCATTAAAAGTAAACTGGACAATGGTACCGTTCCAGAAATCATTCAAAAGAAGGGTTTCGCCGGAATTGGACAGCTTGCCGGAATATTGGCCGGCAATACGGTCGGAGACACCTGTGCCGTAACGGGATTCGAAGGCAGCCTTATTCTTGACAACCAGAACATACTGGCCTGCGCCCAGTGTGCGCAAGGCCGCAGGGGCTGCGGCAAAATCGCAGGTAATCCCATCGCTTATAGTGACTGAATTCAGAGATATGGTGGTGGTGCCGATGTTTTTGAGCTCGATAAATTCGTATTCTTCGCTGTCATAGGCACCCGTGGTATCCGCAGCGGGATTATACATCAATTCCGTGATGCGAAGGGAATCGAGGACTCCCCCGCCCAGCGGCTGACCTGCAACAAATTCCACCGGGTTGGACCAGTGGCTCCAGCGGCCGGTGTTGTCTTTCATCCGGCAGCGTACACGGTAGGTTCTGTCAGGCTTGACAACACTGCCGGGAATGGCAATCGTGCTGGTGAATGCCGTCTGTTCAGCACTTTCCCAGACGGCATCGATTTCATATTTGCCCGGGGTCACGCGAAAGGCATAAGACTCTTCATAGAAAGGCTCCGGGCCCGGCTGTGCGGCCAGTTCAGCAGCCACACTGACATCTATCGAAAAATCTGAGCTGCTGGTACTGGACTGAATCGCCTGGACGGCAATGACATTGGTTCCATGAATCAGATAGTCATAGGGCACGGTTAAAACCACTTCTTCGTAGCTGCCTGCGTCATGATTGTAGGCAATTGCCTGATTATAGGCAATCTGGCCAGTGGGACAATGCGGCCGACTGACTTCATGACCATTAATCCAAATGATGCAGCCGTCATCCACATAAACCTGAAGCGTCAGATTCTGGATTCGGCTGACGTCGGAAATATCAAATGTATTCCTCAGATAAACTGTGTAATAAGACTTATGCATATCGGATAACACCGTATTGTCGTCGTTATCTGCGAAACCGATACTGGTCTGGCCCATTGCCCAATCGTTATCATTAAAGCCGGGCTGTCGCCAGCTGTCAACGGGCGAAGACGGCTCCGCGGTCCCCTTGAAGTATTTCCAGGTAGTCTGCCGGGGAATCAGAGTTATCGGAGTCGGCTCGGTACTGCCGCCGCCGGGAATCGTTGGCAACGGCTGTTTGCTGAAGGGACACACTTCGGCAATCCGCCATTTCATCGCAGCGAAGGTACTTGCCCCCTGCGGATCACTGAACGCTGAGGTCTGAAACCGCAGATCGTTGGTCGGATAGCCGGCCGAACCGATATAACCAATCGCAGGAGTAACGGGAGCTGCAGCATCTTCCGAATACGTGCTGAAAGCCCGTGAGCCTGTCACATAATTCTTCATAATCTGCACCATGCCGGGAAAGTTCTTTGTCGTCGCCGCCTGATAGAATCGTCCCTGTCCCGCTTTACTGGTATTGACAATAGAACTGTTGATCATCACCGGATTGTAATCCCACATGGCTCTATCCATGTCAACAACCGATAAACTATCATCCGACGAATCGACGATTGCGGCCAGCTCATCGAGAACAGCATGCAGCTGGTCCGTATTGTAGAGCAGATCATGAAACTCACGCAGACGATTCTGATACTCCAAACTAATTGATGAGAAATTGAATATTGCACCCTGATTAATATTCTTGAATGGCTCTTCCCCATTGCCATACATCGTGTTGGCCCAGGTCAGGTCCAGGTCCCAGGGATACATCGTCCAGCGACTAGTGAAGGGATCATGATAAAAGAAATAATTTTTCCCATAGCCGATATCACCATGATGAATGCCCTCAACAACACACCGATAGCTGTAATAGCGGTTTAAATCCACATTTCCGCGCCACCATGATTCTGTGGGTTTATTGCCATACCATGCGTTTTTGAACACCGCATAATCTGAACCATTGGCCGGCTGTGTTTCGCCCTGATTGTTCAGAGCACCATTATAATCATCGATTTTATACAGATTCCCATCCGGCAGATTGTGTTCGTCCAGATAACGCCCATCCATTTGTTCCAGAACCAAATACAATCCCCACAAGTCTCCATTGTACTGCGTGGTGCCATTTTCATCGGCACCATCAACAATACGGAACTGAACCCAGTGCGTCTTGGGTGATTCTACACCCATCATATTGAAGAGCTTGAATCCAGCCGCTTCGAACATCCCCTGTTCACCGCGATGCCCATAATCCCCCTGCTGAATACAGGCAGAGAAATTCAGCTTAGCCCAGGTCGTATCATACTTTTGACCGTAATCATCGCGGGCCTGAAAATAATGTCCTCGATTAAAGTCAAATTTCCACATATTTTTGCCCATGGAATACCGCCAAACACCTCCTCGGGCACGATAGCGGATATGATCATACACTTTGCCATCATAGACCAGGGTTCCAGACCACAGATAGTCATCGCCTGTATATTTGCTAATCCAAGTAGCATTTTCTACATCCGTCTGTTTACTAATCAGATGATAAACCGGAAGCGACCGCATCACCACCGGGCTGTAATTCCTGACTGTATTGAGAGGTGCAGCACCGTTGGGATTGATTGCACCACTCCAGGCAGGCACCCCATCATAAACAAAATAGGCAAAGTTGGGCTGCGGGTCATCGGCATAAGGAACACGCAGGCTCAGACCTTTTGTATCAGCCACTGTAATGCGATATCGAATCAGGCGCCGATGCTCCTGCACGAAAGCAGGCAATTGTACGGTGTAAACATCATCACCGGCGGCAATATCACCATCCTGGCCGTTATCGAGCATGACCAGTGAGTTCCAGGTATTATAACTCGGATCATTCAAATTAATATAGCTGCCCGGATTCACCACTTGATAGTGAAGATCAACAGAAGCCACTCCGTCCGGATCAGTGACCTTTGCGGTTATTGTTACGATCTGACCGCTTTTGGGCTGCTGCGGTGAATGATTGACCTGCCGAATCTGCGGCGGGCAGTTCTCAGCCACAACAGCGGTGTTCAGATCACCGGGCGTGGGATAAGCACTTCGCCAGCTTCCGGCCAGATTGTTATCCAGCGCCGAGTGAATCAACTGGATGGAATGTCCGGTACCACCAGGAGCCACGTCCGGCACCGCATCGCCAACTGTCGGCCAGGGGAAACCCAGTACATAATCAACCCGATCGATGCTGTTTCCCTCTGCATCACAGAGTGCAATGTTTTCGCCTTCGTTATTGAGTGAACCGGAAAACGGCCCCATCACCAGGCTGGCCGGAATTCCATATTTCTGTGAAACAGTCACCGGACTATAGGCCTGACTGGAGTCTTCAGCAATAACCAGATATGTTTCCGCGGGGAAAATCGTGCCCTGCGGGAAAGTATAGTCCACCCCATCACAGAAA
>JAFGQP010000205.1 GCA_016935635.1 Sedimentisphaerales bacterium
GACGGTTTAGCAAACCGTTGCCTTCAGCCTCTCGGCCACCTCTCCAGGCTGTAATCAGACCCGTAATTTAACTCTGGATTGGCCGGATTGCAAGCACGTTTAGTCTAAATCCGAAATTTTTTCCTTAAAAAAGGCCATTTTGGCCCCTCTTGCCCGGTGTTAATTCATTGACAAAAACCAATAATCGATTACATTAGTCGCTAATCTAATAGTCTTTTTTTGCCGAAGAAGAGGTAATAACTAGACTAAATTATTGAAAGGGCCGAGTTATGCAATACAGGTTAAAATGTGTCGCCATTGTCGCTTGTCTGTTGACGGCCGGTGTTTCGGGATGTTTTAATGCCGACCAGGAGAATCTCAAGGCCTTCACGTACCCAAATGATGCCGCAGTCACGGCCAGTGATTATGTAATCCTGCCGCCGGATGATATCACGGTTATCTGTACCTCTGTTCCGGAACTCATGGGCACAGGTTCCATGCTGGGACAGACCCAGACGGTGCGGCCGGATGGTGTAATTTCATTTGAACGAGTCGGCGAAATCACCGTAGCCGGCAAAACACCTCGCCAGGTCGCTCAATTAATCGCTGAACGTATCTCTGGCATGTATAAAATGACCGGCGACAATCCGATTGAAGTCCGTGTCCGCAATATGAGCCATTATTACTATATGGTCGGCATGGTCAACAGACCCGGAGCACAAATCTTTACGGGTCGTGAAACAACTTTGTCGGCTTTGACCAAAGCAGTCCCTAATAATTTGGCATGGAAAGATCAGATTCAGGTAATTCGGCCTTCTACGAATCCAAAAGAGCCCTCAAAAGTGTTTGCTCTCGATTATCGCAAACTGGTTGAACAGGGAGACATGACCTGCAATGTTTTGCTTCAGGAAGGCGATGTCATCTATGTTCCGCCGACTATTCTTGCTTCTATCGGATTAACCGTTGGTGAAATCGTTAGCCCTATCCTCCAAACCGGCAGTGCTGTTAACTTGTTAGCTACCCCGTAATTGGATGAATCGTTCTGGTTTGAACAGTCAAAAGAAGCTGGCAGTCTAAATGGCTGCCAGCTTTAGATAATATGTCTTCGAAAACAGCATTAAAACGAATCCATGTTCTTGGGACGGTCTGGTTTGTCACCTGTGCGGTGTTTTTGTTATCACTGGCACTGCATCAGGCCGGATTCAAGTGGTGGATTGTTTTCTCATTTTCGGGATATTCTCTTGTTTTTTTCCTATTCTTTATCAATGTCTATGTGTTTGCCATTTTTCGCGGCGTCTCGCGCCACCAGACCATTCTTGAACATCCATTAACAACATCGACCTACTATATTGCTTTTTATGATTTGAGTCCCTTTCTCGGCAGCTTGGCCGGCTTTTTGTGTTCCATCACCCTGCCGGAACTGGGCATTCTGGGTATCTTATCCACAGTTGCCGAAGGAACGCTGACGTTTACTTTTCTGGTTTGGATATTTTTCGATCCGCTGCTGGGATTCATTGAAAATCTGATACCGCAATGTGCCTGTCACAGAAGACAGCGTTTGCAGGCCGAAGAAGAGCAGAAAAGGCTCAAAGAAGCCGAAAAACAGCAATTACTGGCCAGTCTTGAGCAAAAGGAAGCTCAGAATATACGTTTGTGGAATGAAACTCTTGAGCCAATCGCGGCCCAGCTGGCAGAAATGCTTTCCCATCCGCATCAGGATGATCAGACGCACAGAACCATTGTTCAGGCCGGGGCACAGGCATGGAAACTTGGGGGAATCATCTGCATGCGTCACTTACATCAGATGGTGCTGGACAAAGCAGGACATATCGAGGTGGACTACCTGGCTGTATGGTGGGACGGCATCGGAAACTGGCAGAAACCGCATTTCAGCCAGCTTATCCATAACCGGGGCTGAAAGGTGTACCCAATACGATTTAATCCGTCCTGACGGCAATTTTTTCAAATAAATGCATTAACGCGTCTGTCACACTGCTCACATCAAATTTACTTCTTACAAATTCCTGTCCACGCCGTCCCATCTCCAGCCGAATCTGAGGATTCTGAATCAGATACTCAATCCTATCAGCCAGCTGGACAGGATCCTTTTCCGGAACAAGAAATCCTGTGATTTCATGCTGTACGCCATCCGGTATTCCATTGTGCAGGGTAGAAACCACGGGAATCCCGGCCATTTGTGCCTCCTGCAGCACCAGTCCCTGCCCTTCACAATCACCGTCGGCAGCCTCGACGCTGGGCAGAATAAAAATATCGGCCTGTCGATATAAATTCAATATCTCAGCTTCGGTCTGAGCGCCCAGAAAAGAAACAACCTCAGTGATACCCAATTCCGCTGCAAGCTGTTTATAATGATTCATCAGCAGACCGTCTCCAACCGCCCAGTATCGGAATGCATAACCTCGTGACTTCATCAGTGCCGCTGCTTGGAGGGAATAGGCGTACCCTTTCTTTTCAACCATGCGCCCCACCGTTAACAGGGTTACAACCTCGCCCGAGGCGGGACGACGCTCCAGAGGAACAAAAAACTTATCGCATCGCAGACTTTCATGAATGATGTGGATCTTATGTTCGGGACATCCCAGATCCACCATTTTCTTTTTTGTAAAATTTGTGTTGGCGGTAAACAAATCCCCCAGGTCAAATAAGTCCTTATAGCAGTCTTTGCCGGCCTGACGAGGATAACTATTGATATCATATCCATGAAAAGATGTAATCAAGGGAATGTCAAGTCCGACTTTTTTCAAATCCACCAGCATCGAGGCATTCGGACCGAAATGACAATGGACTACATCAAAATGGTCCTTAAATAGATTGAATGAAAAAAACAGACGGGTGTAGCAGAATCCCTTTTCACAGCCCAGATTAGCCCTGAGAATCCTGACGGCGCGTCCTCTTATCGTAAACAGCAGTCTTAAAAAAAGACCGATTGCCTTGCACCGTTTCTTCCATTTGCCGGCAGGCACAGTGGTCGGATATGTCACGCAGTCCAAAAGCTGATATTTCACGATGTCGTCATGCACTTTGGCCACATCCGATTTCGGCGACATGGGAAATATTCTGATACTGCAGCCCAGGTCGATCAGCCGTGTAATTGGATTGACAATAAACGTCTCAGACAGAGCCGGAAACACCCCTGTCACAACTACAACTCGACGACATTTCTTATTTACGTGATCCATCTCACAAATATCCCAAATCGCGAAGCCGCTGTTCTATATTCTTCTCATCATCAGCCGAATATCCATGCTCCGGCCCGTCAACTGCTCCGCAATCTTTGGCATCCAGCAGAATCGGAGCATTCTGCTTCAGATAATCCTCACTGAATAGTTCCTGCAGGATCCGGCCATCCATCACAGCAGGAATTCCTATTCGCAGCATATAAAGCAACGTGGGTATAATATCATACAACGATGCCGTCAATGTGCCCCTGGCGGCGATATCTTTTCCATGAAGGATAATAATGCCATCCTTATGATGCTTGCCGATATGCCGATCTCCTGGCGGCTGAACTGAACTGAACAAACCGCTATTGGCCTGAACGTGACCAGTAAAAGAATATCCCTCTGCGGGATCGATAATCAGGTCGGGCAGATGATCCATTCGCTGCCCCTTATAGATATCTTCCTTGCGATATATCGCATGAACGATCTTCCTGCCATTGACAGGGTCAGTAACATTTTGCAGCTTGCCTGTGATTTCCTTTGCCAGTGATTCACGTAAGGCTGCTTCCTGTTCCAGCAGATAAATAAATCCTTCATTGCTTCGTCCGACAGAAAAAGCACGAATATGATCCCATGCTCCAGCCTTGCTTTTCAGCACAGCATGTTCCATTCGACCCACTTTATCCTTGGTAATAAAGAAATTCAGGAGTTTTCCCACTCTCAGTGTTCTGGTAATTTTCTTCAGCAAAGGCATCCTGACAACATCAGACAGTTTGAGATAACCCTCCTGAACCAGCCAATTGCCCAGATTGAACCGCTTGAAATGGGGTCCGAAACCATGGTCCGAAAGGACACAGCACAGATCGATGGAGCCGTTGTTTTTCAAAAACGTCGTATAGATGCGTTGAATCTGGTCGTCAAGAACCTTGTGAAATCGCCTGAATATTTCCGTCTGAATGGATTTCGAAAACCCGGGATGCCGGGGATCCAGATAATGCCACAGCATATGCTGAATCACATCATTGGCTTGAAAATGAACCATAAATACGTCGAATGGCTGTGAATCCAGCAGCCAGCAGGCTGCATCCGCACGTATTTTGACAATATCGCACAATGCTTCGGTCAGCAGAATAGGGTCATCAATCAGATTCTGGGAAATAAATTGAATATTGAATATATGGTAGCCGGGAAATAGGGCCAGTAACTGTTCTTTTATTTCCGGTGGATAAGTAAATGCAGATTCCATGGAGGGCGTCGGAAGCCCGCTGACAACAACCCCATTGATCGGCCGGGGCGGGTAGGTCATCGGAACATTCATTAACCCTACTCGATAGCCCTCACCACTCAAAATATCCCACACGGTCTGACCCAGACAGTCAGAACTGACGAAAAAGCCTCGCTTTTGTTCCTTGTCCCAGTATTCAAAATCAAACACACCGGTCCGTCCGGGATTCTTACCGGATTGAAATGCCCCCCATGCCGCGGGTGTTATCGCGGGTATAGTCGACTGCAGAACACCGGAAACCCCTTTGCAGCTCAAACTCTGCAGAAAAGGCATCTGCCCGGATTCAAACGCCGGCTTCAAGACCGACCAGGAGCCTCCATCAATACCAAAGAATAAAATTTTATTTTTTGTCATAAGCACTGGTTTACATAAATGCGGTTTCAGTAATATTTTGCAATATTACCATAAACACAGATTTCATCAATGTGATAATTTCGCTATGCATATTTCGTAGTCAAATAAACGCTTCTCTTTCTCTTTTTACCGAATTGATTCTGCAGCAGACCCGCGATTCTGCGAAGATTCCGCCAATCGGGTACGGCACAATGCAATAATTTCCCAAAAGATATCCATGGTATTTGACTTGAAAACAATATCAATAAGAAACGTCAGCCCAAGATAACTGCATGCTCCAACCATTAACATGATGCAAAGTCCTAAAACAGAATCCTTTTCAAAAAAGGCTGTTCTGCATATAAAAACAATCCCGCCCATGCATAATGCGGCAAAAAGAGGATAGAAAAAGGGGCGATACATTTGCCAGTTCTGTCCTTTTAAAAGACGCCGTACCAGATGAAAATCCAGCGGATTCACAACAACATTAATTATTAACATCGTCAGGGCAATCCCTGTTATTCCATACAAACGAGTTAATGGATATAATCCAACCGCATAAATCACAATACGCAATAACGTATTGTACCGATTCGCCTGGGGTTTTCCGATCGCATTAAACAAGGGACCGCGTGTCCCGCCAATCGCCAGGAACAATCCTCGTAAGGCAAGAATTTGAAGTACGGGAGTCATCGCATGATACTCCTGCTTGAGCACAAGACGCACAAAAACGGGTCCCAGCAGAATAATTCCTATGGACAAGGGCGCAGCAACAAAAGAAACCAGACCAACCAGTTTTAAGTATGCTTCCCGTAAGCGTACAATATCATCCTGAAGCATGGAAAAAGCCGGAAACATAACCTGACCAACGATGGTCGTGATCTCCGAAAAAAGCAGTGTGGCGTATCGCGATGCCTGATAATATAAGGCAATGGATCCGATGCCCAGTACCCCCCAAACGATAACCTGATCGCCAAAGGTCAGGATAAATCCAAGAATTGACATCAAATAGACCCATTTACCAAATTGCCAGAGCTCTTTGGCCTTAGAAAAATCCAGCTTTAATTTAGGGCGATAATCACAAATCACATACCCCATGACACAGCCAAATGCTCCCGCAGCAATCCATCCGGCCACATACGCCCAAACATTGCGATAGAGGTATAACCAGACCAGAGAGACCGTACAGTCAATCAGTGTTTCAGCTATTTTGACATAGGTTAGCGGACGAAAATTGATTGTGCGCGTAAAAAATAAAATCCCGATATTGGAAAATCCCTGGAAAAGGAATCCGCATCCCATGACGCGCATCACATGAACGGCCAATTCACGCTGCGACTCATCCTTGATGCCTATCGATACAAAGTACGGTGTCACGGCATAAAAAATCAAACAAAGCAAAACACTTCGTATTAAGCCAACCGTCCATGCGGTATCGAGATAACCATGAATGTGGCCCTTCTTCTGAATCAGGGCCAGATTATACCCTGTCTCAGAAAGAACTGCCAGAAATGTCATCAATAGGAATGCGGCACTCATAATCCCGAAGTCTTCGACAAACAAAACATTGGCGATGATAATAGTTTTGATAACTCCAATAATATGTGTCGCTATTCGCAAAACAGCAACCCAAAAGCCCCCTTTCAGGGATTGATAGAATAAGTTGGAGTTTTCCTTGAGTTTTTGTGTCATTCGCTATTACTGGATGCAATTTATCGCTATTATTGAGACTGGTTGCTATTTTTCATATTCCTGACTATTCAGTCTTGCTTAGTTTCTTTAAATACCTTATTAAAAGCTAATCATAGCTGCCTATTAAATACGATAAAAATATTATTGTCAATAACTTATAACACGATATAGAACTCTGAAATTCCCGGGAAAACAAATATGAATAGTAATGATTATGCAAGGCATTTTTTAGAAACAGTCAGCACCTCTGATTATTCGGTAGTATTGACCGGTGCCGGAGTATCGACAGATTCAGGCATTCCAGACTTTCGCAGCCCTGATGGTCTTTATTCCAAAATTTCGCAGGAAACCTTCGAATTGGATTATTTTCTGAATCAGCCCCAGGATTATTACAAGACAGCAATAGACCATATTCACCCTTTGGCTGACAAAGAACCCAACATCACGCACAAGATGCTTGCGCTACTGCAAAAACATGATCTGCTCCATGCAATTATTACACAAAATATCGATGGACTCCATCAAAAAGCAGGAGCAACCAATATAATTGAATTCCACGGAAATGTGACAGGATTTCACTGCATTCAATGCGGCAAGACTTTCGATCGTACCTATGTGGACAAGCAGATCCGGACTTGCCAAGTCCCCTACTGCCCATGTCATTCACTGATTCGGCCAGACATCGTATTCTTTGGCGACATGATACCTCTGGAAGCCCTAAACGCCGCTCAGCTATCCGCCGGGTCAGCCAAAGTGTTTATCGTAATGGGAACCTCACTGCAGGTGCATCCCGCGTCCAGCATGGCAACTCTTGCCAAACGTTACGGGGCAAAACTCTATATCATCAATCGAGAACCCACCGCCATGGACACTCTGGCAGACTGGGTATGCCATACCGAACTCACCGATTTTTCTCAGGCCGTTATGAACGCCCTGGCAGCCAAAGAGCGTCCGCAAAATTAAGAAATTCTCTTGACCAATAAAAAAGCTCAACCGGAAAAGAAGTCTCCGGTTGAGCCTGATCGCTGCCATATTTCACAGGCAATTATTCATTTGCCATCTGCAGTGTGGTAAAGCTGCCGCCCAGACCTTTGTTCTGAACCATGGTCAGGCCATTCATCTGGGTCCCCAGGTAAGAACCTGTGGTTACATTCTGCCAGATAAGATCAGCCATGCCGTCACCATTGAAATCTGCCACATCCACAACCTGCAACGTAGTAGTGCTGCCGCCGAAATTCTTGGTCAGTTCCAGGTTGAAGGCATTAATCAGAGTTCCCAGGAAGGCGCCTGTGTTCACATTGCGCCACACGATATCTGCCATGTTGTCGCCGTTGAAATCGGCGAGGTCCGCAATCTGCAGGGTGGTGCTGCTGCCGCCCAGAGCCTTGTTCTGAACCATATTCAGACCATTCATCTGCGTGACAATATAAGCACCGGTATTGACGTTCCGCCAGATGAGATCATCCATACCGTCTGCATTCAGGTCTGCCAATTCCACAATCTGCAGGGTGGTGCTGCTGCCGCTGAGATTGCGGGTCAGGACAATATCCAGGCCATTCATCTGCGTACCGATAAAGGCGCCGGTGTTCACATTGCGCCACAGGATATCCGCTTTGCCGTCGGCATTAAAGTCTCCGAAATCAGCAATCTGGAGGGTTGTGGTGCTGCCGCCCAGACCTTTGTTCTGAACCATGGTCAGGCCATTCATCAGCGTACCCAGATAGGCGCCGGTATTGACATTACGCCATACCAGGTCGGTCTTGCCGTCCGCGTTGAAATCCACTAATCCCACAATCTGAATGGTAGTACTGCTGCCGCCCAGACCTTTGATCTCAAGGGTCGTGTTGCCATCCATGATCGCGCCCAAATAATTTCCAGTATTCACATTACGCCACAGGATATCCGACTTGCCGTCGGCGTTAAAATCTGCCAGTCCAGCAATTTCAAGAGTCGTGGTGCTGCCGCCCAGATTTCGGGTTATCCCCATCGTCAGGCCATCCATCAGGGTGAACAGGAATGCGCCGGTATTGACATTCTGCCACAGGATATCGTTTTTGCCGTCACCGTTAAAGTCAGGATATAAAACTTCTTTCTGCCAGCTCAGGACAGGATAGTGAGTCGCAGTAGACATTTTCCAGAAATCATTGGAGCCATTAGCCGTCTCACCAACAAAGTCCCAGCCTGCTGCAACAAACATGGCGCGAGCTTTCATTTCAATCGTTGTTTTGCCGATACCGCCGGCACTGACCGCCTGGCCGGAAGCCTGGGTATCCCAAAAACCACTGTTAACCGTACTGCCGCTGTGGCCGCCCACAAGGCCGCCGACAGCCGTCATACCGCTGACCGCACCCATTGCATAGCAGGTGGTGATCACACCGGTGTTATATCCAACCAGACCGCCGATATTTTCCAGACCATCAACTGAACAGGCAGAATAACTGGCAATTAACGAGCCACCCAGATTGTAACCCACCAGACCGCCGACATTGTATGCCCCCTGGATTGAACCAGTTGCATAACATCCTGTAACGATCGTTCCGATCTCATCCCACCCCACCAGACCGCCAACATAACTGGCGTTGGGAGCAGCAATCGAGATGTTCTCCAGACCGAGGTCATTAATTCTGGCATCATCGGTATATCCAAACAAACCGACATAAACCACTACGCCGTTTGTGGAATAAGTCAGATTACTGATGATGTGACCATTTCCATCAAATCTGCCGATAAACTTTGTGTCCACATTGCCGATGATGTTATATTGCGTGCCCGTATAAACAGACATGTCAATATCAGCCATCAAGATGAAATACTTATCCCAGTCAGCAGAATTAAGACCGATGGTATTCATATCATCAGCCGTCGCGATCTGATAGGGATCGCCTTCCGTTCCACTGCCGCCGCTATATGCCGCAGCCTGAGATATAGCGGAAAAAGATACTACCATTCCAACCACGAGTGTCAAAAACAACTTGTTCATAAAACCTCCCTTCAACAATAATGTTTTATTTGTTTTTTTGTTTTTCCAAGTGTCCTGAGCAATTGCATCAATTGCCCGCCAATTACACCAACACATACTGCCTTGTGAGATTCGTTTGTTACTGTTCATTTTCTATCCCCAGAATAAAGTGAAATATCCAAAAAAGAATTGTACCAAATTGAAGGTTTTAATTCAACGCATTTTCGCTATTTTTACACGTACATCAAGATAACGATTGTCCCGAATTAATCAACTATAGTTATATTATATAGCTTTCGTCCGGTAAAAACAGCATAATTTTTGTAACTCACTGTTCTGCTGAAAATCAGACTTCAAGGCATAAATTCTTGCGAATGTTGGATTCAAAATGAGATTTTTATATTTTTTATTTTCCTGGTCCAGGAGTATGCCCCGTCCAGATTTCAGGGTCGTTGGAATACGCATTTTTATCGGTCCGCTGCAGCGACTGACCTGAACCGTTAGGGCCCGTCGGCCAGGGTGTTGTATCCTTATAGTCAATCCATTCCACGGGAATATAGATTCTCGCTTGGTTCCATTCCTGGTCACCGGGAATTTGTATGGCGATTTCCTCCCCATTATTATCCAGTTTTCCGGCATAGGGACCAAATACACGCGTACCGGCAGGCAGGATTGAACTATAGGCACTGCTGAACAAGGTTGGATTTTTTGCGACAATAATATACTCGCCGGGCTGAACCGTAATGCCAGCCGGGAATTCATATCCAATGCCATCAATCGTCCAGGCCAAATCCTCAGAAGTAAAAATCCCCTGAGGATTTTCAGTCGAAACGGCAGCCATCAGAAACACAACCTCAGAAGTGCGATTATAGAGCTCAAGATACTCATAATCAGCCCCCTGCACCGGATTATACATAATCTCGGTAATCACCAGTGGAGCAACCAGCGGGCTGCTGTTGGACTGCTGCGGCGTAGGCACCTGCATCCGGACAAAATCATATCCATTGGTCAAAGAGGCTTTTTCATATCGGCCAAAAGCAACATCGGTTTCCGAGGCATCAAATTTCTGCTGCGTCTGGTAGTAGCCGGTCACTTCGCCGTTCTGGCCGGAGTACAGGTACACGGTTTCGCCGGCTTCGCTGAGAGCAAAGCGTTTTTCAATCGGTTGTGAACTGCTGCCAAACGATGTATCCTGGTAGAAAACCAGATAGCTGCCGGCATAAAGTATAGTACCGGCCGGAATCTCATACTTGCGGATGGTATTCAGGTCCGTACTGTCATCAGTAAGGAACCAGCCGCCGAGGTTGATATCCTGGTCGGTTTTATTATGCAGTTCAATCCAGTCAGGCTGGCTGGCATGGGAGTGAGCCAGAATCTCATTAAATACGATACTTTCAGAGGCCAGTCCCTGCTCGTCCAGGCCGGGGGAGCCGCCCTGCACCGTGCTTGCACGCCATGAGGATTTTTTGTCCCAGATTTCAGGAAGGCCATTCAAATCACCACAGAATACCAGCGAGAATCCCTCGCCGTCGGTAATGTCATACCATTTATCATCATAGGAGAACTCAAGAATCGTGCTGTTGGTCTGGTCATCCAGGCTGATTGTTTCCCCGCTGTTAGCCAGTGAATCCGGATAGCCGCCAAGAATCTGTATATTTTGTGGGGTTGTATAACGCGAGGCCAATGCAGCTGGATTTTTAGCCAGCAGCAGGTATTGCCCGGCTTCCAGTGTCATATTGTCAGGGAATTGATAGGTAATCCCCTTGGTAAATTTGACACCGTCAAGCAGCAGGGGCTGCGTTCCAATATTGGTAAGTTCAATATACTCATAATCTTCGTCGGAATATTCGTAAGACTCGCTGTCGGCCGGGTGATACATCAGCTCCGTAATACGCAAATAGCGCTGCGGGCCGCTTGGGTTGCCGATGTAGGTTTTGGATGCAGCCAGCCGCTGAGCCGTGTCGCGGATTTCAAGAGTTTCTCCCCAACTGGACAGATGCCCCTTGTATCCGCCCTGTACGAATAAGTGCTGTCCGCCTGTGGGGGACACGGCACGTGCCTTGAAGGCCCTGGCATTGGGCGACAGGTACATCGCCCCGCCGGCGGGAACAACGGTGCCGGGAGCAAAGGTATGCGTAACACCCCCGGAAACCGTCCAGCCGCTGATATCCGCGGCAAAGGTATTGGGATTGAGAATCTGGATGTATTCTTCATCCTGATTCCATGAGGCCGGGTTGTAATCGATGTCGCCGATTTGCAGATCAACCTGTGCAGGCTGAGCATCGGGGATACCGGCGGGATCATCCGCCCAGGAAGAACCATGCAGGTGATTGACATACAGATGAGTCCGACGAACCGGCAAATACGAATTTCTAATCGCATTCAGGTCTGCCGTCAAATTTGATAATCCCTCATACGTCATAAGCGAGGCCAGTTCATTGATCTGATTTTCATAGTATAACTGAGCCGTTGGGGTTCCCGGGGCCTGAAGATAGGTATCCATCAATGTCCGGAGATGCCGCAGATACATTTGCCGGGCAACAGCATCAGCATACACCGCATCAAAAAGACGATTCCACTTATAATCCACTTTTTGATGGTTCTGACTCCCAAAGAAAGGATGGCTGGGAGAGCGGACATCGCCGGGCCAGTCCTGAGCGGCAGCAATGCCGGAAACGCCGTGGTTCAGTCCGAATGTCAAATCCTTGTCCCACGGAATAAACATCCATTCGCCGGAACCGTCTGTGTCGCAATAGAGAAAATAGTTTTTGTGGGTATGGTCATTTTCGTGAACCAGGGTGCAGACCGCCAGATAGGTAATGACCGCGGGGAGATTGACATGATCAAATAAAAATGTGCCGCGTGTGGGACTTTCCGGAGCAATTCCCGCCGCCAGCGCCTTCAAATCGCTGTTGTCCTCATACAGCCGTGTAATTTTTCGTTCCACCTGCTCGCCGGACAGACTCGCATTTAAATCAGAATACACTTTATAAAAAGCCCCATTGTCATCCAGGCCGACACGACGGAGCAGATGCCGGTCCGGCTGTTCGACAAACACACGGATAAACGGATTGCTGTTATTGCGGATTATACGCATGGGAAATACGATGCTGCACGGCAATCCTGCCGCGGCATACGTATCAAACGACAGGGAAGGACGAAGATAAGTCGGGTCCGCCCCCTGCTCATTCAGATTGATCTCATCCACCCGTTCATACTTCGGATCAAACAGAAAATGATAGCCGTCATTGAAATGAATTTTACGACCTTTGGTATAGTTGCCGCCGCGAAGTTCGATGCGCACATTGTCATAAAACTCGTCCAGGAAAAAAACCGAGCCGCGGGTCCCGGTTTCAGTCGCTTCGGCTGCGGTGTCCTGAACGAAATATTTGAATACAGGCAGATTGGTCTGAATCGACGGATTGGCAATGACTGTTCCATAATACCGGGGCACGTTGGCAGTGAACAGCGCCGCCGGCTCCAGCGTCTGGATAGCCGCGGTATCAGTCGCCCGGACGGCCCATCGCACCATATCACCGGCTCCATAAGCCGATGCGGGGATGGTGCCGGAAAAGATGCCGTCGCCGGCGATGGCATCTCCGCCCTGACCGGCATCATTCATAGCAGCAGTAATTTCACTTCCGAATCCGATGCAATAGATTAAATCCACCTGCTGGACGGGCTTGGCAGTTGCAGAGACCACAGCGGAAATAATCAGATTTTCCGATTCCAGCGGCGGAACAGGATTGCGCGTCACATCGCGAATCGCCGGCCCAAGGTTAAATTGTCCGGGATTGTTTTTACTCCCTGGGCTGGGCATTTGGAAATAGGATTCCAGCAGGGATGTAATGGAAATGTTCTGCACGCGAGTTGCCGATAATTTGGGCAATATCAGAAAATCAGAGCTGTTAACGCCTTTGTTGAGACCCTGAATGGAAAGCACATTCCAGCCTTTGCGTAACCGCCCGAGGGCTTCGTCCGATAATACGAAAGATGCGTATTGCACAGCCAGAATATCGCTGCGATCTGTGTTCGCCTGGGAATCCCATGCTGGAACCGCAGGAGCATTGTCTGAAGCAACAACTCCTCCTGTATTTAAATAAGCCGCAAAACCATCGTCATACATCATCTCCAGATTTAAATCCTGCAAGCCGGTCAAATCATCCACCCAAAAAGGAATGCGTATATATGCAGAGGCGTTCACCCCATACATTTCCTGTCGGAGATTTAATCCGATAAATGATTCATATCCGGATTGTCTTTCGTACCCGACACCCGTACTTCCCGTTTTCCAGCCATCCGGAACATAATCACTGTCTGTCCAGGGAATTCCGACATCATTAACAGTCGGGATTTTGGCGTATACCGCAGCACCCGGCGCAATCAGCTCAACCGCCTGCGAAATCTGGCCTGTGGGACTGGCCAGTCCATAAGAAATACTGCCAAACTGAGCTGGATAGACATATTGATGGGCTATGGTTTTGCCGTCCGGCTCAACAAGGGCAAGAAATCCCGACCCGGATGACAGCGAAAAATTGGCATGCAGATTTTCTCCCGGCGTTCGCCTGTCTTTGCCGGATGCGAAAATCAGGACAAATGCTTCTGAATCCAGAACTAAATCAGGTATTTCCCAACGCGTCAGATCGCCCGGATCGTCAGTCAAATACCAGCCCCCCAGATGAACTGCCGCAGGCGTTGTATTGCATAATTCAATCCAGTCGGAGGAGTCATAGTCCTCATCGAGAATTTGTCCGGCCTGAAGCGGCAGTTTGGCAGTATTCAATGCCATAAATTCACTGATTACAACAGATGGCCCCTGCGTATCCCACCTCTGAGCCAAAACCGCCATATCCGACAGGGTAACCCCATCGACTCCATCCAAATCAGGCATCCCGCCGGCCAGAATATCCGCATCCAGCCAGGACTGTGCCAGAATTATAAAATCCGCCACATCCACAGCACAATCACCAGTCATATCCCCAACAGGACATAACGAGTCGGAAATCATTATAAAGACCGAGTCCAAGACAGAGTGGTTTGAATTAAACGCCGTCAGCGACAAGCGGTATATCCCTGCAACAGCAGGAAATTGGACCCTCGGATCCAGAACATCCTGAGTCGGTTCGAAGGTTATATCATCAATCGAAACTCCGTCTGGTGCAGCAGCGAGAGTCCATTGGTACTGATAGGGATCCGATACCGTCCCATAAATCTGAACATCGCCCGCAAGCTGAGTCCGGGTGTGGGGTTGTACCAGAACCTGGTCGGCTCCGGCATCGACATCAGGAAGCCATCCCCCTTCCGGCTCGCCAATCAACTCCACTTCAGCAATCTGCATACTGTTGGCGCCGGACGGATTGCGGACGGCGGGAAAGACAAGTTTATAATGTTTGTAAGCAATAGAATTCGAAAACAAGATAGGCGTTGTGTTTTTTGTGTAGCGGGGCCAGGCCATCGTCTGATTAAAATCCACGATATCCCCGGATGCAATCAGCGTATAAGGACCGGAGATGTCTGCATTAGAACCATAGAGTTCGTATTGGACAGGATCACGGTCTGGGGCATCATTGGCTGTCGTGAATGTCAAACCAATCACGACGGTATTGGATTCAGTTGGACTGACACTAAATCCAGTGGGCTGAGATTGACCTCCAAAATGGAGATATTTCGTATTTACATTATTATCAATGGCATATTGCGGGGCTTCATTTCCGGGCCAGTCATTATCATTTGGAACACCGATTATCGTATCCCCAGGCTGCGTTATATCCGTGGATGGGACATCTGCGTACAGGATTCCCATTGTTGTCAATCGTGCCGGCAAAATATCCAAAAACATCATGCCTGCCAAAACAGAGAGAAAACAAAACAAGACTCTCTTTTTCCATATAATTGCCATGGTGCTCAATGTCATTATCCACCCCAGAAGTAAGTGATTCCAACCAAACTTAGAATATAAATACAATTATAATACTTATAGAATACAACTTTTTGGTCCCTGATACCACATCAAACCAGAACCTTAAGTTGTTTTACACTAATTCTACTTGAAATTTTCCGTTTCGTCGCGGCCAAGTACAGCGGCTTGAACCACTTGGTTCTTTTGCTCGCGGAATAGTCATACCCATTGGGTCTATTTTCAATTCCTCAATGATTATCATTCATGGACTTCATCCACTCCGGCCAGGCCGCAGTAGAACGTGTCCAGATATTTCCGGTATTAAATGTCCTGTGCCATTTTAACTGCCACAGGCCTTTGAGGCCAATACGTTTGGTGGTTCCATCCATAAACACACCATTGACATAACCATTATGTCGGTCAATGCAAAAACGCTGCATCGGATTCTGATCAATATTCCATGTGGCAACAGAATTGATATCGGGCTGAGGCGAATCGGCTTCATTCGGCCAGCCATCCACCCAGAAACAATCCAGAAATAACGGCACGCTTGATGGCTGACGCAAATCTCCAACTTTGTTCCAAAAGCGGTCATCACCGCTGTGGCCGAAACTCCCATCGGTCGAGTCAATCAGCCATCCATTAGGACCGATACTGCCCAGAATGCAGGCCGTCTTATTCACCATAATGCTCGGTTCGTCTGTCGGCACAGGATTCGGTGAAGCCCATGCTTCATTGGGCTTGCGCAAATCCGTCCACAATGGGGACGGCGGCGGCAGAGTGGCCTTGGAGCATAATCGAATTTTCGGATCATCATAATAAGGACGCAGTGCCTGAATCCACCAGTGACCATGACCATCCGCAGCCTTGTCATTATTAAAATCAGCATCCGGAAATTTACCCTCATTATCCATGGTAAAGGTCATCACAATCGGATGCCACTGTTTAAGACGAGCCTGACAAAGAACGGTTTTTGCCTGTTCCTTGGCCTTTCCCAGCGCCGGAACAATAATCGCCAGCAATAATGCGATAATTGCAATGACCACCAGCAATTCAATCAGTGTAAATGCCTTTTTCTTCATTTTTACGCGTCCCCTTACATCATCATCCGTGATATGAGCAAACAAGCCGAAGCGGGCTCCGGCCTGTTTGCCCTAAATTTCAGATTGTTATTCTGTCATGTAAGGATTGTCGCAATCGGGATCCTGAGGATCATTGCATTTGAGCCAATCCAGTGCAATTAGTGCAAAGTCATCGAGGTTGACTCTACAGTCTTCATTGATATCACTAGCCATCAACAGTCCATCCGCTTTAACTTGAGCACAATCCGCTTCGTTTACCTGGATTGTGACAGTCTTAAAGATATTGCCTTCCAAACCATATACACCATCATTGATGGTTAAACGAAAGATGTAGGTGCCCGGCTCGGCAAAGGTTACCTGCGGATCTTCAACATTAATCGCAGAGAATTCAGCAACAGGGCTAATTGGAGAAATCTGTTCCCAGCTATAAGTAATCGTATCACCATGGGCATCATAAATCTCAGCATTCACATTAATGGTTGCAGACCCTGTCAGAACAAACTCTTCCGGAGCCGTAATACCGATAATCGCCGGTGCGGAATTCTGTCCCAGCTGAACCAGTGAACGAACGGTTTCCAGATTGATAGGATAACTGTAAACTCGCAGATCGTCCAGCTTGCCATACATATAATCGCCCGGATAATCAACATAATTAACATTTCTATTTTTGGCACCAACAGTTAAAACTTGACTTTCATAGGGATACAAGGGTGCATATGTGGCAAATTCCTTGGTACCCGCTAAAACACCATCAATATAAATATTGATTGCCTTGCCATCATAGGTGCCTGCAACGTGATGCCATTCGTTAGCGGGAAACATTGTCACCGTAAGTTCTCTTGTAGTCTGGGAAGATGCAACAAATCGCATGCCGTTGCCTTCGCGAAGCATACGAAAGATGTTGGCTTCGTCACTCCCGGAAGGATTACCAAACTGGGCAATGCGTCGGTTGCCAGTCCAGTCATAACCGTAGACCCAGCCCGCTAAAGAGACACCAAAATCCAAATTCATCAGATTTGGATCGACAACAGAATTAGGGTCAGGATACACTTCAACAAATCCAGCATCGGTGAAATCCAACGCATTATTCGCTGTTGCACCGGGTAATGTAACCCAACCAGGAACAAAGTTTGGATCGTGGTGCAAACTTTGATAATTACCCAGATATCCCCTGTCATTATCGAGTGCCAGGTCGTTAGCCACTTTCGTACCCTCGGCTTCGTCAAAAGCCCAATGACCAATCAGTTTTTCATCTGATGCCTTATCCCAAACGCGAACGGTAATTTTCTGTGGGGTAGATGGATTGCCGCCATCATCCGTTACATCAAGCACAAGGGTATAAGTTCCCTTTACAGCCGGGAAAACAACCGTAGCATCTTCCTGAGCCTGAGTATCGCCGAAATCCACCGTTGCCGGTCCTGATACCTGTGACCAGGAAAATGTCCAGCTCGTTGAATCAAAATCGTCAACAGTCGCATTAAATACCAATGTATTTTCAGGAAGAGTAATCACCGTTACAGCAGGATCAACGCTAACCGCCGCCGGCCAACCATTGACAGGTTTCTCCAACAGTTCAATTTCAGCAACCTGGAACATCCCCGCACCATTAATTGTGGGGAACATTAGGCGATAATTCGTATAAGAGTTACTGTTGGGAAAAACCATGGGAGTAACCGTCCATTTAAGGCGATCCCAGCCAGCCGCAAAATCCGGTATCGAACCGGCGTTAATCAGCGTCCATGGACCGCCGACACCAGAAGCAGAACCTTCAAGTGTATAGGTCAGCGGATCTCGGTCTGGAGAGTCATTAGCGGAAGCAAATCTGACACCCTGAACAACTGTTGCCCCCCGGGCAGGTGTGATAATAATACCGGGGATATTGTCAGCCCTGTAATCAAAGTGCAAATACTTGGTTTCAACATCATTGTCAATCGCATACATGGGGGCCTCGCCACCAGGCCAACGACCGTCATTTGGCTGACCTATTACCGGATCACCGGGAGCGGTTACATCATCCCCCATGGCAATCCCTCCGATTGCCATCACAAGAGCCATCACCATCAGTTGCCTTTTCAACTTACACATAACTTGATCCTCCACAAAAAACGTTAATAAATTACACACAATGTATCCATTTGTGTTCTACGCAACACAATATCCGCATTATCGTCTTTCCAGGACCAGGGCCGGGTCTGCAAACAGGGTCCAGTCCGCCGTATTCGCTGTCGCCTCGGTACAGGCCAGAGTCAAGTAGCGATTGTGTCCCTGAATCGGAATCTCCAGGGCTATCGCTCCTTCAGCCTTGCGGTAATTTTTTTTGCAGAGTTTGGATTCTCCGTCCAGCAGCACAAAGAAATCCGCATCCGGATCGCTCTGGCCGGAATCGACAATGGCCGTATCGGAAATCCCGTAGGCTGCCGTAAAACTCTTGATTGCAACATCCTGGGGCAATGTTTTTCGGATGGCATCCAGGTCAAAGGTGATTCCCGCATTGGTGTGCATACATAATATCGACTGGGCCTGATAGCCCTTTAAATTCAAAGCACGAATATTGTCCGGCTTCACCATCGCCACCTCGGTTCGCGGACCAATAGGAATGTAATAGGCATTTGAGGTAGCCGGAAAAGAATAAACATGACCGGCCGAACTGATCTGCAGGGAACCGTTGGGAACAAAAACACCATCCACAAAAGGATGATACGAAACTTGAAGGTATCCCAAAGCCCCTTCTTGACCTTTTTCAAACGTCGCCCAATTCATCTGGCCGGTCAGAAGATCAATACCATGACTGTTTTGAGGGGCATCAAACCCATTTCCGCCGGTGATTAAACTGGTCAGATCGACATTTTGCCCTTTCCAGACCCAGTTTTTTGCAGAGTCCATCTGCTGCACGAACTGCGTCGGGCAAAAGTCCACCTGATTAACCCGTCCGGTCATCGAAACAAATCGGGCATTTGAGGATTCCAGAATATGGCTCGATTTGGACTGATCCTGCCGTCCGGCGATCAAAGATGCCTTGCCGCGATACAGATAGACCTCGGAATCCCCGCTGGGCAGGACGTGAACCCCGAATTCCGTGCCCAGGTCAATGACTGAAGACGACGGGGTTTCGATCGTAAAACCGATGGCTCTATCGGATACTTTGGCATAAAATCTGCCGCTGTCGGCATACATCCGGTTTTCCGACTGGAACCGAAATCGGGCCGGAGATTCCACGATAATTTCCGCCCCGCTGTTGAGTTGGAATTTGACCAGTCCGTCCTTCAGCTCATAGGGACGTTTCAAAACATACATCACTGCCCCCTGCTGCATAGAATCGCCGTCGCTCCACTGCGCATCAATCAAATCCGTCACAACCGCAGCCGAAGTTTTGGGGTCAGGCAGAATCCGGTTCACATACCCAATCATAAAAAACAATGCTGCCACGGAAGCAAAGGCAATCATGGCGGAAATCTTGTTGTACCGGATCAGGGAACGGGCGACTGGCTTTGTCTCGTACAGTACGGCGCAGGCACTCTGGGGCTTCTGGACTTCCACCTGGGGAGCCTTTTGTTCCTGTTCCAGCAGAGCATTCCACAACGCCAGATTCAACGAACAGTCGGATAAATCAGTGACCGCCGGCAGAATGGTTTCGGGGCAGCTGAAGTCATGGTCGCGCAGCACACTGAGCGTCGTAATAAAATTGACGTATTCACGGCGTGCTGATTCACTGTTTTCCAGCAATTGTTTTAATTCTGCAGCCTGTGGATCGGTGATCGCAGCCTCCATGGAAAGCACAATTAACTCATGCAAATGACGCATGTTGGGATTATTCATAGGCCGCTCCGGACTCCAGCAGAGTCTTCTGAATGCAGGAATGCAACAGAGTCAGCAAAAATGCCATGCGTTTGTAGAGCGTATTGACCGATTGCTGACGCCGATTGGCTATATCCAGCATACTGACCCCCTGATGGTATCGCAGCTGGATGATCGCGGCATCCTGGCGATTCATTTTTTTAATACAGTCTTTCAATGCCGCCTTCTTCTGCTCGCAGGCATCGGAAGCACGAACCGTCTGCGATGCCAGTTTTTCGATGAGGGCTTCATCCAGCTGGAAAACAGATTTTTTTCGGGTGTAATAATTGAGGATTCGATTTTTTGCAATCTGACGTGCCCAGGAAATGAAACTGCGTTCCGGATCGAATTGGTCGAATTTAGCCCATAGAATCGAGGCGGTATCCTGGAAGAGATCTTCCGCGTCGGCATAATTTGGAACCAGTGTTAAAATAAACGCAAACAACTGGTTATTATGCTTCAAAAATAGAGAAAAAAACTCGTCTTTATTCGACATTGACCAGCCCTCGGATATCCTAAAACTACCTGACTCTATATACTACTTTTGGCAGTTGTCAAATTTTGTATTTTTTTTATAAACCAGGCTGTTTTAAAAAATCATAATGCCTTTTTTAAAAAGAGGTTACAACTAGACCACTTTTTAAAAAATACAGCGGAACAAGGCTGTGTCCCGCCATGCCGATCATCTGTAATCTATATCAAGTATATACACATATACAAAAATATGAGGTTGTCATCGCCTATTGCATCGGCCGGCTAATCAGTGAATATTACTCGAGTTTGCTTATGATAGCCGTAAAACCACCGCCCGAGGCCATCTTGATAGACAGGCTATCCTGACCCTGCACAGTCATCTGCCTGCGGTTCACCTGGCGGGAATTGGTATTGGCATTCGGACCATCTTCGAATAATGTCACCTGATACTTTTCTGCACCCAGAAAGCTCAGCGGCACCTGCAAGGTCCGAGCGTCCCAGTTGGTTATCGCCGCCAGATACCATGTTGTCCCCTTCCGGCGGGCCATAACAACATATTCCCCGATTTGTCCATCCAGAACCTGAGTATCGTCCCATGAGGCAGGCAGGTGCTTCATGAATTCAATCCCGTCCTGGCCGTAGTAATTTTCGGGCTTATCGGCCATGGATATCAGCAAGCTGTCATAGATAATCAGCAGTCCCAGTTCCTGGCAGCGCGTTCCGAGCGTCTTGATGGGACGCTGTGCAGACCAGCTCTGGCGGGTTTCATTGAGCATGCTGCCGGGGGTATAATCCATTGGCCCTGCCAGTTGGCGGGTAAAGGGCAGTGTGGTTTTATGCACCGGGTCATTGGTCCGCGACCCCAGACTCTGCTCATTGCCGTAGATGGCCTCGCAGGTCATGAAATTCGGCCAGGTACGCAGTTCGCCAGTGGGCTTATAGCAGCCGTGGAAATCAATCATCAGCTTGTGCTGTGCGGCCTGTTCCAGCACGTTATGATGCCAGTTGACCATCCACTGATCATCCCGTGACATAAAGTCAATCTTAACGCCGGCAATCCCCCATTGCTGGTAGAGGGCAAACGTTTCTTCCATGCGTTTATTCAGGGCTTCCCAGTGCGTCCACACCCACAGCCGGACATCTTTGGCCGCCGCGTATGCCACTAACGCCTGCATATCCAGACCCTCAATCGGTTTGGTGCAATTGCCGTCGCGATACCAGCCATCATCAATCAGGGCATAGTCCCAGCCCATCGATGCGGACAGATCAATAAAACCCTTGAGCAGAGCCATATCCATATCTCCGCCGCAGCTGAGCCAGTTCCAGCTTGTCACACCCGGCTTAATCCATGAGGTATCTGCAATTTTTGACGGCTCGTTAAGATTCAAAATGATATCGGAATTAAGCAAATCAGCCGGTTTGCGTCCAAGCTGAATCACCCGCCAGGGAGAATAATGCGGAGTGAGGGCTTCAACCGCCTGAGGATTATGATTGAGACGCGACAGGGTTGTCCGCAATAGTGTCTTGTCCGACTTGTCCTTTGAAGACATGACATAAAAGCGGACTTTTGCTTTGCCCTGCTGGTTGACTTCAGAATCAATCCCCACCTTGCCGGATAAGCGCTGACTGCCTTCTGGCAATGCAAAGACCATCACGCCGTCTGCATGCGTTCCCAATCCCTTCGGATAGACAACGCCTGCAATTGTCAGGGGATTGCCTTCCACACTGTTGTCCATCTTCAGGCTGCCCCATCCCTGCCAGGCCTGAATAGGCTTCAGGTCACTGAGCCATTTTTCAGAACCGTCTTTAAGGGTGACTTTCAAATCAACAATATCCACATGATCAAAGGCATTGGAACCGAGGGCATCCACCACGATACGCAGCGTATCCGTACCTTCGGGCAGCGCCTCATCAAAACCCCATGGTGTTTGCCCCAACTGCACTGGCTCACTTTCCAGCCAGGCCATTGATTTCCCGTAACGGGTCATATACATGCCCGCCCAGTCCACCAGGGACGCCTCGGTAATGGAACAATATCGATTCTTGTTCAGTTGAATCGTCAGCGGCAGTCCCACAATATCATCCGATGTGATGCGGCAAAGCTGATCGCGAGGTGATACCACTTCATGCATGGTGGTATAGCTGTTCAGAAATGCCGGCCAGGCGACCGGATTTCCTTCGAAGGCAAACTGGGTATGCTCTTCATGCAGAATCAGTTTTTGCTCAAAAGAGGTATCGAAGAAATAACGAAACGCCGCTCCGTCATCATAAATCCGGCAGATCAGCGAAAATTGACGCTGTTTTCCGGCAGGCTCCTGGAATACCAGGGTTGCCTGATTATACCGATCTCGAATGCGGGCCTTTCTGCCGACGGCCGGAGCCCAGGTCTGGTCGTATGCAGTGGTCTTATAAGACAGCAGTTTCAGATTGTCCTGAATGAATCCATCGGCAAACTCCAGCTGCAGCAGCGAATCCGCAAGGATGATTTGGTCATCCATCTTCACCGAGTAGGAAAGGCTCTGCCCCGTTTGAACACACATTTCGATTGTGCCGTCAGGAGATTGAATAGAAACCTGCCGGGCACAGCCAACCACACCCATCAGCATGAATACGACACACAGTGTCGCTTTTTTAAACATGAGCAGTCCTTTCATACAAAGTTTATAGGCAATCAAAAAGGCGGTCCCGAAATCGTTTCGGAACCGCCTGTACATGATATCACACTGAGTTGTAATTTGGAATTACAGATTCGGATAAAATCCATCCGTTAGCCATTGCTGCGCCATAACCGCGAAGTCATCAATGCTGATTTTGCAGTCATTATTCAGGTCGCCCACCGGGTTGCCGTAAATACAAACCGGGTTGCCGGTTTCGGCATAATACAGATCGACCACTTCTTCCGGCGACAAGGCATAGTTAAAGGCCTTCAGGTCGTCAATCAGACCGTCAAACCGCTCGCCAATGCTTTCATTTCTGCCGATCCAGAATGTCGCATCGGCTTTATTGGCAAGGTTGAACCCGCCCACGGCCTGCTGTAAACCATCAACATAAATCCTCGCAACGCCATCAATGTAGGTTACAGCCACATGGTGCCACTGACCTTCCGTGACGAGTTCCTTGGCCGTGTTGAGCGTGCTTCGATTTTGTGACTGCATCCGCACCTGGCCTTCACTGCTGACCATGAATATCCAGTAGTTATTGTCTTCGGATGACCAGTTATCCCGTTTGGCAGCAATCATACCACTTGTAACATCTGTGATTCCCAGCCAGTTAACCCAGGCTGAAATCGAGAACGCACTGGTTTCTTCACTTGGATTGAATCCGCCGGCATCCGCACAACTGTTCGGATCGACAAAGGACACCGCGCCATTGGCTACAGCGTTATCGGCATTTTTATCACCGTCCGCAACACCCTCGGTAAAGGTGGGAGAGCCGACAAGAGCTGCATCATGACCCAAACCTGTTGCATCGGCATAGGTTGTGCCATTGTAGCTGGCTGCATCCAGAGTCCAGTGAGCCAGGGTTTTCTTGACATACAGATTGGCCGTCTTGGAATAGACGACAACACCGCTGGCATTGGCCACGCCGCAGAAATAAGCACCTTTATCCGCTTCAGTTACATCGTTGATCGTCAGCGTGGAAGTGTTGACACCCTGATATTTGCTGCCCTGGGTTAATTGAACTTCGTTATTTTCGAGTTCGGTATCCGGATCATAGTACCACTGATAGGTGATAGTTCCGTTCATAGGATCTGTGGCTTCAACTGTAAAGGCTGCACTGCCGCCGGGATGAGCAAATGCATTCACCGGACTTTCGGGGTTAATCTGAACCAGTGTCGTCTCTGTATTGAACCGCCAGACGCGGCCGGCTGCATTGTTCGGGTCCCCGGCCGGATAAACGCCGCCGTCGGTCTTGACGGCTTCTTCAATCATCCAGTAATAGGTCTTGTTCGCCACCAGTTCCGGATCAAAACTGGTTGTTCCAACCGGCAGCGCCGCCGGGGTCATCAGGAGCATCTGGTCGGGAGCTGTCCCCAGATAGACATAGTGGCCGCCAATGGCATCCCATGCACCGACACCGGTATTGGGATCCACGCCGATTTCCCAGTCCAGTTGAGCATCCACGGGAATTTCATAAGCCATTTCGGCAGGGCCGACATATTTGGCCGCACCCGGCAGATCGCGTTCCAGCAATTCAAATTCTGAAAAGCCCATCAGATTGCCTGAACCGTTATTAGCGGTGACATCCAGCTTGTAATGGGAATAGGCAACATTATTCATAAATGTAAATTCACGACGCTCGAAACGGTCTGTCCAGGTTTCACCGACACGCGTATCGAGAGTGACCCAGGTCGTCCCATCAAAGGAGCCCTGCAAAGTCCAGTCTTTCGGATCGCGGTCGGGCGCA
Organism: Sedimentisphaerales bacterium; assembly: GCA_016935635.1. Classification (GTDB taxonomy): domain Bacteria; phylum Planctomycetota; class Phycisphaerae; order Sedimentisphaerales; family Anaerohalosphaeraceae; genus Anaeroglomus. The sequence goes on from JAFGQP010000205.1 coordinate 25,127, forward strand.
TCATTGGCCGAGGTAATCGCATACTCATTGATGGCATAGGCACCCTTACCAAGGAATTGATACTGAATCCAGCCGGTGGTATTATCACCTCCAGTCAGCCATTTACTGCCTGTCAGCTTATCAAGAACCAGCTTTCCGCCTTCGCCGTCATTAATCTGACTGCTCCAGGAGAACTGGTAATACGCCGTTCTGGAAATGCCGTTTTCAATCAGTTCCAGCTCGGAAAACTGCATGATATCATCCCCGTTATTTTGGGTCACATTCAGCCGATACATACGGTATGGCGTGGTATTGGTGCACTTGAATACACGACGCTGGTATCGGGCCACCCAGCTTTCATTGCTTCGCGTATCCACGGTGCTCCAGTTGGTCCCGTCGTTAGAGCCCAGAAGCGTCCAGGCCTTCGGGTCACGACCGGCGGCATCATTGGCCGAAGTGATCGCATACGAATTAATCGCAAAGGCCTGATTGTTCATGAATTCGAACTGGACCCAGCCGGTTGGACTGGTCGCCAGCCATTTGGTGTCGGTTCTGTTATCAAACACCCATCGCGGCGCTTCATGATTGCCGAACTGGGAACTTCCGGTAATAATGCCCGGAATCGTCCGGTCAATTACCGCGGCCGAGGCTATCCCGCTCAGGATAACCAGGCCCAATGTGACTGCAATTGCTGCTTTTTTTTGTAACATGTTGTTCCTCCGATAATAAATACACTAGTTTCGGTTGACTTTCGTTTAACACCCCCAAACGCTGACCGCTCGTTGATCCTCTCTGTAAAACACAGCATCGCAAACTATTGATACTGTGTATATTATCGCTAATTCCAAGTTCTGAATCTATAGTGAATAAGAACCAATTATTGGATTTTTGTAACCCGCAAGATTTGTTTTTAACACAATAATAACAAGCAAATAGCCCCTTGTCCGCCCCATAATGGTCTTTTTTCCAAGACTATCAAGAAACCAAACGTCTTTAATTTGGTAAAATCTGGATATGCCGTCAGCCGCAAAAGCAGAGATATGTCAGGAACGAGTTCTGCCCGCCTGTTTAACATCTTGCAGGAGCCTGTCCAGCTCTTTCACAACGTCCGGATATGCCTTAGCCAGATTGTTCTTTTCGCCGGGATCCTGCCTGAGGTCATAAAGTTGTGGTTCGCTGCTGCAGCCGCTTTCTATATTGGTTTGAATATATTTTTTCGGACCATCGCTGGGTACGATATATTTCCATTTCTCCCTGACGATTGCCATCGTACCGGAACCCTGCTGGATAACATGGCTGCGACCCACAGAATCTTTACCCAGTAACGCATCCAGTTGATTCAGGCTGTCCGGCGCATCATCCGATTTCAGCGTTTGTCCTGTCAGTACGGCAAACGATGCAATCATGTCAACCTGACTGACCAATGCATCCGACACTCCCGGCTGAATCTGTCTGGGCCAGCGTACAATGAACGGCTCCCGCGTACCCGCATCGAAGGCGCTGTATTTCCCCCCGCGTAATGGTCCGCCGGGCTTGTGTGACCCCAGGCGTTCCACTGACTCGTCGTTGTAACCATCGTCCACCACAGGACCATTGTCACTGGTCAGCACAACCAGCGTATTGTCTGTCAGTCCCAGGCGGTCCAATGTATCCAGAATTTGTCCGACACACCAGTCGAACTGTACAATGGCATCACCGCGAGGTCCCATATCCGTTTTGCCGACAAATCGGGGATGCGGCACGCGCGGAACATGGATATCATGGGTGGCAAAATAAAGAAAGAACGGCACCCCCTTTTTATCCTCGATAAAACCGACCGCTTTTTTGGTGAATCGGTCCGCCATGTCTTCATCTTTCCACAACGCCGCACTGCCGCCGGTCATATATCCTATCCGTCCAATGCCGTTGACTATAGATTGATTGTGGCCATGCGACCAGTCCATTTTAAGCTGGTCACGGTGAGACTGGCCGGTCTGCTGGCCGGGGAAAGGCTTCTGATAGCTGACGGCAATCGGATCATTGGGGTCCAGACCAGCAACCCGATGATTTTCAACAAAGACACAGGGTACCCGGTCACCCGTCGCAGGCATCAAAAAGGCATAATCAAAGCCGATTTCCAGCGGCCCGGGCTTGATGTCGGCATTCCAGTCCATTGCTGACGGATCATCCCCGAGGCCGAGATGCCATTTACCAACTACGCCGGTCGTATAACCGGCTTCTTTGAGCATCGCGGGCAGAGTTCGACAATGCGTATCGATAATCAAAGCCGCATTGCCGGGAAGAACACCGGTCCCCTTCTTGCGCCACGCATACTGCCCCGTAAGCAGAGAATAGCGGGAAGGAGTGCACGTCGCCGAGGACGCATAGGCATTGGTAAAGCGAAGGCCTTCGCGAGCAAGTCGATTGACATTGGGGGTCGGGACTGTGTCGGCTCCATAACAGTTCAAATCTCCATAACCAACATCATCAGCATAAATCAAAACAATATTGGGACGGCTGGAGGTATTTGCCGCCATTGCCTGTCTTTGAATAGCCAAAA